>JBDTMF010000276.1:0-4889 GCA_039934455.1 Solirubrobacteraceae bacterium
TCGACTACGGCGGGCAGTACTCGCAGCTGATCGCGCGCCGCGTGCGCGAGTGCGGCGTGTTCTCCGAGCTGCTGCCTCACCACGTGGGCGTGGAGGAGGTGCGCCGCCGCCGGCCGAAGGGGCTGATCCTCTCCGGCGGGCCGGCGTCCGTCTACGCCGACGGGGCACCGCGGCTCGATCCGGAGCTGCTCGAGCTCGGGATCCCCGTGCTCGGCATCTGTTACGGCATGCAGGCCCTCGTCCTGACCCTCGGCGGTCGTGTCGAAGGGGCAGAGGTGGGGGAGTTCGGCCGCTCGCAGCTGACCGTGGCGAGCCAGGGCCGGCTGCTGGCCGGCACGCCGGATGAGCAGAGCTGCTGGATGTCGCACCGCGACACCGTCTACGCCGCGCCCCCGGGCTTCACCGAGCTGGCGAGCTCCTCCGAGTCGCCCGTCGCGGCGCTCGAGGACGTCGAGCGCGGCCTCTACGGCATCCAGTTCCACCCCGAGGTCGTGCACACGCCCTACGGCCAGCACGTGCTGACGACGTTCCTCGACGAGATCTGCGGCTGCGCGCGCACGTGGAGCCCGGCGTCGATCATCGAGGAGCAGATCGAGAGGATCCGCGCCCAGGTCGGCACGGGTCGCGTGATCTGCGGGCTCTCCGGCGGGGTCGACTCCTCGGTCGCCGCGCTGCTCGTGCACCGCGCCGTCGGCGACCAGCTGACCTGCGTGTTCGTCGACCACGGCCTGATGCGCAAGAACGAGGGCGAGCAGGTCATCTCCGCCTTCCGCGACCACTTCAAGGTCCCGCTCGTCGCCGTCGATGCCGAGGACCGCTTCCTCGCGCGGCTCAGCGGGCTGTCGGAGCCGGAGGCCAAGCGCAAGGCGATCGGCGCCGAGTTCATCCGCGTCTTCGAGGAGGAGGCGCTGGCGCTCGAGGGAGCGGACTTCCTCGTGCAGGGCACGCTCTACTCCGACGTCATCGAGTCCGGTGGCGGCACCGGGGCCGCCACGATCAAGTCCCACCACAACGTCGGCGGCCTGCCGGAGGACCTCGAGTTCGACCTCGTCGAGCCGCTGCGCGCGCTGTTCAAGGACGAGGTGCGCGCGGTCGGCGCCGAGCTCGGCCTGCCCGAGCGGCTCGTCTGGCGCCAGCCCTTCCCGGGTCCCGGTCTCGCGATCCGCATCGTCGGCGGCGAGGCGACGAAGGAGCGCCTGGACACCCTTCGCAACGCCGACGCGATCCTCCAGGACGAGATCCGCACGGCCGGCCTCTACCGCGACCTGTGGCAGTCCTTCTGCGTGCTGCCCGATATCCGCACCGTCGGCGTCCAGGGCGACGAGCGCACCTACGGCTACCTCGTCGCGATCCGCGCCGTCACCTCCGACGACGCGATGACCGCCGACTGGGCCCGGCTGCCCTACGACCTGCTCGAGCGGATCGCCTCGCGGATGATCAACGAGATCCGCGAGGTCAACCGGGTGGTGCTGGACATCACGTCCAAGCCCCCGGGCACGATCGAGTGGGAATAGCGCCGGAGACGGTCCAGGACCTCTGGGCCCACGCACGCGACGAGGCCGCCCGCGCCGAGCGCGAGCTCGAGCCCTCCGCGGTCCGCCGCGCGCTCGTCGTGCTGGCGGTCGCGGGTTCCGGCGGCGACGCCGCGGGCTTCAAGGCCCAGGTCCGCGGCGTCATGCTCGCGGCCCGCAAGGTCGGCATGGACCCGGTGCCGCTGTTCGACGCGGCGTCGGCGATGGTGGATCGTGATGATGTGGCGGCGCGCGAGGCGCTGATCACGTCGCCGCGAGAGTGAGTGGCGGCGCGAACTTCAACGGCGCATTGAGGAGAGGGTGCGGGGTGCCGCGGCGGCTCGCGAGGCGGGGTATGCTGAGTTTGTGGGAACTATTCCGACAAACTCAGCACACCCGCCCCGAAACCCAGCCGCACCCAGCCGCCGTTGACGTTCGCGACGCTGACCGCGGCCGCCCGGCAGAGCGGCGGAGCGGACTACGAGGTCTTGTCCCAGGCCTGCAGGAACGGCAGCGGGTCGATCGGGTGGCCCCCGCTGTACCAGCCGGGGGACTTCCAGACCTCGAAGTGCAGGTGGCACCCGTCCGCGTGGCCGGTGTCGCCGACGAAGCCGATCGGCTGGCCGGTGTAGACGTGGTCGCCCTCGTCGACGAGGGCCGCGTCGCGCAGGTGCATGTACGCGTAGTCATAGCCCTCGTTCTCGCCGTCGATGACGATGTAGTTGCCCGCGCGCGAGTGGTACTGCTTGAACTTGACGACGCCGCCGCGGGCCGCGACGAGCGGCGTACCGCACTTGGCGAACGTGTCCTGGCCCTGGTGTCCGCGGCCGCCGCCGAAGGTCGCCGCGCCGGTGCCGAAGGTGTGCGCGCCGCGGATCGGGAAGATGTGGCGCTGGAAGAGGAAGCTGCCCGGCGACGCGGCCGGTGGGGTAGCCGCCGGGGCCGGAGCCTGCGCGGAGGACGCGGTGGCGCCCGAGGCGGAGGTCGCGAAGACCCGGAAGAAGTAGCGCCCGTCGCGCTGCACCTTGCCGCCGGCGGTGCCGTCCCAGGTCACGGTCTGCGGCGTCTCGGGCGCGACGAGGCCGGGCTCCCAGCGGGTGATCGCGATCCCGTCGGAGAGGCGAATCAGCTCGACCGCGACGTTCGCGGGCTGCGAGCCGCGCACGAGGTAGGAGACCTGGGCCATCCGCTCGGCGCCGTAGAAGACGCGGTTGCCCTGGACCTCGACGTCGATGCCGAGTGTGGCGCCGTCGCCGCCCGAGGGGGGCGGGGCCGCGGGGTCGATCGTGAGCGGGACGGGGGAGGGGGCGGACTCGGCGCCGTCGACGGACACGAGCACGACCGGGCCGCTGACGGCGGTGCGGGGCACGCGCGCCTCGACCCACTTCTTGTGGGGGCGCAGCGCGGCGACCGACACATCGTCGGCGCTGCCGGGGGCGCCCTGAAAGACGACGGAGTCGACGGCCTTGAGCGCGCGGCCCTTCACCCGGATGCGCGAGCCGGCACGGGCGACGCTGACGCCGGCGCAGGCGGTGCGGCAGATGAGCGCGCGCATGGCCGGCGTCGGACCGGCCTGCGCGCCGCCGGTGGGCGGCGTCGCGGCAGCCGCCGGCCCTGTCGCCAGACCGGCGAGGCACAACCCGAGCACGTATGCGTATGTCCGTCGCGGCCGGCTCCGGCCCACGACCACCGCTGAATGCGGCAAGGCGCCCCTCTGTGTAGTTGACCTGTCTCGCCTACGGGGTTAGCTGACGGGCTCGCGCACGAATGCGCTACCAGGTGGCACTACCTGGATTCGCCCCAAACCTCGGTTCCCCCGCTTCGCCTCTCTTAAAGGGCGAACTCGGCAGACTTATGAACCGCGGCAGTCTACACGCGCGAGGGGCGACAACGGCACGCGCGAAGGGCAGCGGTTTCCCCGCTATCATCGACCGCCGCCGCGCGACCTCGCGTGGTGCTTCGCACGCCTGTCATGAAGACCTACGTCGCCAAACCCATTGACCGAGAGCGCAACTGGCTGCTCGTGGATGCCGAGGGGCAGACCCTCGGCCGTCTCGCGACCCAGCTCGCCGACGCGCTGCGCGGCAAGCGCAAGCCGACGTACACGCCGCACATCGACACGGGCGACTTCGTCGTCGTGATCAACGCGGAGAAGATCTCCGTGACGGGCAACAAGCGCGCGGAGAAGCGCTACTACCGCCACTCGGGCTACCCGGGGGGCCTCAAGTCGCGCACGCTCAATGAGATGCTCGACCGTCGCCCGGAAGAGGTCATCCGCCTCGCCGTGAAGGGCATGATGCCCCGCAACCGGCTCGCTCGTAAGCAGATCACGAAGCTCAAGATCTACGCGGGTCCGGAGCACCCCCACGCCGCGCAGATGCCGCAACCCCTGGAGATCAAGACCTGATGGCCGAAGAGAACCCCCCCGAGGGCACCGAGCCCGAGGCCACGCCGCCCGCCGGTGACGACGCCGCGCCCGAGACGCCCGCGGCCGAGGAGCCCACTCCCGCCGAGGAGCCGGCGCCCGCTGAGGAGCCCGTGCCCGCCGAGGAGCCCGTGCCCGCCGACGAGCCCGTCCCCGCCGCCGAACCGGTCGCCGAGGAGCCTGCGCCTGCCGAGGAGCCTGCTGAGGAGCCCGTCGCCGCCGAAGAGCCCGCTCCGGCCGCCGAGGAGCCCGCCGCCGAGCCGGTCGCCGACGCCGAGTCCGACGAGGATGACGACGACGAGGAGGCCACTCCGCGCGTGAAGCCGGCCATCCCCGGCATGGACCTCGAGGTCGACATCGTGCGCGAGGGCGAGACCCCGCTGCGCGGTGACGGCTCGGAGTACAACGAGGACGCTGAGGACGCCGACTCCGACAGTGACGAGGACGACGTCGCGTCGCAGCCGATCGCGGTCGAGATCAACCTCGCCGCCGGCGCGCGCTATCGCGCCACCGGCAAGCGCAAGACCTCCGTCGCCCGCGTGATCCTCAAGCCCGGCACCGGTGCGTACGTCATCAACGGCCGCACGCTCGAGCAGCACTTCCCCCGTTTCACGCTCCAGCGCAACATCCGCCAGCCGCTCGAGGCCGTCGGCTACCAGGACCGCATGGACGTCGTGGCCAAGATCCACGGTGGCGGCGTCTCGGCCCAGGCCGGCGCGCTCCGCCACGGCGTGTCGCGCGCGCTCATCGACGCCGACCCGAACCTCCGCTCGGAGCTCAAGCGCCGCGGCTTCCTCACGCGTGACCCGCGCGTCAAGGAGCGCAAGAAGGCCGGCCTCAAGAAGGCCCGCAAGGCGCCGCAGTTCTCGAAGCGCTAGCGCGCTTGTCCCGCCGCCTGTTCGGCACGGACGGCGTCCGCGGAGTCGCGGGCGAGTTCCTCACCGCCGACCTCG
>JBDTMF010000277.1:0-4862 GCA_039934455.1 Solirubrobacteraceae bacterium
CCGCAGCGGCTCGACGTGCACCTCGCGCGGCTCGCCGCCAGCCTGACCGAGCTCTACGGGCGCGCGCTGCCGGCGGACCTCGAGGCCCGCGTCCGCGCCCTGGCCGGCACGGCGCGCGGCCGCGCGCGGCTGCGGATCGACGTCGATCCAGCCACCGAGGCCGGGCTGGCGCTCGCGCCCGCACGCCGGCGCGAGCTGCCGATCGTGCTGCACCCCTACACGCTTCCGGGAGGGCTCGGCGCGCACAAGTGGCGCGATCGCGCACTGGTCGACGCGCTCGTGCAGACGCCCCTGCTGCTGGACGCCGACGACAGCGTGCTGGAGGCGGGCTGGGCGACTGTGCTGATTCGTCGCGGCGGGACCCTCCTGCGACCGCGGGCCGACGGCCGCATCCTGCCTGGCACGTCGACGCCGGCCGCCGAGGAGGCGGACCTCACGCTTGCCGACCTCCGGCACGCCGACGAGATTCTGGTGAGCTCGTCGATCGCGGGCGTGGTGCCGGCGGTGCTCGCCGAAGCCCGCTAGTCCAGCCCCAGCCCGAGCACGAAGGCCATGATGACGAGCGCAACGCCGGTCAGCAGGTCGGACCGGACGCGAATGAAGTGGGCGACGACTCGCCCGAGCCCCAACCCGACGAACGTCATCAGGGCCGTGATGCCGCCGAACACCGGAGCCGTGATCCAGGGTGAGAACCCGAGCAGGCCCAGGCTCGTGCCGGCGAATGCGTTGTCCAGACTCAAGGGCAGAGGAAGGCCATACAACGCCCACCGTTGGTCCAGCTCTTCCGGCTCCGGGGTGCGCCGCGCCTGGATGAGCAGCCAAAGCCCATAGCTACCGAGGACGACGGCCCCCACGTATTGGGCGGTGGAGCCGATCGCCTTGCCGAGGTAGTCGCCCGCCAGGATGCCCAAGAGCGGTGCCACCGTGTCCCAGAACCCGAACACGAGGGCGACCTTCAAGGCGTTGCGCCACGTGAGCTGAAGCCCCCCGAGCGCGACCGCCGTCCGGAAGTTGTCCAGGCTCAGGGTGAACCCGATGATGAGAAGATTGTCGATCATTCGCTCGTCGAGTACCCAGAGAATAAACCGGTCTACCGCGAAGCGGCTCCGCCACCGAGAACCGGCTCCAGGCTGCGGGCGAGGTCCCGCCAGTCGGCGGCGGACGTGACGCCCGGCGGGTCACGTACGTGCTCGTTCCAGGGGTGGTGGAGCGTGGCCGCAAGGATGCCGGCGTCGAGGGCGCGAAGCAGGTTGTCCGGGCTGTCATCGACGAGCAGGTCGATGCCGACCTCGCGGCAATGCGCGACCTTGTCGGAGCCGCACCAGAGCTCGTGGCGGCGCAGGCCGAGGTCGTCCAGCCAGCGCCGCGTGGCGGTCAGCGATCGCTCTGCGCGATGGCTGAGAATGTGAATCGAGTGTCCCGAGCCATACCAACGGTTGACGATCTCGACCGCGTGCGGGTAGGGGCGCGCGCCGGCGATCGCCGCATCGGTGTGCGTGTCCTCGATGCACACGCGCAACTGCTCCTCACTGAGACGGCGGTCGGCCCAGGGGAACTGCTGCTCGTAGGGCAACTCGACGCCGAAGCGGCGCTGTGCCGCTGCAGCCAGCAGCGGCCAGTGGTGGTGCAGGGTCGAATCGATGTCGATGGCGATGCGCACGGCCGGCTCATAACTCGGGACTCGACCACAATGGTCTCCATGCGCAGCCTACGCAGAGCTGACGCCTCCGACCCGGCCCGCGGATGACGAGTACGGCGCAGTGGGCGCTGTTCCTCGGCCTGGCGACAGTCATCGTCTACGCGATCTTCGTCGGAGTCCTCGCGCTTGTGGGGCGGAGATCGGACGCGCGGGCGGTCGCCGGATTCGTCCCGGACTGCATCGTCCTCTTCAAGCGCATGCTGGGCGACTCCCGCCTGCCTCGTCGGTACCGGACCATCGTCATCGCAATGCTGGTGTATCTCGCGCTCCCCTTCGACGTGATCCCGGACTTCATCCCGGTCGCCGGTCAGGTCGACGACGCCATCATCGTCGTCCTGACGTTGCGAGCGATCCTCCGCGGCGGTGGGCTCGAGATGATCGAGGAGCACTGGCCAGGCCCGCGCTCGTCGCTGTCATTCATCCTCAAGCTCGCCGACCGGTCCACGCAGTCCTGACGCCGGCGTCGTCGTACCCCCGAACCCGCGGATATCCCTTGATATCGTCCCGCCATGGCTGACCGGCAGGCGTGGGATCTCGCGTTCGATCCGGCGACCGGGCGACGTCTCACCCAGCAGGAGGTCGGGAACGGCAACATGCTCCCTTCCGGCCGCTGGCCCTCCTTCTTCTCGCGGGTCGCGGCTCGTCTGCAGTGGGATGCGAAGGCCATCGACCTCGCCCCCGACGCCCGCGCGTGGCCCGAGCTTCCGGACGCGCGCCGCGAGCGCCTCACCGCGCTCCTCGCCGGCTTCCGGGTGGCGGAGGACGCGGTCGCCGAGCATCTCGCGCCGTTCGGCGAAGCCGCCAACAATTCCCTGGTGGCCTGGGTGCTCTACCTGCAGCGCCGGGACGAGCAGCGCCACGCGGTGATGTTCGACCGCATCGCCGCCGAGGTGCTCGAGCTCCCCGGCGAGACGACGGACGAGCGTCGCGACGCGGCCCGGGAGCACGCCCCGGCCAGGGTGCTCGAGCTCTTCGAGGAGCGGCTGCCCGCCATGGCCAGCGAGCTCGCGGCGGGCCGCACCGGCGTGGACGCGGGCATCGGCCTCTACCACATGGTCCTCGAGGGGGTCGTCCTCTTGACCGGGCAACGCGCGCTGATTGCGGACCTGAAAGACGGCGCGCTGCCCGGGGTGCTCGAGGGCGTGGAGCGCGTCGAGCGCGACGAGCGCTGGCACATCGGGTTCGGCTTGCGATGCCTGATCGATGCCCGGCCCTCGCCGGACGTCATGGCTGACGTGCTGGCCTCGGCCGAGGACGCCTCCTGGGCCTGGGGTGACGCCGTCCCTAGGGAGATCCGCGAGGCCGTCGTGCCCATGTGCCGCCGCCGGCTGTCGATCGCGAAGCTGCTCGACCCGCGCGCGGCAGCGGTCTAGCCGCGCGGCGACGTGGACCGCCCGACGGCGTCACCGTCCGCGAGGATGTCGCCGTCCCGCGTCGGGCTCACGGGCGTGGAAATGGTCGTCCGGCTCGGCGTGGATCAGCGAGCGGCGCAGCCGTTGTCGGCCCGGATCGAGTGCATCGTCGAGCCCGAACCCGCACGGCCGACCGCGCACGCGTCGCGCTTCGAGGACGACATCGCCGACGTCGTCCGCGATGTCGTGGTCGGCGCCGCGGGGATGCGCGCCGAACGGCTCGCCCAGGAGGTGGCTGTGCGGGTGCGCGAGCGCCGGCAGGCGCGTCGGGCCGAGGTGATGATCGCCGCCCGCTTCCCCGAACGGCGTCCGGCGCCCGTGTCTGGCATCCCGACGCAGGAGATCTACACGCTCCACGCCCGGGCGGTGGCCTCCGGGCGCGGTGCGCGGCGGATGGTGGGCGTCTCCGCGCAGGGCATCACGACGGCGCCGGACGCGCAGGCCGTGCTGATCGCGCGATCACGCGAGCGGCTCGCCGCCGATGGCTTCTCCGAGTCGGAGATCGCCCGCCTGATGGAAAGCATTCCGGTCGCCACCCACGACCAGCTCGGCATCGGCACGCTGCACCTCGGCTACCCCGAGGACTGCGCGCTCGAGTTCGACGTCGCGGCGTTGCTGGCCATCGTCGAGGGCGCGATGTCGAGCGAGATCTTCGAGCTCATGAAACGCAGCGACGAGGCGGCGGTGGTCGAGCGGGCACACCGGCGTCCACGCACGGTCGACGACTGCGTGCGCGCCATGGTCACCGGCGTCGTCGAGCGCTTCGCGGACCTGCCCGACGCGGCGTTCGTCTCCGCCGCGCAGGAGAGCACCGAGACGATCCGCCGCCAAAACCTGACCGCCGAGCGCGCGGGGCTGCTGGGCGAGCTGCGCCGCGAGCTTCGGACCGGCGAGCCCGTCATGCCGCAGACCTCGATGCGCCGGTGGCTCGGCTAGCCGAGTTCGATCCGCTCCGCGCCGTACATCCGCAGGTGGTCGAGCGCGCCGCCGCGCGCCTCGCGCAGGCGCAGGCGAGCGACGAGCGGCGCGTAGCTCCCGCCCGCGAGGCCGTCCGCCAGGAGCGCTGCGCCCCGCGCCGCGCTCTGGACCGCGGGGGCGGAGCGGACGGGCGCCACGGTCGCCAGGCGTTCGGCGAGCGCGTCGAGGAGCCCTGGCGTCGAGGCCAGACGACCGGCCACGAGGACCTCCCGAGGCGCCGGCACCGACGCGGTCAGCCCGAGCACGGCCTTGGCCGCTCCCTCCTCGAGCGCGAGCCAGCCGTCGCGAGCGCGCGGATCCGCGCGCAACCGCTCCAGCGTGCCGGGCGCCCCGAGCCCGAGGTCACCGTCCGGGTCGAGCGCCCCGCCGCTGAAGACGGTTCGCTTGGAGAGCTTGCCGCCGATGAGATAGGCCACTTCCGCGTCGAGCGCTCCACACGCCCGCGCGCCGATCGGACCGGCTGAGCCGCCGAACCCGTCGACGATCTGCCCGGAGTCGACCGCCAGCGCCGCGCTGAAGGAGCCGCCGAGCTCGAGCAACACGAATCGTGTCTCTTCGTATGGGATCCCGAGACGCTCCGCCTGGTCGACGATCCCAAGTGCCGCGCTCGCGACCTTGTCGGCGGTCCCCAGGTCGATGCGGTTCCACTTGCGATGCTCCGGGACGGTGGGGAGGTGGATCGCGCCGGGCCCGAAGACGAGTGGTATGCCGGCTGCGATCAGCGCCCGGACGATCGAGCGCATCCCGGCGATGCCGGCGCGCGCCTCCGGCTC
>JBDTMF010000278.1:0-4825 GCA_039934455.1 Solirubrobacteraceae bacterium
CAGAGATCGATGCACTCGTCGCAGATGTAGACGCCCGGCCCGGCGATCAGCTTCTTGACCTGTCGCTGCGACTTGCCGCAGAAGGAGCAGAGGAGCTGTTCGTTGGAGTCCGTCGGGCGTGCCACTTCTCTCTCCTCTTTCGGCCGCCGAGTTCCCCGAGCTTAGTGCTCGGAGATCACGCGATCGATGATCCCATACGTCTTGGCTTCCTCTGAGCTGAGGAAATAGTCGCGCTCGGTGTCCTGCCTGACCTTCTCGAGGTCCTGCCCGGTGTGGTCGGCGATGATCTCGTCGAGGCGCCGGCGCAGCTCGATGACCTCGCGGGCGTGGATCTCGATGTCGGTCGCCTGGCCCTGGAAGCCGGAGGACACCTGGTGGATGAGGATCTTCGCGTTGGGCAGCGCCATCCGCTTGCCCTTCGCACCGCCGCTCAGGAGGAGCGCACCCATCGACATGGCTATACCCACGCAGATCGTCGACACGTCCGGCTTGATGAACTGCATCGTGTCGTAGATCGCGAGCCCGGCGTACACGGAGCCGCCGGGGGAGTTGATGTAGAGCGAGATGTCCTTGTCGGGATCCTCGGACTCCAGGTGCAGGAGCTGAGCCACGACGAGGTTCGCGATCTGGTCGTCCACCGGCGTCCCGAGGAAGATGATCCGCTCGTTGAGCAGTCGGGAGTAGATGTCGAACGCACGCTCACCGCGTGACGTTTGTTCGACGACCATTGGGACGAGTGGGCTCACGGTCCTCGCTTCGTTTCGCTTGTCCGGTGTGAATCCTGCTTACGAGCGACTTCGACGTTCACACCCGCTCGACCGGGCCGAGTCTAGCAATGGCCGACCGCCTCCGAACCCAGTCGTGCGGCTAGCTTCCGGGCGTCCAGAGCTCGCTCGCTGCGGCCTGTTCCGGGTCGTCGGCACCCGGTGTCCACAGCTTCTCGCGCGCCTGCGCCTGCTCGACCGAGATCGGCTTGGCGGAGTCGGCGATGCGGTCGATCGCCTTGCGCTGGGCGAGCTCGTCGCGCAGCGAGTCGAGGCGGCCGCTCGAGCGCAGGCGCTCGAACAGCTTCTTGGGGGACGTGCGATCGGCGGCGGCGGCGCGCTCGAGCGACTCGAGCAGCTCCTCGTCGGAGGCCTCGATGCCCTCGGCCGCGACGACGGCGGCGAGCACGGCCTCGCGGCGCAGGTCCTGGCCCGCCGACTCGCGGTTGTCGGCGATGACCTCGTCCTCGGTCTTGCCCGCGATCTGGAGGTAGGTCTCCTTGGGGATTCCCTGGTGGGAGAGCGTGTGGGCCATCTGCTCCCAGTGCTCGCGGGCGCGGGCGTCGATCAGCGCGTCCGGGAGGTCGATCGCGGCGGCGACGACGGCGGAGTCGACGGCGGCCTCGCGGAACTCGGCGTCGATCTGCTGCGTCTGCGCCTCGGAGAGGCGGGTGCGGATGTCCTCGCGCAGCTCGTCGAGCGTGTCGAAGCCGGCCTCGGCCGCGAGGTCGTCGTCGATCTCGGGCAGGTCCTTGGCCTTGATCTCCTTGACGTTGACCGCGAACTCTGCCTCGCGCCCGGCGAGCTCGGCGGCGCCGTAGTCGTCGGGGAAGGAGATCTTGACCGTGCGCTCGTCCCCCGCGGCGGCGCCCTCGAGCTGCTCCTCGAAGCCGGGGACGAGCCGGCCGGAGCCGAGCTCGACCATCTGGTCGCGTCCCTCGCCGCCGGGGAACGGCTCACCGTCGAGCGTGCCGAGGAAGTCCATCACCACGAAGTCGCCGCTGGCGGCGGCGCGGTCGGTCGTCTCGAGCTTGGCGCTGCGCTCGCGCAGCGCCTCGATCTCGGCCTGGACGGCGGCGTCGTCGACGACCGCCTCACGGCGGCCGACCTCGAGCCCCTCGTAGTCGCCGAGCCTGGCCTCCGGGCGGACGCCGATCTCGATCGAGAAGCGCAGCGGCTCGCCCTCGTCGGGCAGCTCGGCCAGGTTGAGGTCGGGCTCGCCGACCGGGACGACCTTGGCGCGGTCGATCGCGGCGGTGTACCAGCCGGCGATCGACTCGCGGACCGCCTCGTCGAGCACGGCGTCGCGGCCGACGCGCTGGATGATCACCGGCGGCGGCACCTTGCCGGTGCGGAAGCCGGGCACGCGCAGGTTGCGGCCGAGCTGCCTGGCGGCCTGGGCGACGCGCTTCTCGACCTCCGCGGCGGGCACCTCGGCCTCGACGCGCACGCGCGACTCGGGCAGCTCGGTGACGGTGGTGGAGACGTCGGCTGGCATTGAGGCCCTGACGATACCGTCCGGGAAGTAGCCTGGAGGGAGGCGATGACCGTTCAGCTCTTGCCCGAGCTCGCTGTGGCGGGACCGCTCCAGGCGTTCACGCTCCCGGCGATCGCGCTCTGCTACGCCGTGGCGTACGGAGTCAGGGCGCGCACGCTGGCTCGCCGCGGGGCGCCCGTGCCGCGCTGGCGCATCGCGAGCTTCGCCACCGGGCTCCTGCTCCTCGTCGTGGCGCTCGGCGCGCCGGTCGACGATCTCGCCGACGACCTGCTCGTCGCGCACATGGCGCAGCACCTGCTGCTCGCCGACCTCGCGGCGCTCGCGCTCGTGCTCGGGGTGACCGGGCCGCTGCTGGCGCCGGTGCTGCGCATCCGGCTGTTCGATCGCCTGCGCGTGCTCACGCATCCAATCGCGGCGGGCACAATGTGGACGCTCGACCTCTACGTCTGGCACTCACCGTTCCTCTACCAGGCGGCCCTGCACCACGATCTCGTGCACGCGGTCGAGCACACGTGCTTCCTGTTCTTCGGGATCCTGCTGTGGATGCCGCTGTTCGGCCCGCTGCCGACGCCCGAGTGGTTCGGCAACCTCGCCAAGCTCGTCTACATCGTCGCGGTCCGGCTGATCGGGACCGTGCTCGCCAACGTGCTCCTGTGGGACTCGGTCGTGCTGTATCCGTTCTACCGCGGCAGCCACGGGATCTCCGCCGCCTCCGACCAGAGCGCCGCGGGCGCGCTGATGATGATCGAGGAGAGCCTGCTGACGATCGGGCTGTTCGCGTGGCTGTTCGTGCTCGCGGCGCGCCGGTCGGAGGAGCGCCAGGAGCTGCTCGAGCTCGCGGCGGCGCGCGGCGTCGAGCTCAGCGAGCGGCGCGCGGCGCGGGCGGTCACGGCCGGCCGCGGCGCCGAGCTGCGGCGACGCGTGCTGGCCGAGGCGCCCGACGATCCCTCGCAGCCGGCGACGTGATGCGCACCCGGATCGCCACCTGGCTCGTGTGCGGCCCCCTCGGGCACCTCGCGGCGGGCGTCACCGACTGGGTCGTCCTCCTCGTCCGCTGGCGGCTTGCCGAGCGTCAGGCGAGGAGGCTCGAGATCAAGGTGAGGTAGTCGATCAGGCTGCGCGCGCCGAGGAAGCCGTCGCGCACGCGCCGCTTGGCCGCGTCGCCCATCCGCCGCGCTCGCTCAGGGTCCTCGAGCAGCCCGCGGACCGCCTCGCCGTAGGCGTCGAGGTCGCGCGCGTCGTCCAACAGCACGCCAGTCTCGCCGTCCACGACCTGGTCCTGGATGCCGCCGACCCTGGTGGCGACGATCGGCCGGCCCTTCCACATCGCCTCGGCGACGGTCAGGCCGAAGCCCTCGGCGATGCTCTTCTGCACGACGACGGAGGCGTTGCTCTGGAGCGCGTTGACGATCACCGCGTTCTCCTCGGAGTCGTCCATGGGGAGGCACACGAGATGGACGCTGCGGCGCGCCTCGTCGCTCAGCGACTCGCGCAGCTCGATGGCCTCCTTGAGCACCTCGGCACCCTCGGGGTCGTCCGAGACCGCCTCGACGGCGGGGCCCGCGTAGATCAGGTGCGCGCCGGTCTCGTGCGCCGAGGCGTGCTCGGCAAAGCCGCGGATGACGCCCTCGGGGTCCTTGAGGTGGTCCCAGCGCGAGACCTGGAGGACGACCGGGTCGGCCGGCGTGAGGCGCACGTCCTCGTAGATCTTCGCCTGGCTCTCGACCCGCGCATCGCTGCCGTCGCCGCGCTTGAAGGTCGCGTCGCCTTCACCGCCGTCGACGATCCCGGCGGCGGCCAGGATCGCGGCGACCTGCGCGTCGTCGAGCGCCTGGTTCTTCGCGTTGAAGGCGTCGATCGACGGTGCGATGACCGCGACCTTGTCGTCGTCGAGGCCCTCCCACACGAACGCCTCGCGCGAGAAGACGTAGGCGTCGGCCTGCTCGACGTCGGCGCGCAGGAAGTCCCATGCCCGCCGCGCGAGGTCGTGGGGCTCGTCGATGCCGATGTGGCAGCGCCAGATCACCTTCGCGCCCGTGCCCTTGAGCGGGCCGATGAGGCCTACGGTCTGCGGGTCGTGGAGCAGGACGACATCGTCGGCGTTCACCAGATCGATGAGCTCGCGTGCGTTCGGCTCGAGCGCGTCGTCGTAGACCTTGCGCGCCGCGTCATCGAGGTCGCCGCCGTCGCCCTCGAAGCCGTGCAGGAAGTTGTGGATGCGCTTGGTGACCTTGAAGAACTCCGAGTTGCCCTCGATCACGGCCCAGCGCGCATCGACGCCCGCGCCCTTCGCGTAGCCGATCAGCGGGAGCAGGAGCTCGACCACGCCGCCGCCCTTGGCGGTCGAGCTGACGTTCCAGACCGTGCGCTCGCCCAGCAGCTCGCGGGCGGCCTGGATGCCGTGGGCAAGCCGCTCGAACGGCTCGGGCTCGAGCACGGATTCGAAGCGCTCAGGAGGGTTGGGTGCGACCTCGACCATTTCAAGCATGCGTTGCATGTGCCCATACCGCGACACGGGCAACCCCTCTTGAGCGGGCTTGGTGACCCGCGTACCCTATGTGGT
>JBDTMF010000279.1:0-4765 GCA_039934455.1 Solirubrobacteraceae bacterium
CTAGCCACCCGGTTCGCATCACCGCATGGGGCGGCGAAGTAGGGTCCGCGCCGTGTCCGAGCGGCGGCGCGTCCTCCTGGTGGGTGGTGGCGACCTCGCCGGCGAGGTCTGCGAGGGGCTGGAGGCCGGAGGCGGGGAGGTCACGTGGCTGGCGGACGCCGACGACGAATCGGTGCGCGATGCGCTCGCGCAGTCGCGCCCGGACCTCGTCTGCGTGGCCACGCGCGACGACGCGTTCCCGCTGCGCATCGCGCTGCTGGTCCGCCACCTCGACGCCGACGTGCCGCTGCTGGTGACGATCTTCGATCCCGCCATCGCCGAGCAGATCGCGGACACGATCCCGCACTGCACGGTGACCTCGCTCGCCGACATCGTCGCCCCGACGCTCGCGGGCCCGTGCCTCGACCCCGACCTGCTGGCGGTGCGACGCAAGGACGGGCGCGGGTTCGGCCTCGACGCTCGGCTCGAGGAGGTCGACCTGCCGCCGCAGCAGCCAGACCGGGTGCGCAGCTTCGTGACAGCGGTGCTCCAGCCCTACGACCGCAGCGCCGCGCTGCTGTTCTACGGGTTCACGGGCTTGGTGCTGATGCTCGCGTTCGAGCTGTTCGGCGCGATGATCGTGCTCGACCAGCCGTTCGCCGACGCGTTCTACGGGTCCGCGAAGTCGCTCGCCACGGTGGGCCCGAACACCGAGGTCGACGAAGGGCCGAAATGGTTCAAGGTCGCGATCGGCGGCTCAGTGATCCTCACCCTGCTGTCGGCCGCCTGCTTCACGGGCGGCCTGATCAACCGGTTCGTCGATTCGAGCCTCACGGGGCTGTTCGGCAAGCGCGCCGTGCCGCGCCGCAACCACGTCATCGTGATCGGGCTCGGTCAGGTCGGGCTGCGGTTGTGCATGCTGCTGCGCGAGTGCGGGGTGCCGGTCGTCGCGGTCGACGCCGACGAGCACTCGGAGACGGTCGGGCTCGCGCGGCGGTTGAAGATCCCCGTCGTGATCGGGCGCGGCGCGAACCCGGCGGTGCTGCGGCGGCTCTCACCGGAGGCGGCGCGGGCGTTCGCCGCGGTCACCGACGCGGACCTGGTCAACATCGAGTCGGCATTGACCGCGCGCTCGCTCAACGGCGACCTGCGCGTGATCCTGCGGGCGGGCGACGGTGACGTCGCCGACGAGACGCGCTCGCTGTTCCGGATCGGCCACGTCATCGACGTCCACCGCCTCGGCGCGGCGTACATCGCCGGCGTGGCGCTCGGCTCCGAGGCCGACTCGGTGGCCGTGCGCGCCGGCAAGCCCGAGCTGATCCTGCCCGACGGCGAGCACGAGTCGTTCCCGCTCGAGATCGCGAAGTAGGTCAGCGGGTCGGCAGGCCGGCGTCGGGGTCGATCCAGGCCGGCCGCCCGGCCTGGAGGGTCGCCGCGACGAGCGGCACGCCCGGGCGGTAGACGAGGTGCGAGTAGGAGGGCGCCTGGAGGATGGCCGCGTCGGCGCGGGCGCCGGGCGCGAGGTGGCCGACGTCGCTGCGGCCGAGGGCGCGGGCGCCGCCGCGGGTGGCGGCGAGCAGGGCCTCCTCGGCGGTCATGTGCATGTCGCGGACGGCGAGCGCGAGGCAGAAGCCCATCGCGGTCGTGTAGCTCGAGCCCGGGTTGCAGTTCGTCGCGACGGCGACGTGCGCGCCTGCATCGATCACGCGGCGGGCGTCGGGATAGGGCTGGCGCGTCGAGAAGTCGGTGGCGGGAAGGAAGGTCGCGACGGTCTCGCTGCCCGCCAGCGCCTCGACGTCGGCATCGCTCAGGTGGGTGCAGTGGTCGACGGAGGCGGCGCCGAGCTCGACCGCGAGCTTCACGCCCGGGCCGGGGCCGAGCTGGTTGCCGTGCACGCGCAGCCCGAGCCCCGCGGCGCGCCCGGCCTCGAGCACCGCGCGCGACTGCTCCTCGTCGAAGGCGCCGTGCTCGCAGAAGACGTCGACCCAGCGCGCGTGCGGCGCGCACGCGGCGAGCATGTCGCCGCAGACGAGCGCGACATAGTCGTCCGCGCGCCCCTCGTACTCTGCGGGCACCACGTGGGCGCCGAGGAACGTGACGTCGTCGGTCAGCCCGGCGGCGACCTCGCACGAGCGGGCCTCCGTCTCGACGTCGAGCCCGTAGCCCGACTTGATCTCGAGGTGGGTGATGCCGGCTCGCAGCGCCTCGCGGCAGCGCGCGGCGGCGAGGGTGGCGAGCTCGTCGTTGGAAGCGGCGCGCGTCGCCTCGGTCGTCACACGGATCCCGCCCGCGGCGTACGGCGCGCCCGCCATCCGGGCCGCGAACTCGTCGCCGCGATCGCCTGCGAAGACGAGGTGCATGTGCGAGTCGACGAAGCCCGGGATCACGCAGCGCCCGTCCGCGTCGATCCGCTCGTCCCCCACCGCGCCCGCGCGCTCGATCGCGGTCACGAGCCCGTCCTCCATCACGAGCGCCGCATCGCGCACGAGGCCGAGCGGGCCCTCGCCAAGCGCCGGATCGTTCGTCACCAGCAGGCCGATGTTGTCGACAACCCTCAAGAAGGAGTCAGACCCCTGGTTGAGGGTTGAGCGTGGC
Organism: Solirubrobacteraceae bacterium; assembly: GCA_039934455.1. GTDB lineage: Bacteria > Actinomycetota > Thermoleophilia > Solirubrobacterales > Solirubrobacteraceae > DASQFQ01. The sequence continues at coordinate 2,575 of JBDTMF010000279.1, forward strand.
GCGGAGCTCCGCGGCGACGTCCAAGGCCAGATGCTCGCCGTCGCGCACGATCCAGTGGCCGCCGACCATCACGTGGCGCACGTCGGCGGCGGTGGCGGCGAACACGGCGGAGGCCGGGGCGTACGCATGCGGGGTGCCGGCCAGCCGGATGCTGTCGAGCGAGATCGTGGTGAGGTCGGCGAGGGCGCCCGCCTCGAGCCGGCCGCCCTCGGGCCAGCCGAGCGCGGCGTAGCCGCCGGCGGACGCAGCGCGGAGCAGTGCGTCCGCGCGGTGCACGCCGCGCACGCCGGTGGCGAGTCGCTCGTCGAGCTCGATCGCGCGGGCCTCCTCGAAGAGGTCGACGACGGCCTGCGAATCGCTCCCGACGGCAAGCGAGGCGCCCGCGTCCGCCAGCCGGCGCGCGGGGCCGATCCCGTCCGCCAGGTCGCGCTCGGTGGTCGGGCAGAGGCAGGCGGTGACGCGGGCGCGGCCGAGCCGCGCGACGTCGTCGTCGGTGAGGTGGGTGGCATGCACGGCGGTGAAGCGCTCCGACAGCGCGCCGGCGTCGGCCAGCACGGCGGTCGGCGTGCGGCCGTGCACCGCGAGGCACTCCTCGTTCTCCCTCGGCTGCTCGGAGACGTGCGCGTGCAGGGGCCGCTCCGCCGCCCACTGCGCCACCGTGCGCGCGGACTCGGGGTCGACGGCGCGCACACTGTGGATCGCCGCGCCGACGCGCGCGGTCGGTCGCTCCGCGATCGCGCCGACGCGCTCGGCCCAGGCGCCGGCGTCGGCGTCGCGGAAGCGCTTGACCCCCCCGTGGAGGTAGCACGCGTCCAGCAGCGTGATCCGCAGCCCTGCCGCCTGCGCGGCGGCGAGCACGGCGCGGCCCATCGCGTTGGGGTCGTCGTACGGCGTGCCATCCGGGGCATGGTGGAGATAGTGGAACTCCCCGACGCAGGTGATGCCGGCGAGCGCCATCTCACCGAACGCCGCGCGGGAGAGCGCGAAGCAGGAGTCGGGATCGAGCCGCGCCGCCAGCTCGTACATCTGCTCGCGCCAGGTCCAGAACGAGCCCGTGTGGGTGTGCGTGCGCCCGCGCAGCGCGCGCTGGAAGGCGTGGGAGTGCGCGTTGGCGAGGCCCGGGAGCGTGAGGCCGGTCAACCGCTCGACGTGCCGGGGAAGCATGGAGTCGGGCGTGGCGCTGACGATCCGCTCGCCCTCGATCTCGATCAGCACGCCGACCTCCGCCCGCTCGCCTCCGAGCCAGGCGAGCTCGCACCACAGGGACGTCACGAGCCGACCCGCTCGACCAGCGCCCGCGCTCGCGTCTCGAACGCCGCGCGGTGGTGGCGGTCGAACTGCTCCCAGGTCGAGAAGCTCGACGGATCGCGCACGCGGTCGAGGAACAACACGCCGTCGAGGTGGTCGACCTCGTGCTGGAACGTCCCCGCCGTCAGCCCGCGCCGCACCTCGTCGTGCTCGGCGCCGTTGCGGTCGCGGTAGCGCACGCGCACGGCGACGTGACGCTTGACGGTCCCGCGCAGGTCCGGCACCGACAGGCAGCCCTCGTTGATCTCGGCCGTCTCGTCGCCCACCGGCTCGAGCACCGGGTTGACCATCACGGTCAACGGGATCGGCGGCTTGTACGGATAACGGGGGTTGCCCGGCTCGACCTCGACGACCGCGATCCGCTGCGTGTGGAAGACCTGGTTCGCGGCCAGCCCCGCGCCGTGGGCGGCGCGCTTGGTCTCGATCATGTCGTCGATCAGCCGCTGGACGCCGGGCGAGCGCAGCTCCTCGGCGGTGACCTCGCGAGCGCGCTCGCGCAGCACGGGATGGCCGACCGTGGCGATCTCGAGCACGCTCATGGGCGCATCGGGATCCGCACCCCGCGCTGCTCGGCCACCTCCACCGCGCGCTCATACCCGGCGTCGACGTGGCGGATGACGCCCATGCCGGGGTCGGCGGTCAGCACGCGGTCGAGCTTCTCGGCCGCGAGGTCGCTGCCGTCGGCGACGCAGACCTGGCCCGCGTGGATCGAGCGGCCGATGCCGACGCCGCCGCCGTGGTGGATGCTCACCCACGACGCACCGGCGGAGGTGTTCACCAGCGCGTTGAGCAGCGGCCAGTCGGCGATCGCGTCGGATTCGTCGGCCATCCCCTCGGTCTCGCGGTAGGGCGAGGCGACCGAGCCGGAGTCGAGGTGGTCGCG
>JBDTMF010000280.1:0-4760 GCA_039934455.1 Solirubrobacteraceae bacterium
TACCCCTACGACCCCGGGCCGCTGGTCGAGCCGGGCACCCGCGTCGCCGTCGTCACGCAAGACCCCGCCGAGGCCCACCGCAGCCCGGTCGATCTCGCCGTGCTCGGCGAGCCGGCCGCGATCTGCGCCGCGCTGGCCGCCGCCGTCGACGCGCGGCTCGCGCCCGACGAGCCCGCACGCGTGCGCCCGGCCGCGCCGGCGCCGCCCGGACCGGGCGAGCCGATGTTCGCCGGCCACGTCCTCGCCGCGCTGGCCGAGCGCCTGCCGCACGACGCGATCCTGCTCGAGGAGACGCCGTCGAGCCGGCCCGAGCTGCACGCGCGCATCCCGGCGACCGAGCCGATCGGCTTCATCAGCGCGATGGGAATGCTCGGGTTCGCCCTGCCGGCGGCGATCGGCGTGCGGATGGCGAGCCAGGACCGCCCGGTGCTGACGGTCGTCGGCGACGGCTCCTCGCTCTACCAGATCACCGCGCTATGGAGCGCCGTCGCCTACGAGGTCGGCGTCCTCTTCGTCGTGCTCGTCAACGGCGGCTACGCGATCATGGACCGGCTCGCGGAGCGCAACGGGTCCGACGGCCCATGGCCGCAGCTCGACACGATCGCCATCGGCGCGATGGCGCGCGCCCAGGGCTGCGAGAGCATCCGCGTCTCGGAGCACGCCGACCTGCTCGAGCGCCTCGACACGCTGCTGCCCGCGCTCGCCGACCGCGCCACTCCGCTCCTGCTCGAAGTCATGGTCCCGCCGGACGCGACCTTCGATCCCTAGCCCTGGGAGCTCAGCATGTCATCAAGTGTCAAACGTTTACTGTTATCGGGCGGGTGACGAGACCCTCGCGAACCGCCCATTCGATCGTACGGCGGAAGGTCTCGGCGACCGGCGTGTACTCGAGCCCCAGCTCGCGCGTCGCCAGCGAGCCGTCATAGCGGTGACCGTGCAGGAAGGTCCGGATCCGGGCCCGGCACAGCGACGGGGTGCGGCCGCCGATCGCGTAGACGGCTTCCAGCAGCGCCGCCGCTGAGCGCGCCACGGCCGGGCGCACGATCCGCACGTGCTCGCGCACTCCGGAGATCTCGGCCATCAGCTCCAGGGCCTCGCCCGAGGTGATCGTCGCGCCGTTGAGGACGTAACGGGCGCCGGGGCGCCCGCGCTCGGCGGCGAGCAGGTCGGCCTCGGTGCAGTCGGCGATGTCGACCACGCTGACGTAGGTGTCGACGAACGCAGGCAGCTTGCCGTTGACGTAGTCGATGATCAGCTTGCCGTTGCCGGCCTTGCGCCCCGGGCCCTGCACCGAGGATGGGCAGATCGCGACGAGCTCGACCCCGGTGCGGTGCGCAGCCGCGAACGCCGCCTGCTCCCCCACGTGCTTGGAGCGGTCATAGACGGAGAGATAGCTGCCGCGGTGGACCGAGTGCTCGTCGCCGACGCTGCCGTGGGGCTCCCCCACCGAGGCGGCCGAGGAGGTGATCACCACGCGGCGGAGCCCGGCGCGGCCCGCGGCCTGCACCACGAGCTCGGTCCCCCGCGCGTTGACCGTGAAGAGCAGCTTGGCGTCAGGCGGGCAGTGCGAGTTGATCCCCGCGCAGTGGTAGGCGAGCTCGCAGCCGGCCATCGCGGCGACGAGCGACTCCTCGTCGAGCACGTCGCCGCGGACGACCTCGACGCCGAGGTCGGCGAGCTTGGCGGCGCTCGCGTCGGAGCGCGCGAGGGCGACGATGTCGTCGCCGCGCTCGAGCAGCCTCGCTGTGAGGGCCCCGCCGATGAATCCGGTGGCGCCGGTGACGAAGATGCGGCCCACGTCAGGGGGAGATGGTGCCGGCGAGCTGGGGGCGCTCGGCGGGGCGGGTCGTGCCGGCGCCGGCCTGCTCGAAGAACGCGCGCACGCGCTCCATCACCTCGGCGCGCTGCTCGACGCCCGCGGGCGGGATCGGCGCGCCGAAGTGGATCTCGATCGGCTGCCGCTCGGGCCGCGGCTGCCCGGGGAGGCGCTGCATCCAGTAGTTGCCGACCGGCATCACCTCGTGCGTGCCCGACACGTGGATCGGCACCAGCGGCAGGTCGTGCAGGGCGGCCAGGACCGCCGCGCCGGAGTGCAGGCGGCCGACGTTGCCGTCGCGCGAGCGCGTGCCCTCGGCGAACATCACGAGGCTCCAGCCCTCGCGCATCACGCGGTCGAGGTGCGCCGTGGTGGTCGAGTCCAGGCCGCGGCCGTCGCGTGCCATCGGGACCGTGCTGAAGAACACCGAGACGGCGCAGGCGACCCGGCGCTTGACGTAGAAGTAGTCCGCCGCGGCGGCGACGACCGTGCGCCGGCGCCACGCGTGCGGCAGGGCTCGGAGGATGACGGGCGTGTCCATGTGGCTCGCGTGGTTGGCGACGAAGACGACCGGCGCCGTCAGGCCCTCGAAGTGCTCGAGGCCTACGACGGTGCGGCGCGTGTAGAAGTCCATCGCCGGCCCGAGCAGCCCCAGCAGCACCGCCCCGCGCACGACGCGCGCGGGCGCTCGGCGAGCCCACGCGACGTCCAGCGCTTCCAGGCTGCGCTCACCCATGCCGGGAAATACTCCCGGCGGGGCGTGCGGTCACACGATCTTCCCCGGATTGAGGTTCGCGCCGGGGTCCGTCCCGTCGAAGAGGGCCTTGATCATCCCGACGCCGGGGGCCGAGATGTCCTGCTGGAGCCACTCGGCGTGCTCCGTGCCGACCGCGTGGTGGTGCGAGAGCGTCCCGCCGTTGTCGACGAAGGCCTGCTGGATCGCGGACTTCACGACGCCGTACTCCTCGAGGCCGTCGCGCTTGCCCGACGGGGTGAGCGCGAAGGTGAAGTAGAGGCACGCGCCCGCGTGGTAGGAGTGCGAGAGGTGGCACATCACGTAGCCCCGCACACCGAGGTCTCCGAAGGCCTGGCGGGCGGCGGCGGTGACGTTGGCGTGCAGGCCGGGGAGCGCCCCCCACGGCGCCGCGGTCTCCGACACGTCGGCGAGCACGCCGCGGTCGAGCAGGTAGTCGCGGATGTAGGGCGTGTCGAACTTCTTCTGGTCGTAGAGCTCGCCGGGGCTCGAGCCGATGCAGATGCCGCCGTGGTGGGCGACGATGCGCCCGACGGCCTTGCGCTGCGCGCCGACGTGCCGCTCCGAACCCTCGTAGCCGATGAAGCCGAGGCACATCTCGTCGAGGACGAAGCCCTTGCGCTTCGTGAGGAAGACGCTGAGCGCCTTCGACTGCACCTTGTCGAGCAGCGTCGAGGCCTTCTTGGTCGCGAACGAGAACGCGGTCTCGTTGGCGTCGGCGACGCGCGTGACCGACGGCGCGGCCTCGCTCGCCGCGATGTCGCGCATGGCGGCGACCGACGCGGCCCAGGTCGGGAACAGGTAGCCCAGGATCGTGCGCTCCTTGGGCAGGCGGCGCACGTGGATCGTCGCCTCGCAGATGATCCCGAGCCGCCCCTCGCTGCCCAGCACCATCTCGCGCACGCTCGGGCCGGTCGACGTGCTCGGCACGGGCCTGATCGCGAGCAGCCCGGCGGGCGTGACGACCCTCAGGCCGCGCGTCGAGTCGGCGATGTCGCCGTAGCGGTCGGACTGCATCCCCGAAGAGCGCGTGGCGATCCAGCCGCCGAGCGTGGAATGGGTGAAGGAGTCGGGGTAGTGGCCGAAGGTCCAGCCCTGGGCGTTGAGCTGCTCCTCCAGGCGCGGGCCGTACACGCCGGCCTGCACGCGCGCGAGCCGCGACGTCTCGTCGATCTCGAGCAGCCGGTCCATCCGGCCGAGGTCGACCGAGATGACCGTGCGCGTCTCATCGCGCGTGGCCTCGAGGCTGCCGGAGATGCTGGTGCCGCCGCCGAACGGGATCACGACCGCGTCTTCCTCGAGCGCGGCTTCGAGCACCTCGGCCACCGCGGTCTCGTCACCGGGCCGCACGACGACGTCGGGCACCCGGCCGAGGTCGCCGCGGCGCTGGCGCACGAGGTCGCGCAGGCTCTTGCCGCGCGCGTGCACGACGCGGTCGTGGGGATCGTCGGAGACGTACCCCTCCCCCACCGCGGCCTCGAGCGCCGCGCGCAGGTCGTTGCCCAGCTGCGGAGCTGGGACGTCCAGGTCCTTGAAGGGGAGCGGCCGTGCCGAGGTCGTGCCGACGTCGATCCCGAGCTTGTCCTGGATGAACGGCCCGAAGCCCGGCTTGTCGTCATGGGCGAAGGAGACACCGTCCTCCCCCCACCCCCACCACTTCATCGCGCCGTGCTCTACGGGTCGTTGCGCCACTGCAGTCATGGCCTCGACCTTACGCGACGGAACGCCGGAACGACGAAGGCCGCCTCGCTGGGCGGCCTTCGCTCGGGTATGAGGCTCGGGGGGTGGGACTCGAACCCACAACGACTCGGTTAACAGCCGAGCATTCTGCCGATTGAATTACCCCCGAATGGTGTATCGGCTCACCGCGGGAAAAGACGGCGGCTTGGGCTTCAGAGCCGAATGGTAGCGACCCCCGCTTCTACTTCGGCATGACAGTTGGCGCAGATGAGCACGCATTTCGCGGCCTCCGCACGTGCCTTCTCCAGCGACCGCGCAACTCCCTGCACCGACAGCGCGAACGACTTCGTCGACGGGTCGAGATGGTGGAACTGCAGCGCACCGGTGTAGCGATCGTAGCCGCACAGGATGCAGCGGCCGCCCGCCTCCTCGACCAGGAGGCGCTTCACCCGTCGGCGCCGCGCGCTGACGTGCTCGCTGCGGCAGAGCTTGCAACGGTAACGGCCGCCC
>JBDTMF010000281.1:0-4758 GCA_039934455.1 Solirubrobacteraceae bacterium
GTGCGGTTGATGCGGTAGAGCAGCTGCATGATCCCGATCGAGGTCTCGGGGTCGAGGTTGCCGGTCGGCTCGTCGGCCAGCAGCAGCTGCGGGTGGTTGACGAACGCGCGCGCGACCGAGACGCGCTGCTGCTCGCCGCCCGAGAGCTGGTCGGGGTAGTTGTGGAGCTTGGTCGAGAGCCCGGTCAGGCGCAGGATGTCGGGCACCTTCTCGCGGATCTCGCGGCGCTTGCCGCCCGTGACCTGGAGCGCGTAGGCGACGTTGTCGTGGACCGTGCGGCTCGGCAGCAGCTTGAAGTCCTGGAAGATCACGCCGACGTTGCGGCGGTAGTACGGGATCTTCGAGCGCGGGATCGAGCCGAGGTCGTGGCCGGCCACGGTGATCGAGCCGAAGGTCGGGTCGTACTCCTTGATCAGCAGCCGCACGAGCGTCGACTTGCCCGAGCCCGAGGCGCCCACGATGAAGACGAACTCGCCCGGCTGGACGGCGAACGTGACGTCCTCGACGCCGATGTCGACCTTCGAATAGCGCTTGGTGACGGAGCGCAGGTCGACGATCGCCCCTTCCACCGGCGGCGGAAGCACGCTGCGGCGGGGAGTCGGGGCGGTACGGCGTGGGCGGTTGTCGGTGGCGGCCATCGCGAGCGGGAGGGTACCGAGGCTCCTTTGACGGCCCGGCAAAAAGCCCTGCAAGGCCGCTAGCCTCAACGTATGCCCTCGATCCGCTCCGAAACCCTTCCCAACGGCCTCCCCCTCCACCGCGTCGAGCTCGAGGGAACGCGCGCGGTCACCGTCCTCGTGGCCTTCGAGGCCGGCGCGCGCACGGAGCGCCCCGAGGAGAACGGGATGGCGCACTTCCTCGAGCACCTCGTCTTCAAGGGCGGCGAGATCTACGACGACTACCGCAAGGTCAACGAGACCGCGGAGCAGATGGGCGCGATGCTCAACGCCTACACGTCCCACGACGTCGTCGCCTTCCACCTCACCTGCCGCGCCGAGGTCGTCGACCGCGCCATCGACCTGCTGACCGACTTCGTCGGCCGCCCGAAGATCGACGCCGACGAGCTCGACCGCGAGCGCGGCGTCGTCGTCCAGGAGATCGCGCGCTCCAACGACCAGCCCTCGGTCGTCGCGGAGCACCTGATCGATCGCGCCGCGTTCGGCGATCACCCGCTGGGCCGCCCGGTGCTCGGGCCGGCCGAGCACATCCAGTCCTTCACGCGCGACGCGATCGTCGCCTTCCGCAGCCGCCAGTGGGTGGGCGCCCACGGCGGCGCCTTCCTGGTCGGCAACCTCGAGCACGTGCCCGACGACGCCGAGCTCGCCGACCGCTTCGGCCGCTTCCCCGTGATCGAGGCCAACGGCAGCTACGAGCCCGCGCCGCCCTTCACCCCGCAGACACTCGTCGAGGCGCGCGACTCCAACCAGTCGCATCTGCGGATCTCCTACCGGCCGCAGATCGACCCCGCCGACCGCGAGCAGCGGGCCGCGCTGAGCGTCTACTCGACGCTGCTCGGCGGCTCGATGGGCTCGCGCCTGTTCGACGAGATCCGCGAGCAGCGCGGGCTGGCCTACTCCGTCTACTCCGTCGACCACGCCTTCGCCGACGTGCCGATCCTCCAGCTCTCGGCCGGCCTGGACTCCGCCAAGTGCGTCGAGGCCTACCACTGCATGCGCGGGATCGTCGACGAGCTGCGCGAGCACGGGCCGCGCTCCGACGAGTTCGAGCGTGCCCGCGCCTACGCCGCCGGCCGGCGCGTGCTGGCGTTCGAGAACACGAACGCGGTCGCGCGCTACGCGGCCAACCAGCGGGTCGTCTTCGGCGAGGACATCGACCCCGACCAGGCGATCGCCGCGCTGGACGAGACGACGCTCGAGCGCGTCGAGGAGGTCGCCCGCGGGATCTCGGTCGAGGCGTCGGTGGCCTGCGTCGGGCCGCACGAAGTCGCCGAATTTGGGTAGCCGGTAACCAGGAGGACACGCGAGGCGGGCATCGCGTGGCAGCCTTCCGGACATGTCATCTCCTCTTCGCCTGCTGGGGGCGGCCGGCGCGCTTCTGCTCGGCCTCGCCAGCCCTGCGGCCGCGCACACGCGCCACCACCATCACCACCACAAGCCCAAGGACGTCAAGGTCCAGCTGCTGTCGATCAACGACTTTCACGGCAACCTGCAGACGTCGACCACGGGCGGCATCCGGCCGCCCAACCCGACCAACCAGGTGCCGCCCCCGACGGCACTCCCCGCCGGCGGCGCGGCGTTCCTCGCGAGCTACGTCCGCGATCTCGAGCGCAAGAACCGCAACTCGCTGACCGTCGCGGCGGGCGACCTGATCGGCGGCAGCCCGCTGCTGTCGGCGCTCTACCACGACGAGCCCACGATCGAGGCGATGAACCTCATCGGTCTCGACCTCGCCTCGGTCGGCAACCACGAGTTCGACGAGGGCGCCGCCGAGCTCAAGCGCATGCAGCGCGGCGGGTGCCACCCGGTCGACGGCTGCAAGGACGGCGACGGCTTCGCCGGCGCGGACTTCCGCTACCTGGCTGCGAACGTGATCGACAAGGCCGGCGGCAAGCCGTTCTTCCCGCCCTACGCGATCCGCCGCTTCCAGGGCAGGAAGATCGGGTTCATCGGCATGACGCTCGAGGGCACGCCGAGCATCGTCGCGCCGGCGGGGATCTCGAACCTCTCGTTCCTTGACGAGGCCGCGACCGCCAACCGCTACGCGCGCGAGCTCAGGCGCCGCCACGGCGTGAAGGCGATCGTCGTGCTGCTGCACGAGGGCGGGTTCCCGAACGTGCCGTTCAACACGGACACGCTGAACGCGTGCGGCGTCACCGGGCCGGTCGTGGACATCGTCAAGAACACCACCAAGGCCGTCGACCTGTTCATCACCGGCCACACGCACCAGGCCTACAACTGCGTCATCGACGGGCGCCCGGTCACCAGCGCCAGCTCGTACGGGCGCGTGCTGACCGACATCGACCTGACGCTCGGCCGCAACGATGACATCAGGGCGGTGAGCGCCGACAACATCCCGATCTACACCGCCGGCCACCAGCCGGCGGCGGATGTGCAGGCGCTCGTCGACCGCTACGACGCGCTGTCGGCGCCGCTGCGCCGGACGCAGGTCGGCCGGATCTCGGGCGACATCACCCGTGACCCCGACGACTCGCGCGAGAACGCGGCCGGCGACCTGATCGCCGACGCCCAGCTCGCCGACACCGACGACGCCGACCGCGAAGCCGCCGTCGGCGCGCTCATGAACCCGGGCGGCGTGCGAGCCGACTTCGTGTACGCGGCCGGGAGCGAGAGTCCGGGGATCGTCACCTACGAGGAGGCGTTCACGGTCCAGCCGTTCAACAACAACGTGACCACGCAGACGTTCACGGGCGCGCAGCTGCTGGACGTGCTCAAGGACCAGTGGTGCGGCTCCAACTCGGCCCCGACCGTGCTGCTGCCGTCGGCGAGCATCAACTACACCTACGACCTGTCGATCGCGGCGGACATCCTCGGCAAGCCGTGCGCCGGGGCCCCGAACCCCGTGACCGGCGTGACGATCGGGGGGACCGCGCTCGATCCGGCCGGGACCTACCGGATCACGACGAACAACTTCCTCGCCGACGGCGGGGACGATTTCCTCTCGCTGAAGGCGGGGACCGGCCGGACGACGCTGTCGGACTTCGACATCGACTCGCTCGTGCGCTACCTGAAGCCGACGCTGACGGGGGCGCCGATCGGGCCGCCCGCGCTCGACCGGATCGATGTCACGCCGTAGGGACGCGCACCTTCCGGGCGGTGGCGGCCTTGCGCAGCCGCCGCCCGGTGGGTGACAATCGGGCCTGCGTGACCTCGGCTGAGCTCAACCGCCGCGAGCTCGAGCGCTATCTGGAGCGGGTGATGGATCGCTGGCCCGTCCAGCGCGCGCTGCTCGGCGGCGCGCGCGTGGCCGATCACCAGGGCGCCCCCGCCCAGCGCGAGCGCGGGCCCGAGTACGTGCTCGTGCTCGTCTCCGACTACTTCGACGGCATCCCGTGGCTGGAGCGCGTCTACCAGGCCGGCAGCCTGTGGGACGCGCTGGAGATGGGCGCCCCCGCGGACGTGCACTGCTACACGCCGCCGGAGTTCGAGCGCAAGCGCGACCAGCTCAGGCTCGTGCGCGAAACCGCCGATCACGGTCTGGAGCTCCTTCCCGAACCGGCATAGGCTGCCGTCCGTAACACGGACGGGAGACCGCGTGTCTCCGTCTCAGGCATGCCCTCTCCTTCCTTCACCCTGCTCCGCACCCAGACGGACGACCGCCTCGTCACGCTGGCCCGCGACGGCCACGAACGCGCTTTCGAGGCGATCGTCGAGCGCTACCGGCGCCCGCTCCTGCGCGCGGCCCGCCGCGTGCTGCCCGAGGCGCGCGCCGAGGACGCGCTCCAGCACGCGCTGATCGCGGCCTGGACCGCGCTGCAGCGCGGCGACGAGGTCCGCGACCTCCGGGCCTGGCTCTACCGCATCGTGCACAACACCGCGCTCAACCAGCTGCGCGTCAACGGCTACGACTACGACGAGCTCGAGGACACGCTGCGGATCGCCGATGCCGGCGAGGACGAGCTGGAGCGGCGCGCGGTCGTGCGCCAGACGCTCACGAGCCTCGCCGCGCTCCCCGACCGCCAGCGGGAGGCGCTCCTGCGCACGGCCGTGAGCGGCTACAGCCAGGAGGAGGTCGCGCGCGACCTCGGGATCTCCGACAACGCGATGCGCCAGCTCATCC
>JBDTMF010000282.1:0-4729 GCA_039934455.1 Solirubrobacteraceae bacterium
CTTCTGGGAGTGGATGAAGTCGGGGAACTTGATCGCGTCGCGGATGAAGAAGACGCCGAGGTTGTTGCCGACGAGGTCCCAGTTGCCGTCCTCGGTGTAGAACTTCACCGCGAATCCGCGCGGGTCGCGGGTCGCCTCGGAGGAGTCGCGGCCGCCGGCCACGGTCGAGAAGCGCACGGCGACGTCGGTCTGCTTGCCGGGCTCCTGGAAGAGCTTCGCGCGCGTGAACTTCGAGATCGGCTCGTCGCCGAACGTGCCGAGCGCCTCGAAGTAGCCGAACGACGTGGTCCCGCGCGCGTGCACGACCCGCTCCGGGATCCGCTCGCGGTCGAAGTGGCTCATCTTCTCGAGGAAGTGGTAGTTCTCGAGCGTCGCCGGGCCGCGAGGACCGACCGTGCGCTGGTTCTGGTTGTCGGAGACCGGGTGGCCCTGCCGGGTGGTCAGGGTCTTGGGGGTGTTGCCGTTCTCGCTCTTGCCGTTCTCGCTCATACCTGGATCGTCCCTTCGACGGTGGGGTTCTGGCAGTGGGGGCAGCGCCCCCAGAAGGTCACCTCGGCCTCGTCGATCGTGAAGCCGCTGCGGTCCGACGGCTCGAGGCATCCGGCCTCGCCGACGGCGCAGTCGACGTCGACCGCGACGCCGCACGCGCGACAGACGAGGTGGTGGTGGTTGTCGCCGACGCGCGACTCGTACCGGACCGGGCCTCCGGCGGGCGCGATCCGTCGCGCGAGCCCGGCGCGGTGCAGCGCCTCGCAGACGTCGTAGGTGGCCTGCGTGGAAATGCTCACACCAGCCGCATGTACCCGCTCGATCACCTGATCGACGCGCGGGTGGTCCTGCGATGCGTCAAGCACGCCGAGCACCGAGACGCGCGGCGCCGTGATGCGCAGCCCAGCGGCGCGCAGGCGGTCCGTGACCTGCTCCATCGACACTGGCACAAAACCCTACCGGTCCCAGTTCTGGAATGACTCCAAACTCAACGCACCCAAAGCTGGTCGAGCAAGGTGAACCACTGCGAGTGGGTCTGGACGTTGCCGACCCGCTTGGAGACGAGCACCACGGACCGGCGGTTGGTCAGCGGCACTGCGGCCGCGAGGTCCGTGACGCGCCGGTCGGCGGCGGCCCAGGCGGCGCCGGATTCGGCTGCCGGCTTCTCGTGCGCGCGATCGAACTGGCGCTCCAGCAGCCGGTCGCAGAGCCGCGAGAGGTTGAGGTTGCTCGGATCGGTCTCGCGCCCGCATTTGAAGTTGGGTTCGACGAAGGTCGACGGCGCGAGGTAGTCGGACCCCCACTCGGCGATGCCCGTCTGCGCGTGATTGGAGAGCTCATAGGCGTCGTAGTCTTCGGGTGCTTTCACCCGCAGCGTCGTGGGGAAGCCAAGATCGTCGAGCAGCCGCGCGTAGTACCGGCCGACCTTGGCCTTCCAGGGCAGCACGGTGACGAGCACGCGCTCGCCGGCTCGGCCGGACGCTGCCACAAGCCGGCGCGCTTGCTCCATGTCGGGTGCGGTCCAGCCGCCGCCGGCGGTGGGCGCCGCGGTGTAGGGGCAGTACGGCTGGTAGCCCGGGAACCCGGTCGGCACGAGCTGGCAGGTCGGCCGGGCGACGTCCTGTCCACCCTCGAGCTCGACGACTCGCGCGCGGTCGATCGCGAAGTTGATCGCACGCCGGACGCCGGGGTCGTCGAACGGCCGCCGCCGCAGATTGAGGAACACCCAATCCGCAACCGGCGCTGGGGCGCTGTGGACCTGGCCCGGCGAGCGCGCGAGCAGCCCTCGCAGGCGATCAGGCGACACGTGGATGTTGAACGGGTTGGCGAGGACCGCGACATCGGTCGTACCGCGCTGGACTGCGGCGATCTGCCGCTCCGTCGTGGTCTCGACGTGCGCGCGGATCTCGATTCGGTCCGCAAAGCCAGCGCCGCGCGAGTGAGCGGGGGTGGATCGGAAATATCGGTTGCGGACGAGGGTTCCGCCGCGATGGCGGTCCCATGCGATCACGCGGTACGGGCCCGTGCCCGGTGGCGTCCGCCCGGTCGTAGCACGGCTGGGGCTGTCGGCGGGCACGACGAAGGCGAAGGGCATCGTGAGCTTGTGGAGGAAGTCCCCCTCCGGGCGGGTGAGGTGGATGGTGATGGTGCGTGAGGGCACGTCCGTCTCGATCCCGCGTGCGAGGTCGCACCGGGCGTCACCGTTCATGCATCGTGGAGCGCCGGCGATCGCCTCATAGAAGGGCGGGAACTGGTGGGCCTGGGAATAGTCACGCGTCGCTTGTAGGAAGCGTTCCATCGAGGCCCTGAAGTCCGTGGGCAGCACCGGCCTCCCGTCCGAGTAGCGCAGTCCGGAGCGCAGCGTGAAGACGTACGTCCTCCCGGCGTCGGTCGGCGCGGGCACGCTCGTGGCGAGGGCGCCGACGAGCGTGGCGCCGGCGGGGCCGTCGACGCGCCGGTAGGCCACCAGGCCGTCGTAGGCGAGTGAGCTGAGCTGGGAGGTCCCCCAGGTCGTGAAGGCCTGCCAGTGCAGCCAGTCCATCGGAATCCCCATTCCAACCCCGTACGGGATGGCTGCACGGAGCGTCCCGCCCCGGTGCGCCGCGAGCGGTGCCCCCGCGGCCGCCCACACGGATCCGCCGGCGACCGCAATCGCGGCCGGGTTGTTCCCGGTCTTCAGCTTCTCGATCACGCGCGGTACGTCAGGGTCGATGCGGACGATCGTTCCCTCCTCGCCGCCGGCCACCCACACGCCCCCGCCACCCACGGCCACGGCGGTCGGGTCGCTGCCAACCTCGCCCGACCACGACACCGAGTTCTTCGCAGGGTCGATCCGCGACAGCGTGCCGTCATGACGGTTGACGACCCAGATCGCGCCCTCGCCCGTCGCGAGCGCGCTCGGGCCGTTGCCGACCGTGATCGCGCCGACGACGCGCCCCGTCCGCGGGTCGATGCGGGTCACGGTGCCCGCCTCCTCGCTGGCAACCCACAGCGCGCCGGCGCCGGCCACCATCGCGGATGGGTTGGCGCCGACCGAGATCGATCGCGTGACGCGGCCGCCGTCGATCTTCTTGATGCGCCCGTCGACCCCGGACGCGACCCAAACCCCGTCCGCCGTCGCCGCCAGCGCGCGCGGCGCGTTGCCGACCTCGATCGCCGGGAGGACCCTGTTGGCGCCCGGGTCAACCTGCGCGATGGTGCGGGCGTCGCTGTCCGCGACCCACAGCGACCCGCCGGCGAACGCAAGCGCAGCCGGGTTGCCGCCGACGGAGAGCGTCGTCACCGCGTTCTTGCGCTTGCGGTCGACGCGCGTGACCGTCCCGTCGCCCGCGTTGGCGATCCACACCGACCCGCCGCCGCCAACGACCGCGCTCGGGTTGCGGCCGACGGGGTACTGGCCGGTGATGTGCCGGCCGTCCAGGTCGATCAGCCCGACGGCGTTCTCGTCGATGCCCGGGAGGCTGTCGGGCTCCAGGACGCGGATGACGCCATACGCCATCAGTCCCGCGACGACGAGGACGGCGGCGGTGGCGAGCACCCGCGTCGCGGGCATGCGCGGTGGAGGTCGCGGCGAGGCCACCGGCTCCGGATCGGCCGCTTCCGGAGCGTCGAGCGTCGGGTCCTGGGCAAGGATCGCGTCGTGCAGCCGGCGCAGCTCACTCCCCGGCTCGACGCCGATCTGCTCGACCAGCGCTGAGCGCGCGTAGCGGTAGGCCGCGAGCGCCTCCGACTGCCGGCCCGAGCGATACAGCGCGAGCATGCGCTGCGCGTGCAGGTGCTCGCGCAGCGGCTCCTCGGCCACGAGGGCGTCGAGCTCGCCGATGACCTCGGCGTGCCGGCCTGCCGCGAGGTCGTCGTCGATCGCTCGCTCCGTGGCCTGGAGCCGCAGTTCGTCGAGGCGGCGGATGGCCGCGGCGGCGAACGGCTCGCCCGCGACGTCGGCCAGCGCGTCGCCCCGCCACAGGGCGAGGGCCTCGCGGGCGCGCGACTCCCCGAGCAGATGTTCGAAGCGCACGACGTCCACCCCGTCGCCGGAGAGCTGCAGCTCGTAGCCGCCGTGCCGGGTGACGATCCGCGCCCCGCTGCCCTCGAGCAGCGGCCGCAGGTGCGAGACGTAGAGCTGCACCATCTTCGCCGCGCTCGACGGCGGCTCCTCTCCCCACAGTCCGTCGACGAGCCGGTCGGCCGAGACGGCACGACCGGCCTCCAGCGCGAGCATCGCGAGCACAGCCCGCTGCTTGCGAGGGCCCAGCTCGATGGCCCGGTCGCCGAGTCGCAGCTCGACGGGCCCTAGGAGCCGAAGATCCACCGTTCAGCGAACCTACAGCGGGTAGAGGGGCGAGTAAACCCGTACTAGTCCGAACGTATACCTCGGCCGGTCAGCGTCAGCGGCGTCAACTCGACCCGCCTCGGAAGGAGGCCGTCAATGCAGGTCTCGCTCCACCGCCGCATCAGCCGCCTGGTCGCCGTGGGCCTCGCCGCCGGGGCGCTCGCCGCGCCGGCCGCGATCGCCAAGCCCGCCCCGCTCGACCCGCCGGTCGTCATCGAGCCGGAGCCCGCCCCCGTCGTGACCGTCGACAACGGCTTCGACTGGGACTCCGCGGCCATCGGCGCCGGCGGCGCCGGGGCGCTGCTGCTGCTCGTCTCGGTCGGCGGCTTCAGCTACCGCTCCCGCCACGACCACCACATCGGGATCTCCGGCTGAGCGGCGATCCGGCCGCCGGCCCGACCCTGCCGGCGG
>JBDTMF010000283.1:0-4699 GCA_039934455.1 Solirubrobacteraceae bacterium
GCGACCATCATCAGGTCGGCGAGCTCGTCGATCACGCACAGGATGTAGGGCAGCGGCTGCTCGCCGCGGCGCTCCTTGACCTTGTTGAGCTCGATCAGCGAACGGGTGCGCGCGAGCGACATGTACGTGTAGCGCTGCTCCATCTCGCGGACGAGGTTCTGCAGCGCGGTGGCGGCCTTGCGCGGGCTCGTGATGACGGGCGTGAGCAGGTGCGGGATCGAGTCGTAGTGGTTGAGCTCGACCTGCTTGGGGTCGACGAGCACGAGCCGCAGCTCGTGCGGCGTGGCGCGCGCGAGCACGGAGGCGAGCATCGCGTTGACGCAGCCCGACTTGCCGGCCCCGGTGGTGCCGGCCACGAGCAGATGCGGCATCTTCGCGAGATCGGCGCCGATCGCCCGGCCGGCGACGTCCTTGCCCAGCCATACCGTCAGCGGCGACCAGCCCTCCGGGGTCTCCTGCAGCACGTCGCCGAGGTGGACGATCTTGCGGCGGGCGTTCGGGACCTCGACCCCGACCGCCTGCTTGCCCGGGATCGGGGCGAGAATGCGGATGTCGGAGGCGGCCAGCGCGTAGGCGAGGTCGTCCTTGAGCTGGGCGACCTTGGCGACCTTGATGCCGGGCGCGAGGCGCAGCTCGTAGCGCGTGATGTGGGGCCCGGCCACCATGCCGATGACGCGCGCCTCGACTCCGAAGTGGCCGAGCGCCTCGGTCAGCTGGGCCGCGACCTTCTCCTGCCCCGCCGTGTCGGGGCGGTTGGCCTCGGCGCTCGAGCGCTTGAGGAAGCCGGTGTCGGGGATCGTCCACTCGAAGTCGGGTGCCTCGGTGACCTCGGCCCGGTAGCGCCCCTGCGGCGTGAGCTGCTCCGGGGTGGGCGTCGTGCGCGCGACGCCGGGCTCGTCGGTCTCGGGATCCTCGGCCAGGCGCGGCTCCTCGTCGGGCTCCGGCGGTGCCTGGGGCTCGGACCATTCCGCGGTCGGCTCGAGGTCCTCGGCGTCGCCGAGCACGTCAGGGAGCGTCTCGTCGTGCTCGGGGAAGGTGCGCGCGATGGCACTCGCGCGCGGCGGCGGGCCGAGCTCGAGCGCGGTCAGCTCCTCCGTGGCAGGCCGTCGCCTTTGGACCGCGGTGCGGACCTCGCGCGTGGTGGTGGAGATCGAGTCGCTCGTGGCCTTGACGACGCCGGCGACCGACGCGCCCGTGAGGAGGAGCACCGCGGCCGTGAAGAGGAAGATCGCGATCGTGTGGGCGCCGAGATCGCCGAGCGCGTTCGAGGTCGCCCAGTAGAGGCCCTCCCCCACGACGCCGCCGCGCGGCTTGACCCAGCCGGGATCCCAGGAGACCGCGCCGCCGCCGGGGCCGAGGCCGAGCGTGCCGGCGGCCAGGCCGAGGCTGACGGCGGCGAACAGGCAGACCGCACCGGCCCGGAACGGCCGCACCGCGGGGAGCACGGGGCGCAGCACGAGGATCGCGCCGGCCGCCATCAGGGCCGCGGGGACGACATAGTGGCCGGCGCCGAGCAGGACCCGGAGGCCCTCGACCGCGCCGTCGCCGGCCTGTCCGCCGTCCCACCTGAGGTAGACGACGAAGGCGAAGAAGACCGCGGTGGCCACGAGGCCGAGGCCGATGACGTCGTAGTGGCGCTGCTCGAGCTTCGGCAGGCTGACGCGCCACTGGGGCGTGGAACGACGAGCGCGGGGCTTGCTCCTCGGCTTGGCCTTGGGCTGGGGGCGACGGCGGGCGGGCGGCATCTGGGCCCGACCCCCTTCGACGCGCCGCGCCCGGACCCTGCCTCCTCATGACGGGCTAAAACTTGCCGCTGAGCGGCGGGAACC
The DNA here is from genome assembly GCA_039934455.1 of Solirubrobacteraceae bacterium. Lineage (GTDB taxonomy): Bacteria > Actinomycetota > Thermoleophilia > Solirubrobacterales > Solirubrobacteraceae > DASQFQ01. The sequence goes on from JBDTMF010000283.1 coordinate 1,830, forward strand.
CGCCTAGTATCAATGTGATGGAGGGTTCAGACCGCCCCGTGCGAGTGCTCGTCGTCGAGGACGATCATGAGATCGCCCAGGTTCTGCAGCGCTCGCTGCGCATGGAGGGCTACGACGTCAGGGTCACCGACGACGGCGCCAAGGCGCTGGACGAGACCCAGGCCTTCCTGCCCGATCTGATCGTGCTCGACCTCGGCCTGCCGGGCATGGACGGCATCGAGGTCGCCCGCACGCTGCGCCGCGACGAGGACGACACCCCGATCCTCATCCTCACCGCGCGCGACGCGCTGGACTCGCGCGTGGAAGGCCTCGACGTCGGGGCCGACGACTACCTCGTCAAGCCGTTCGAGCGCCAGGAGCTGCTCGCCCGCATGCGCGCGCTGCTGCGGCGGCGGCCGCCGCGCGGGATGGCGCCGCTGCGGGCGGCCGACCTCACGCTGAATCCCGACACGCACGAGGTCACGCGCGGCGAGCGCAAGATCGACCTGACCCAGCGCGAGTTCGAGCTGCTCGAGTACCTGATGCGCAACGAGCGCCTCGTGATCTCGCGCCAGCGGCTGCTCGACGAGGTCTGGGGCTATGACCCCTTCTCCATCACGAACACCATCGAGGTGTTCGTCTCCAACCTCCGCAGAAAGCTCGAAGCGGGTGGCGAACCCAGGCTCCTCCATACGGTCCGCGGCGCGGGCTACGTCCTCCGCGTATAAGCGCCTCCCGATCCGCTGGCGACTCGCCGGCGGCTCCGCGGCGCTGACCCTCGTGATCCTGTTCGGGTTCGCGACGATCGTCGGCGTCCTCACCACGCGGCGGATCCAGTCGGACTTCAACCAGCAGGTCGAGGACGCCGCCGACCAGCTCGCCAAGCAGACCGACATCGTCGTGGTGGCGTCGAAGAGCGGCGGCAACCAGCTGCGCTACCACGGGCCGAACCTCGAGGCCTACGCCGCCGCGCAGCACGCCGTGATCCGCGTCATCACCGGCGACAACGAGGTCATCCGGTCCTCGCCCAACGCGCCCTACCTCACACCTCCGCTCGCGGCCAGCGTCGAGTACGCCGGCTACCGCGTCGAGTCACGGCCGATCAAAGTCGCCGAGCCGTACGGCGGATTCGGGTTCGTCCAGTACGCGCGCCGGCTGTCGGACGTCCAGGCGACCGCCAACCGCGTGCGCTTCTTCATCGGCCTCGGGGTGCTCGGGGGCACCGCGCTCGCCCTGCTGGCCGGGCTCGCCACGGCGCGCCGCGCGATGGCCCCGATCGCCGAGCTGACCGAGACCGCGCGCACGATCGAGCGCACGCGCGACCCCTCGCGCCGGATCCCCTACCCGGAGGCCGAGGACGAGGTCGCCGAGCTCGCGCGCACGCTGGACGGGATGCTCTACGCGCTCGACCAATCGCGGTCCGAGACCGAGGCGACCCTGGCGCGCCAGCGCGAGTTCGTCGCCGACGCCTCCCACGAGCTGCGGACCCCGCTGACGTCCGTGCTCGCCAACCTCGAGCTGCTCGAGGAGGTGCTCGAGGGCGAGCAGCGCGAGGCCGCCGCCTCGGCCCTGCGCTCGTCGCGGCGGATGCGCCGGCTCGTCGCCGACCTCCTGCTCCTCGCCCGCGCGGACGCGGGTCGCATCACCCGCCACGAGCCCGTCGACGTCGCCGGCGTCATCACCGAGGCCGCCGGCGAGCTCGAGCCCGTCTCCAACGGCCACGACATCACGGTCTCCGCCCCGTCCGGCGCGACGATCTCCGGCGCCCGCGACGAGCTCCACCGCCTCGCGCTGAACCTGCTCGAGAACGCGCTACGCCACACCGATCCGGGCACGGCGGTCGAGGCGTCGGTCGAGCGCATCAACGGCCAGGTCGTCCTGTCGGTCGAGGACGACGGGCCGGGCATCCCTCCCGAGCTGCACGACAAGGTGTTCGAGCGCTTCTTCCGCGGCGACGGCGAACGCTCGGGATCTTCCGGCCTCGGCCTCGCAATCGTGCGCGCCGTCGCCGAATCGCACCACGGGAACGTCACGCTGGAGGATCCGCTGGACGGCCGCGGAGCCCGCTTCGTCGTGCGCTTCCCGGCCGAAACCCCAGATCTCACGCTGTAGTCCAAAAAAAGGCTCCCGGCCCGAAGGCCGAGAGCCAATCAAAACTGGACGTATGTCCGATTAGAGAATCGCCCATGTGCCCCTACTGTTCCCAACGTCGAGGTAGGGAATACGCAACAGCCAGGTGTTGACCGCACTTGGCAAGGGCGACAGGGGGAACGACATGGGCTTCAAGGGCTAGTCAGTACGTAGACCGAACCAGAACTTCAAACGAGCGCCTTACCCGGCGCTCGTTTTCGTTAACGGCGCATCACGGGGCTTTCTTGACCGGACATCCGTCCACCTCATGCGGCGGCGATCTTCGGGCGCGCGTAGTCGCTGACGCGGCGGTCGAACGCGAGCTCCTTCTCGAAGTCGGCCTCGTCCGTGTGCCGAAACGCGACGCCGTGGTGCTCGATCATCTCGATGAAGACCTCAACGACCATCGGGTCGAGCTGTGAGCCGGACACGCGCCGAAGTTCAGCCAGCGCTTCCTCCGAGCTAACCGGATCGCGGTAGGAATCGCGCGCCGTCATCACGTCATACGTGTCGGCTGCCGCGAGGATGCGGGACCCCAACGGGATGTGATCACCGCTGAGCCCGTACGGATAGCCGGTCCCATCGATCTTCTCGTGGTGGCTGAGCACGATGTCGGCCACGGGGCCATATCCCTCGATGCGTCGCACGAGCTTGGCGCCCTGCTCAGGATGCAGCTTGACGATCTCCCACTCCTCAGCCGTGAGCTTCCGGCTCGCTACGAGGATCGAGTCGGGGAAGATGAACTTGCCGATGTCGTGGAA
>JBDTMF010000284.1:0-4688 GCA_039934455.1 Solirubrobacteraceae bacterium
CCGCCCCGCGCCTGCGATGCCGGTGCGCGCCGGCGCCCCCTCGGCCTCGCCGCGCCGCACGGCCCCGACGCTGCCTCCGCGCCGGCCGGCGCCCCCGGCGTCGAGCTCGTCGAGCCACGGCGGCCGCCGCTGGGCGATCGCCGGCGGCGTTGTCGCGGTGATCGCCGCCCTCGGCGTCTACGCCGCGACGCAGCTGCTCGGCGACGACAAGACGAACACGCCCAACCAGGCCGCCACGCCCACCGCCTCCGCGACCCAGAGCACGACCGCGAGCAACGGCGGCAGCGGGTCTTCGTCCCCCACCCGCGCGCAGACGACCGTTGCGGTGTTCAACGGCACGACGATCAACGGCCTCGCGTCCCAGACCGCAGACAAGCTCGCGAGCAGCGGCTACAAGCGCGGCTCCACCGGCGACTTCACCGACCAGCAGCGCGCCGCCTCCACCGTCTTCTACCGCCGCGCGGCGCGGACCCAGGCCCGCAACATCGCCCGCGAGCTCAACATCTCCGACCTGCGCCCGATGGACGCCGAGACGCAGGCGCTGGCCGGCGCTCGCGCGGACGTCGCCGTCGTGGTCGGCAGCGACAAGGCGCCCTAGCCCCGCGCGTTGACCCGGCTCGCCCGCGTCGTCTTCGCGCTGCTGGTCGCGGCGAGCTTCGGGGCCTTCTTCGTCGCGCAGCGCCTGAAGAGCGCCGACTCGGTGGCGGAGATCACGCACCTCAAGCGCTTCTTCTCGCCCAACGGCGACGGCCGCCGCGACGTCGACCGGATCACGTTCACGGTCACGGAGGCCGGGCGCGTCACGGTCACGATCGTCAACCGCGACGGCGACCGCGTGCGGCGGCTTGCAGACGGCATCGACTCGCGGCCCGGGAATCCGGTGCGGGTGGTCTGGGACGGGCGCACCGACGACGGGCTGAAGGCACCGGACGGCCTCTACCGGCTGCAGGTCGGGCTGCGCCGCACCGGCCGCACGGTGATCGTCCCCGGGTCCTTCAACATCGACACCACCCCGCCCAGGCCGCTCATCCTCTCCGTGACGCCGCCGATCGCAGGCCCGGTGCCCGGCGCGTTCGAGATCCGCGCCCGCGGCGTCGGGCGCCGCCGCGCACCGCGCTTCCGCATCCTCCGCACGGATGTGAGCCCGGTGCGCGAGGTCGCCCGCTTCCGCGGCCGCGCGGGCAGCCGCCGCGGCGTCTGGGACGGCCTCGTGAACGGCGCTCCGGCCCCGCCCGGGACCTACCTGGTCGTCGTGGCGGTCCGCGATCGCTCGGGCAACGAGGGGACGGCGCCCGCGGTGCTGCCGCCGGTGCCGGGCCAGATCCGCGGCAAGCCGGGGATCACCGTGCGCCAGATCAGCGCGCAGCCGCCGCTCGAGCCCGTGCGCGCCGGCCGGCGGGTCGAGTTCTTCGTCGACTCGCGCAAGCGCTCATACCGCTGGAGCATCCGCCGGGTCGGCATCGGCCAAACGATCAAGAAGGGCAGCGCCGTGCCCGGGCGCACGCTCGCGCTGCGCGCCCCGCAGGCGGAGTCGGGCGCCTACCTGCTGCAGGTGCGCTCCGGCCGCTACCACGCCGCCGTCCCGTTCCTCGTCCAGGCGCCCGAGCGCGCGCGGCTGCTGGTCGTCGTCCCCGCCATCACGTGGCTCGGCGTCGACCGGGTTGACGACGACGGCGACGGCCTGCCCAACACGCTCGAGGCGGGCGGCCCGGTGAACTGGCCGCGGGTGATCGCCGGCGACCACGGGCTGCCGGCGACCTTCGCCGACCAGACCGCGCCGCTGCTCGTCCTCCTCGACCGCGCGCGCATCCGCTACGACCTCACCTCCGACATCGCGCTCGCCCGCTCCCGCGACCCGCGGGCCACCGATCGCGAGGGCGTGGTGCTCGCCGGGCCGCTGCGCTGGGTCCCGCGCACCCTGGCGCGGCGGCTGCGGCGCTACGTCGAGGACGGCGGCCGGCTGGCGAGCTTCGGCGCTGAGAGCCTGCGCCGCGGGGTGCGCCTCGGCCCGAATCGGCTCACCCAGCCGACCCAGCCGACGCCGACGGATCCCTTCGGGGCGCGGCTCGACCCGGTCCGCCGCCCGCGGGTCGGCGCGGACGGGCAGACGCCGCTGCCGCTGACCGCGCTCGCCGACGACGCCGCGCTCGGCCTCCTGACCGGCTCCGACGGGATCGTCGACGCGTTCGGCCGGCTCGAGGAGTCCCAGGCGCGCCCGGAGGCGCGGGGCGGCAAGGTGGTCGCCGCCCTCGGGCAGGACGTCACCGAGGCCGAGCGCGCCGCGGCCGAAGCGAAGGGCGAGCAGCCGCGCACGGCGCTCCCCGCACTCACGGCCGCGCGCCTCGGCAAGGGCGTTGTCGTCCGCGTCGGGCTGACCGAGTGGGTGCGGCGCGCCGGCACGGACCGCGAGGTGGGGCAGATCACGCGCAACATCATCGACGTGCTGCGGCGGGTCAAGCCGCGCGTCCGCTCGGCGTTTGGCTAGCCCGTCATGATCCCGAGCTCGGCCATGCGCAGCTGCAGCCGGGTGATGTCGAGGTCCGCCGTCACCGGGAAGGTGAGCGCGGCGCGCGCGGCCGCGGCGGTGTGGAGCTGCTCGTGTGCGGCGGCGTCGGCGGGCTCCGGCTCGCCGTACCAGAGCTCGGCCGCCGGGTGGCGGGCGAGCATCGCGCCGGCGAGGTAGAACTGCAGCGGGTGGAAGATCGCCACGGCGGCGGGCATCCCCGGGAGCCGCATGCGCTTCGCCTGGCCGACGGCGAGGCCGGCCGCCACGGGCGCCGGGATGCGGCCGACGGGGATGCGCGCGGGGTCGACGGCGACCGCCCCGGGGGCGCGCAGCAGCGCTCGCGCCTGCGGCTCGAGGTGGAAGCGCTCGAGCCGCTGGGGGAGCAGCAGGACGAGAAGTTGTTGTTCCACCGCTCCCTGACGCTATAGCGTCCGCCCCCGTGGCCGACGTCGACGACCTGACTGAAGAGCTGCGGGTCCCGGCCGGCGAGCCGGCCGGAGCGATCGTCCTCCTGCACGGCCGCGGGACCAGCGAGCAGGACGTGGCGCCGCTGATCGACGTCCTCGACCCGCGCGAGCGGCTCGTCGGCGCCTTTCCGCGCGGCCCGCTCGAGCTGCCGCCGATCGGGCACCACTGGTACGCGACCCAGGACGACGGCCACCCGGACCCCGCGACCTTCCTGACCACCTTCCAGCGCCTGCAGGCCTGGCTCGAGGGGCTGGCCGCCCGCACCGGCGTCCCGCTCGAGCGCACCGTCCTCGGCGGCTTCTCGCAGGGCGCGGTGATGGCCTGGGCGCTGGGGCTGGGCCCGGGCCGCCCGCGGCCGGCCGGGATCCTCGCCATGAGCGGCGCGCTCCCGACCGTGCCGGGCTTCGCGCTCCAGCTCGAGGACCTCCGGGGGCTGCCCGTCGCGATCACGCACGGGACCCAGGACCCGCTCGTCGCCGTCGAGCGCGGGCAGGATGCGCGCGACCGCGCCGTCGCCGCCGGGGCCGACGTCGTCTACCGCGAGACCGAGGTGCCCCACATCATCGACCCGCGCGTGGTGCCGGGCCTCGTCACCTGGCTCGATGTCCGCTTCTAGTAGGCCAGTGGTGCACCAGATAGCGGCCTTCGGGCAGGCCTTCGCGCGGCGCGACGCGGCGTTCCTCGGTCTCCGTGTACCCGGCGGCGCGCGCCACCGCGTGTGACGGCGCGTTGTCCTCGTGGATCACGAGCTCGAGCGTGGTGAGCCCGAGCTCGCTCGCCGCCCACTCGCTCACGAGCCGCACCGCGCGCGTCGCGACGCCGCGCCCGCGCGCCTCGCGGGCCACCCAGTAGCCGATCTCGGCGGTGGCGCGCTCGCGGGCGATGCCCATCAGCGCGACGCTCGCGAGCAGGCGGTCCTCGGCGTCGACGGCCAGCCAGTCGATCCCGAGCCCGGCGGCCAGCTCGAGCTCTGAAGCCGCGATCCAGCCGATCGCGTCCGCGCGCCGGTAGGGGACCGGGACCCGGGTCCAGCGCGGGATCTCCGGGTCCTGGCACGCGGCGGTCAGCGCGTCGACGTCGCTGCGCGCCTTGGCGCGCAGCGTGATCACGCCGTCGCTGAGGCGCGGATCGGGGTGGCGCAGCACGCCCCGGAGTCTGCCGCCTGCCAGCATCACGCGCCGTGTCCCGCGCCGCCGCCGCCGTGTTCTGGTTCTCCGCCGTGCTGCTCGTGTGGACGCAGGCGCTCTACGGGCCGTTCCTGGCCCTTCTGCGGCGCTTCGGCGCCGCCAGGCAGCCCTCGGCCCCGGTGGCGGCCGAGCGGCCGCAGGTGTCGCTGATCGTCGCCGCGTACCGCGAGGAGGCGGTGATCGAGGCGAAGGTCGCCAACGCGCTCGCGCTCGACTGGGCGCGCGACCGCCTCGAGCTGATCGTCGCGGTCGACGGCGGCGCCGGCGCGGACGCGGACGCCACCGCCGAGCACGCCCGCGCCGCGGGGGCCGACCAGGTGCTCGAGCTGCCGCGCGGCGGCAAGGTGCGTGCGCAGGACGCGGCGGTGCGCGCCGCGCGCGGCGACCTGCTCGCGTTCTCGGACGCCAACTCGAGCTGGGAGCCGGACGCGCTGACCCGGCTGGCCGCGGCCCTCGCCGACCCGGCCGTGGGCTACGCGTGCGGCCAGGTCCGCTTCGTCTCGGACGCGGGCGATCGCACCCAACGC
>JBDTMF010000285.1:0-4657 GCA_039934455.1 Solirubrobacteraceae bacterium
GCTCCTCGCCGCGGTAGCTGAACTGGACCGTGTAGCTGACGCCCTGCGTGGTCTGCCGGCGGCGCAGGGTGCCGCGGCGTGGCCGGGCCATTACCGTGGCCCTGGGGTCGGGCGCTTGACCTGCATCGGACTGAACCTCCGGTGCCGGGCCCGGGGGTGTTCTCGCACCCGCCGGGCCGTCGTGAGTGACGGAACGAAGCATCGCAAGCTCCTCACTCACTGGCTAGCCCTCCCCTGGATTAGCTCCACGCCCGGCGAGGTAGCCCGCTTACGCGGGTGCCCGCGCCGCCGGCGCGGGGGCTTGTCCGGGCGAGGCTGGTCGCGCGTGTTCATCTCCGCGAGCGCGGCGCGGCGTCGCTCGAGGTCGAAGCGAAGCCGCGCCTTGGGGCCGTCGCCCAGGCGCAGCGCGCCCAGTTCCCGGGCGCGCAGGTAGACCCACTCGCGCTCGACGCCGAGCGCACGCGCGAGTGTCGCGGCGTCAACGTAACGCCGCGGTTCGGCGGGCTGCTCGCGCAGCAACTCGACCACGCGAGCCGCCACCGCGTCGATGTCCTCGGCGTCAAGCGTCACACCGCTGGAGACCGGATGACGGCTGATTGTGGAGAGAACGGGGTTGGCTCACGAGTCGCCTCTGACTGCGCAAATTGGGCACGATCGGTCGTCTGCCTGCCGCCACCCGATAGGAACGGCCGGCGACGCGAGCGGCGCGACGCGCCAGCGGCCTGCGACCGTGGGACTGAATCTCACGGGCATGGACGCCTTCTCACGCATGAGCGCGGCAGCACGGCGTCGGGATTCGGCCGGAACGCCCGTCATGCTCAGCGCCATGACGGTGAGCTACCCCCGTCGTCAGCAGGTCCGGCGCGTGATGCGCGGCGCTAGGCTCGCGGCAGGCGCGATGATCGCATTGATCGGCGCGGCACTGCTGGTGAGCGCCGGTTACACAGGCCTCGCGTTGCCGCTTGGGGCGGTCGCGAACGTGCTTGGTCTCTTGAGTCGTCGCGCGCTGCGCCTGGCTCGCCGCAGCCGGGTCGGCGCCGAGTCAGAGGCACAGATCCGGCGCGCGCTCGAGCCGCTGGCTCGTGAGGGTTGGCGCGTCGCGCACGGGGTGGACTGGCCGGGCCGCGGCGACCTTGACCACGTGCTGCGCTCCCCGTCGGGGGTGGGGTTCGTGATCGAGACCAAGACCCTGCGCTACAGCCGCGCGCACGTGGTGCGGACCGTCGACGCGTCGCGCTGGCTCGCGCGCAAGCGCCGGCGTTATCCGTGTGGGGTGCTGCCCGTCGTGTGCGTGACCCGCGCTCGGCGGGTCGAGCAGTTCGAGGAGGGAGTGCTGGTTGTGTCGCTCGACCGCCTAATGACCGCGTTGCGCCTGACACGCCCCCTTCGTCAGCGATCCTGGTCCCACTCGACGATCGCATGAGCGCGAGACGGCTGACAACTTCCCCGCACCGCGTGACGAGGCCCGGGCGTGTGGACTTGCGGACGGTCGGCGCCCGCATTGCGAGACCGAAGCGGGCGTGACCCGACTGGCGACTCGGGCGCCTCCTGTTCGTCCGGGGCGGGCGTCTCAGTCAGCCAAGCGGAGACGCTCGCTCATCGCGCTAAGCGGTGGTCGCGACGTGGGCGTGGCAACGCGACGGTCTGCGCGCTCGGCCTTGCCTCACCTGCCCGCGCTCGCCGTGGTGATCACCGTACCGTGGTGGTGTCGCACCGCCGAGCAGCTCATTCGGGAGCTCGCAGAGGTTCTCGCGCCCAAGTCGTCGCCGAACGCCTCGGCATTGAGCCCGACACCGCCGGCTGGGTCCGTCGCCGCACCACGCTGATCGACGGTCGTCCCAACCAGCTCGCCGACAGCTGGGCTCCGAAACCGGACCGTGCCGCGTGGAAAGCAGTTTCGTTGCCATGCCCACGAACCGAGGTGCGATCCGCCCGGCCGCCAACGGTGAGAGGCGCGCCTACATCCCGTAGGAGCTACCCGCCGACGCGATGACGCCTCCCAGTCCGGCGGCGAGGGTGCTGCGCGTTCATGCGATCGGGGCCGACCGACCGAGCCTCCCTCGCCTGCGGCCTGGGGCGCCGCCCAGCGCTTCTCGGGGCTGGACGGGATCGAACAGTGGTCGCGTTCGCTTCCGTGCCTGCTCGGCTGAGGCCCCGGAGTGCGCGCGGGGTCTGGCTGCCGGGGCTACGGCGTTTCGCGCGAAGCACTGGGGCGTCCAGGCTGGCAGCCGGTCTTCGCGCGGATCGAAAGGGTGAGACTTGCCGGTGACCTGGCGGGACCCGCCATGGTCGGAGTAGAGGTAGCGGCTGCCCTCATCCGGCGAAGACGTCACGCTGTGTGAGCTGAGCCCGGAGCGCTCCGCCCGCCTGCGAGAGGCCCGCGCCGAGGACGAGCGCCGGGTTCGCGGGAGTCCCTTCCGCCGGATCATCGCCCTCTTCGGTTCGCGGTCCTCTCATGGAGCCGCGAAACGAGAAGCGATTTGGCCGGGGCGGCGGGTGCGTCGGCGCGTGGTTGTTCGACGCCGGGCGTCTCATACTCTCAAGCGTGTCGCGCTCACATAGGGCCTCGGTTCCCGAGGACCACATCATCGTCCTCTTCGGCGCGTTGGGCGATCTCGCCCGGCGCAAGCTGCTCCCCGGCCTATTTCATCTCGACCGGGCCGGGCTCATGCCCGCCGGCTACAAGATCATCGGGACCTCGCGCAAGGGCGGCTCTGACGAAGACTTCCGGCGCGTGGCCCGGGACGCGATCGGCGAGGCCGCCGGCGACACGTGGGAGCGCTTCGCGCAGGGACTGTCCTTCAGCGCGTTCCGTGTCGAGGAGCCCGAACCCTTGCAGGAGGCCGTGGCGCGCGCCGAGGGCGAGCTGGGCGGGGAGCCGCGGCGCCTGCACTACCTCTCGGTCCCGCCGGGCGCGTTCGGCGATATCGTGGTCGCGCTCGGGTCCTCCGGGCTGGCCGACCGCGCGCGAGTCGTGTTGGAGAAGCCGTTCGGCGTCGACCTCGAGAGCGCGCGCGAGCTCAATACGCTCGTCCACGGCGTCGTACCAGAGGACCGCGTGTTCCGTATCGACCACTTCCTCGGCCGCGAGGCGGTGCAGAACCTGATCGCGTTGCGCTTCGCCAACGGCATGTTCGAGCCGGTCTGGAACCGCGACCACATCGACCATGTGCAGATCGACGTCCCCGAGACGGTCGCCGTGGACGACCGCGCGGGCTTCTATGAGGGCATCGGCGCCTACCGAGACATGGTCGTCACCCACCTCTTCCACGTGCTCGGCTTCGTGGCTATGGAGCCGCCGACGACGCTCGAGGCGCGCTCGATCGTAGAGGAGACGGGCAAGGTGTTCCGGTCGATCTCGCACATCGACCCGGACGACGTGATCCGCGGCCAATACGCCGGCTACCGCGAAGGCCCCGGCGTCGACGCGGCCTCGCAGACGGAGACGTTCATCGCACTCCGCGCCAGCATCGACAACTGGCGCTGGTCCGGCGTGCCGTTCTTCCTGCGCACGGGCAAGCGCCTCGGCGAGCAGCGGCGCCTGCTGACGATCGCATTCCGCGAGCCGCCACGCCGGATGTTCCGCGCCGCGCACGCGTTCGTGGAGGATTACGGGCCCGACCACATCTCGTTCGACCTCGGCGACCCAGGCGGCATCACGACGCGGTTCCTGGCCAAGGTGCCCGGGCCGCAGATGCGCCTCGGGCAGGCCCGGATGGAGTTCACCTACGAGGCCTCCTTCGGCACCCAGGGCCTCGAGCCCTACGAGCGGCTGCTGTACGACGCGATGCTCGGCGACCGCACCCTGTTCACGGACGCCGAGGGGATCGAGAGCCTGTGGGCGGCATCCAGTGCGCTGGTCGAGGATCCCCCGCCACTGCACCGCTACGCGCCCGGCTCCTACGGGCCGCAGAAGATTCACGAGCTGATCGCGCCGCGGCGCTGGTGGCTGCCGGAGACCTGATCCGGGAGCGACACCCGAGCCGCTCCAAGGCGACCGACGCCGCTCTCTTCACACACGCGGAGGCGGAAGCGGCGACGCCTCGGGTTCATGGCTGCTCTCGTCGCGGCGGCCCAAGCGACCGGTCGATGGCCTCGCGCTAGCGTCCGGCCCGTGGAGTCTTCAACGCGCTGTGAGAGGAGTCCTCGACGGCCGGCTGCGCGGTGCTCACACCAGCGTGGGCGACACGCGGCCGGGGCTCGCCGACCTCGCCGGCCTAACGTCCAGGTCACCCGCGCGGATCATCTGCGACCGACTTCAGTCCCGATCCGCACAGCATGTTGACCGTCGTCGAGGGCACCTCCTTTGGGATCCCTGCGGCGATCGCGGACTGGCGCGCCGGGTTCTGCCCGAGGCCCGCCTGCAGCACGCAGCCGAGCACGACCTCCTCCACTTCGTGCCGGAGATCCCGGCCCGCTCGAGCGCGGCGCGGACGGCGGGCGCGCCCAGCTCAGTCGCGGGCACGTCCTTGAAGTCGCCGCCGACGCTGCCGACCGGCGTCCGCACCGCACTGACGATCACCGCATCCTCCATCACTGACGTCCTCGGGCCCGCGTCACGTTGATCCGGCTTGGGGGGACGGTCAGACAGTGAGGACCACGCGCGGCTCCTTGGTACGCGCGTTCGCGTGCACAACGTGCGCGGGGCGCGAGCCGA
>JBDTMF010000286.1:0-4606 GCA_039934455.1 Solirubrobacteraceae bacterium
GGCGGTTGCCGACCTTGGTGTTGCCGGAGACGGCGCCGACCTCCGGGTCGGCGAGCGGGCGCACGAGGTCGCGGATCGTGTCGGCCTCGAACACGGTGTCCCCGTCGACCATGACGATCACCTGGCCGTCGCTGAACCGCATGCCGGTGTTCAGCGCCGACGCCTTGCCGGCGTTGTCCTGACGGATGAGCCGAAGCCGGTCGAGTCCGAGCGAGGTGACGATCTCCGCGGTGCGATCGATGGAGCCGTCATCGACGACCAGGATCTCGAAGTGTGGGTAATCGGATGCCGCCAGTGAGCGGACCGCACGCTCGATGCCGACTTCCTCGTTGTACGCGGGTACCACCACGGAGACGCTCGGCGTGAAGACATCGACCTGCTCAGCCCGGCGCGTCAGCCTCGTGTGGTGGCTCGCGAGGACGAACAGCAGCACGACGCGCGACGTCACGAGGAGCCCGACGCCCAGGACCAGCCAGCGCAGCAGTCCGACGAGGAAGAACGCGAAGCGCACGCTCCACGTGAAGAGCTCACCCCGGCGCTGCTCGGCCGCGGACGCCGGTGGCGACATCACGGCTTCGGGCACGCCCGCGAGCTGGGCCAGCGAGACGAACTCATAGCCGCGGGCCCTGAGCCGCGGGATCAGCACCTTCAGCGCTGCCACGGTCTGGGAGCGGTTGCCGCCGCCGTCGTGGAACATCACGACGCCGCCGCGGCCGTTGCGCGGGGTCGCGCTCGCCACCGTGTGGGCGATGCCGCGACGCTGCCAGTCCTTGGAGTCGATGTCTGCGAGGGCGATGACGTAGCGGCTCTCCGCCGCGTCGACGAGCTCGCGTTCTTGCGCTGGAGTAACGGCGTCCGGCGTCGCCGAGTAGGGCGGTCGGACGAGCCGGCTGAAGTGCCCGGTCAGGCCGACCAACACCGCTTCGGTGAGGTCGAGCTGGGTCCGCCGCATCCAGCCGGCACCGGTCGTCAGGGCGGCGTGGGTGAAGGTGTGGTTGCCGAGCTCGTGGCCGTCGCGCGCGAGCATCCGTACGACGTCGGGATGGCGGGTCGCCTCGCTGCCGACCACGAAGAATGCGGCGGGAACGTGCTGCTCGCGCAGCACCGCGGCGACCCGCGGCGTCCACTTCGGATCCGGTCCATCGTCGAACGTGAGCGCGATCCGTTTGCCCGGCGGCGGCTGGCCCGTGTGCAAACGGCCGTCGCGGACCGTCAGCAGCGCGCGACTGCCGACCAGTGGCGCGGCGGCGTTCGCGGCGGTATGCGGCTCCGACGTCCGACCGATGGTGTGGGCCACGAATCCCTCGAAGCCGATGAGGATCGTCACCACGACAAGGCAGAAGGCGAGCAGCCGCCAGTGTGCGGGCGGGCTCCAGAGACGTCTCCGCGCCGTGGCGATGCGCCGCCGCGCGGTGCGTCCTTGAAGGACGAAGCGACGCATGCTTAGCGACTGCTGCGGCCGGGAGCGCTGCCGGACTTGCCGTGGGAGGGGGTGGCGGTCGCGATGGGGGCTGACGACGCGGCCGGTGTCTTCGCCGGCCGGGTCTGGCCGGGCGCGGTGCGGGAGCGGCCCCGCGCCGGAGCGGTCTGGCCCGGCGCGGTCGCGGGGCGGCGCGGAGCGGGGCTGACGGCGGCGGGAGCCGGGGCGGGAGCAATAGCCGGCGCGGTAGCGGCCGGCCGTTTGCGGCCGGGGGCCTCGCGCCGTCCGCGTGCGACCGGTTGGCGCGGCGAGGCGGCGGGTCGCGTGGATGCGGGGACCGACCGGGCGGCAGGTGTGTCGGTGGAGGTCGCTGCGGCCGTCCCGAGCGCCGGCCGCGCGCCCTTGACGGCGACGAACGGACTGTGGTCGTCCAGTGGCGCCGGCGCGCTGCGGGAACCGGCGAGCGACGCGAGCGGAATACCGATGCCGGGGAGCAGACCGAGGCCCGCGAGCGCGAGCGTCGCGAGCCACACGCCGAACAGCGCCGCGACGGTCCGGCCGACCCGCCGCAGGCCGCGTCGACGGCGACCCGTAGGGTCTGCGAGCACGCCGAATCCGGCCCCTTCGGATGAGGATTCGGACCCGCGCAGATCAATGATTGTGGTCGCTGTCTCCATGACATCGGGCGGCCGCCCTCACGGTCGGCCGGGCTTTGATCGGGACTGGCTGGCGCCCTCGCCAGATGACGGAACTCGCCAGTTGAGGCGATTGCCTCGAGTCCTACAACGGCGCAGCAGGTCTCTGGTTGGCCGGTGGCGCATCGGTGCCAGCACGGGGTCGTGAATCGGTGTCAGAACGGAGCGCGTTCCGGTGCCAGCACCGACGACGCCCGCGTCAACCCGGCGTAGCGTTAGGGCATCCAGCGGAGCTCCCTCAACCGGGCGCGGCGGTGAAGGCCGGCTCGTACAGGACGGCGGCGATCGACCCCGCGTCGACGAAGGATCGGCCTATGTCTGATGGCGCCGCGCGCGCGATCCTGCAGCATTTTGGTCTTGCCGCCGGAGTCTCGAGCGCGATCCGAGCTATGACTGCACGGATGGCTCGACGGCGACGCTCTTCGCTCGTCCCACGGTCCTGGACTCCCACGGGGCACCGGACTGGAGCGCGGATCGCTCCGGGCGCCCGCCGGTGGAGCGGCGCGCCACGGACTCAGCAGCTGCGGCGGTGCGCAGCGCTGGCAGCAGTCGGTCGAGCGACACGATCAGCAGGGTCCCGACCGGCCGCTCTAGTGACCGGGCGCGAGCCACACAGACCACCGGCACCACGCCGCGCGGGTAGTGACGGCGCCTGCGCGCCAACCAGCGCGTCGCGTCGATCGTCCGCGCGAGGTGCGCGTGGCTGTAGCGCAGCGTCTTGGTCTCGATCACGAATCCCATCCCCGACGGGGAGCGCACCACGTGGTCGAGGTCCCCGCGGCCCGGCCAGTCCACCGCGTGCCGGATGCGCCAACCTTCGGCCGCGAGCGGCTTGAGCGCCCGCCGGACCTGCGCCTCAGACTCGGCGCCCACGCGGCTGCGTTCGGCCAGGCGCAACGCGCGGCGACTCAACCGTCCCACGGCCACCGCGACCAGCCCGAGGCACAACGCGAGCGCTGTCTGGTCGACGCTCGCCAGCGCCACTGCACCTGCAGAGGCGATCGCGGAGCCTCCCGCGAACCTCGCGGCGCGCGCCAGGCGGCGGATCTGCTGCCGACGGGGATAGCTCGCCAACACCGCCCTGAGCATGACGTGCGCTGCGGCAGCATCCGGCCGTCGGATCGCACGTAGCGGGGTGCGACCGCTAGGTGCTGCGATGCGCTGGCGATGGTCAACGGGCCGCCGGAGCCATCGCAAGGCCGCAGGCAGGCAGGACGCAGCTCCTGCGCTATTTGCGACCGAGAGAACGCCATGAGCACGATCTGGACCCACGACCCTGAGACCAATGGCGCGACCGTCCCGAGTCCGGGCATCCACCCACGGGGCGGCGGTTCAAATCGAGCCAGTCTCGAGACCGCAGGGAGCGCCGTTAAAGGCACCTTCGACGAGGTCGTCGAGCATCCACTGACTCCCGAGGACGTCGCGCTGCTGTTGCGGATCGACCGCGAGACGGTCTACCGGATGGCGCGCCGCGGAGAACTTCCCGCATTCAAGGTCTCAAGCCGATGGCGTTTCCTGCCTTCGCGTCTGCAGCGCTGGATGGAGGAGCAGGAGCGACAGGTTCGCTAGCGCCGGGCGCCCCGTGGAGTACGGTCGGGTCCTTCGGCCGTCATCCTCCGGGAGAAGCTCGTGCCAGCAGGACCTGAACCGCGTCGCCGTCGTCGCCGCAAGGTCGCCGCGACGGGGAGCGTGCGCGTCGTGTGGCGCGCGAAAGGCCCGATGTGGCTCATCTCGTACCGGCTGCCGGACGGCACCGAGTAACAGACGACGCTCGGTGCCGCATGGGTCAAGCGCGACCCCGCCGACGCCAAGGGCTGGCTCCCGCGGCGGGGCCGTCCGCCGGGGAGTGCGCTGAGCGAGGACGCGGCGCGCTGCGTGCCTTCCTGGACCAGCAAACGGAGCGGACCCCGCCCGAGCGCGTCACGGTCGACCGTTGCGTCGACGCCTTCCTCGCCGACTGCGAGGGCAAGGGCCGCTCGCCGAACACGATGCGGACGTACCGGCAGATCGCCGCCGAGGTCAAGGCACGCTGGGAGGGCTGGCGGATCGTTGACGTCGACTACGACGAGCTGGAGGACTACCGTGGCGAACTCGCCGAGCGCGGCCTGCTCGGCTCGACGCTCAACCAGCGCCGCGCGGTGCTGTCCGGCATCTTCCGCCGCGCTCGCCGCGACTTTCGCGTCAACGTCGACCCGATGGACGGCTTTGAGCGCGCCGAGGCCAAGGACTCCGGCGACCTCGACGTCTACAGCGTCGAGGAGGTCTGGGCGCTCGTGCGCGCGGCCGGCGCCGGCGCCCACCACACCGGCCAGTGCACCTACACGCGGCGCTCGAAGTACGGCCGTGAGGTGCAGATCCCCGCGCGGCCGTTCGGCGCCGACGAGCTGGCTGCCCGCAGGCTGCAGGATCGCTATGACGCGGCAATCATCGTCTGCGCCGCCCTCTGCGGCCTGCGCCGCTCAGAGATCTTGGGCCTGCGTTGGCGGGCCGT
>JBDTMF010000287.1:0-4387 GCA_039934455.1 Solirubrobacteraceae bacterium
GGCGGGCCGCGACGTACCGCGGGAGGTGAGCATCATCGGCTTCGACGACGTCCCCTTCGCGCGCTACCTGACGCCGCCGCTCACGACCGTGCGCCAGGACTTCGAGGAGATCGGCCGGCGCAGCGTGGACATGCTGCTCGACGCGATCCACGGCGTCGACGACTCGCGCGTGCGAGCGGCGATCACGCTGGAGCTGGTCGTGCGCGACAGCACCGGCCCGGCCCTCGTCCGCGCCTGACGGGCCTCGTGAGCGGCGATGCGGGACCGAAGGAGGCGATGATCACTTCATCTCCTTGAGGAACTGATGCACCATGGTGTCGTCGCCCGCGGCCGGTGGCCGCATCTCACCCTGCAGCCGCTCGATGATCTCGGCGGTCCACTCGTGCGTGTGGAGGAGCAGGAAGCGCAGCATGGCGACCCGCAGGTAGCGCTCGGTCTCGGTGCCCTCGCCGCCGAGCTCCGCCGCGTCGAGCGCACGGCAGACCGGGTCGTACTCCTCGGTGAACCAAGCCTCGGCGACCTCCTCCCGGGAGAGCAGATGCCCGCGGCAGTGGCTGGCCCGGAACCCCCAGGCCTCGATGATCATGGAGAGCTGCGCGTAGCGCCACTCGTCGGAGAGCACGATGCGCAGACGCGCGATCGGCTGCAGCGGCACGCGCTCGTGGAACATCCGCTCGTGGCGCTTGAGCGGCAGGTCGCGGAGCATCAGCTCGCGGTCCGCGCCCAGCTTCGTCGTCACCCGCCTCACGCGAGCCTGGATCTCCGTGTCACCACGGGCGCGCGCCACCGAGACCCGATGATGGCCGTCCTGCACGAAGTGCAGATCGCCGATCCGGTAGACGTCGATCGGGGGCAGGTCCAGACCCCGGCGCCGGGCGGCCGCGATCGATTCCCAGCGCCCCCGGACCCCGCTGGTGGCCGGGCGGAAGGCGCGATCGAAGCTGCCGGCGGTGCGATCGACGGTGCCGACGATCGAGTCCAGCCGGATCTCCTGCACTCCGAGATCGCTCTCACCGGTCCGCCCGAGCGCGGCGACGACCTCCTCGAACGGCAGCATCGGCGACACGTCGTCGGGCTCCGCGCGAAGCCGCGCGACGAGGAGCGAGAGCGCGCGCCGGCGGCGCTCGCGGTCGAAGTCGGACTCGGCGGCGATGTGTGAGAGGCGGTCTTCCATGACGTGCGGTCGCCACTGATGCTAGGACGGCCCCTCAGGCGTCACCCGCGTCAGTCTGGCTCGTCTCCCATGCGAGCGGCGTCACCGAGCGCCTCGTCGATCGCCGCGAGGGTGTCATCGCCGAGGTCGATCGCCGCTGTGGCGGCGTTCTCGACGACCTGCTCGGGCCGGGTCGCGCCGATGATCGCGCTCGCCACGTTGGACCGTCGCAGGATCCAGGCGAGCGCGAGCTGCGCGAGCGACAGGCCGGCCTGCTCGGCGATCGGCGCGAGGCGCTGCACCGCCTCGAGCACGTCGTCGCGGAAGAAGCCCGAGATGAAGCCGCCCATCTCCTCGCTCGCCGCGCGCGTGCCCGCCGGCGGCGGCTCGCCCGGCTGGTACTTGCCGGTCAGCACGCCCTGCGCCAGCGGCGACCACACGATCTGCGAGATCCCGTTCGCCTCGCTGGCGCGCAGCACGCCGTTGTCCTCGATGCGCCGCCACAGCAGCGAGTACTGCGGCTGGCTGGAGACCGGCTTCTCCAGCCCCTGGTCGCGGGCGATCGCCACGGCCGCCTCGATCTGCTCGGCGGTCCACTCCGAGAAGCCCCAGTAGCGCGCCTTCCCGGTCCGGACCACGTCGCTCAGCGCCTGCACCGTCTCCTCGAGCGGCGTCTCCGTGTCGTAGCGGTGGCACTGGTAGAGATCGACGAAGTCGGTGCGCAGCCGCTTCAGCGACGCGTCGACCTGCTTGTGGATCTGCTCGGCCGAGAGCCCCTGGTCGACATCCGACATCGGGAAGTAGACCTTCGTCGCCAGGACGTAGCTGTCCCGGTCATGCTCGGCGAGGATCTCGCCCCACGCCTCCTCGGCCGCGCCGCGGCCGTACACGTTCGCCGTGTCGTAGAAGTTGATCCCGGCGTCGAAGGCCGCGCGCGTGCAGGCCTGCGTCTGCTCGCGCCCGACCCCGCCGGAGTAGGTCAGCCACGACCCCAGGCTGATCGCGGAGACTTCGAGCCGGCTGTCGCCCAGCCGCCGGTAGCGCATGTCGGGCACGGTGATCTCCTCGTCGCTGGTGAGCGTCCACTCCGCTCGGGCCAAGGCTACGCTCGGGCGATGAGCCGCGCCGTCGTCATCGGCGACACCGGGCACGTCGGGACCCACCTGGTCCCGCGGCTGCTCCGGGGCGGGCATAGGTGGTGGCGCTGAGCCGGGGCGCGCGCGAGCCCGATCGCGACGGAGGCGTTCTCATGAAGTTCTCAAGCTCCGTTGAGGCTGCGCTTCTGATCGGGGCGGATGCTCGTCGTGCATCGACACACGAGATATGACCGGAAGGAGTCACCCGATGTCAGCCACCCTGAGTCCCCCTCCCGAACGGCGCCGCCTCTGGTCCGACGAGGCGGACCCGCCCGACAATGGTGGTCATGGCGAGGGGCCGCGCGGCGGTGGCCGGCCGCGCCGTCGCGCGCCGCTCGCTGTGCTCCTCGTGACGAGCGCGCTGCTCGGCGGCGGCGCGAGCACCGGGCTGCTCGCGGCCGCGGGCGTCATCGGCCGCGCCGGCTCCCAGACGACCGTCGTGCGGTCCTCGAGCAGCACGAGCAGCGGCGGCCTTGACGCCCAGGCGCTCTACGCGAGCAGCTCGGCCGGCACCGTCGACATCACCAGCAAGGGCATCTCGACCGGGAGCGATCAGCCGGCGAGCCCGTTTGGCGGGTCGCCGCAGCAGTCGCAGGCGACGGCGACCGGGACCGGCTTCGTCGTCGACGGCAAGGGCCACATCGTGACCGCGTCCCACGTCGTCGACGGCGCGTCCTCGGTCACCGTGACGCTCCAGGACGGCACGGCCCGCAAGGCGACGGTCCTCGGCCAGGACGACGCCACCGACGTCGCGGTCCTGAAGATCGACGCCTCGGGCCTGACGCTCCACCCGCTCACCCTCGCGAGCTCCGCGTCGCTCACCGTGGGCGACGAGGTCGCGGCGATCGGCGACCCGTTCGGCTACCAGCGCAGCATCAGCACCGGCATCGTCTCCGGCGTCGACCGCACCGTGAAGGCCCCGAACGGCTTCACCGTCGCGCACGCCGTCCAGACCGACGCGGCGCTGAACCCGGGCAACTCCGGCGGGCCGCTGCTCAACGCGGCGGGCCAGGTGATCGGCGTCGTCGACCAGATCGCGACGAACGGGAGCGCCGAGCAGAGCTCGGGCGTGGGCTTCGCGATCCCGATCGACCTCGTCAGGTCGCAGCTCTCGACGCTCGAGGCCGGCCAGAAGGTCAGCCACGCCTACCTCGGCATCGCGAGCTCGAGCGCCTCGACGGACACGGCCGGCGCGGCACTGGCCAGCGTGACCTCGGGCGGGCCGGCCGCCGCGGCCGGGCTGCGCGCAGGCGACGTCGTGACGAACCTCGCCGGCACCGCGATCAAGAACCCGAACGACCTCGTCGCGGCGGTCGCCGCCCGCCAGCCTGGCGACAGGGTCAAGCTCACCGTCGAGCGCGGCTCGCGCACGCTCGACACCACGGTGACGCTCGGCACGCAGCCGGCGCAGAGCGCCTCCGGCGGCTGATCGGCTCGGAAGCGCAGGGCCGGCGGCCGCTCGGGCCGCCGGCCCCACGTATAGTACCGTTAGCCATATGGTTAACGATCCATTCAAGGCGCTCTCGCACCCGATCCGCCGCGGCATCGTCGAGCGGCTGGCCGCCGGCCCGGCGACGGTCGGGGACGCGACGTCCGGCTTCGGGGTGTCCAAGCCCGCGATCTCCAAGCACCTGAAGGTGCTGGAGGAGACCGGCGTCGTGACGCGCGTGATCGACGGGCGGACCCACCGGCTCTCGCTCGACACGCACGCGATGAGCGAGGCAGCCGACTGGATGGATCGCCAGCGCGCCCTCTGGGGGCGCCTGTTCGACGTCGTCGACGAATACCTCAAGGAGGGCAACCCGTCATGAGCACCCCACCGATCGTCCCGCACCGGGAATGGGAGGCCGCGCGCGAAAGCGCTGCTGGTGATGGAGAAGGAGCTGACCCGCGCCCGCGACGCGCTCGCCCCCAGCGGCGGCGGATGCCGAGGATGGCCGTCGAGAAGCAGTACGTGTTCGAGGGCCCCGACGGGCCGGCGAGCCTGCTCGACCTGTTCGCCGGGCGGCGGCACCGCGACGGCGAGCGCATCTTCCGCACCTCCTTCATCAACAACCGCGGCGACGAGGCGATGGGCAGCACGTGGAGCTACCTCGAC
>JBDTMF010000288.1:0-4368 GCA_039934455.1 Solirubrobacteraceae bacterium
GCGGTCGGTGTCAGCGAGACGCCCGGGGTGGTGTTGGCCGACGCCGGCTACTGGACCAACGACGCGATCGAGACGCTCTGCGGCGCGGGGATCCCGACGCTCGTCGCCCCGGACGCTGACCGCCGCAAAGAGCCACGGCCCGGGCGGCGCGGCGGGCCTTATGACTTCGCGCGACGCGTCCTGGCCAGCGACTGGGGCAAGCAGCTCTATCTCAAGCGCCAAGGAACGGTCGAGCCCGTCTTCGGCCAGATCAAGAGCAACCGCGGCGCCGACCGCTTCCAGCGCCGCGGACGATCAGCCGTCCGATCGGAATGGCGGCTGCTGACCGCCACCCACAACCTCCTCAAGCTCCACCGACACCAACTCGCCACCGGCTGAAAGGGGCCGCAGACCCCCGGGCCCGCGCCCGGCTAAACGGGCGGGCACGCCACCGCGTTCGCAGCCGGACCGGCTCGATCAAACGACAACCCTCCCGGTCGCCACTCCCGGCCGCTCAGCACGACAGCTTTCCGCGACACCCTCCGCGCAAAGCGGCACTCGGCTCGCAGGCCTGCCCGAGTGTTGGTGGCAGGCGAATGCGGAAACGACGGGCTTTCGAACTCCGCTGTGTGGGAGATCACGCCCACGTGGCCCTGCCTATGCACCGCGTCGACACGTTCGAGATCGTGGTCTCCTGGTGTCGTTGGCTGCGCCGCTCGGGCCCTTGACCTGGTGAGCGGAGCGGTCAGCACTTCTCGGAACGGGATCAGTCATCCGCTTGTCGTGGGTGGCTGAAAGCGATGCAGCCCGAGCGGTTCGCGCTGATCGTCGACGTGGCGCTGGGCGATGTGGGCCGGCGCGCGCAGGTGGCCGCGCTCACCGCTTCCGCTTCTGCCTCCACTCACCCTTGATGCCATCCCACTCCAGCGAGTCTGGATCGCCGAGCTCCTTGGGCTTCGGGAAGCCCGTGCGTTCGCGCCAGTCCGGGTTCTTCTTGGTGTAATCGATCAACTGCCGGTAAGGACCGTTGACCATCTCGATCTGGTCGGGCAGTAGCCAGCGGATGTCGTTGACGTTGCGCTCCTTGACCACGCCGCTGTGGTCCAGGCCGAGGGCGGCGTCGGCGCGGAAGAAGTTCGCCGTGTCCTGGTCGGCGGCGATGACCGGGACGATCGGGTCGCCGTCGATCATGATCGCGGTCACCGTGCCGTCGGCGACGGTTCGTTGGGAGAGCGTGAGCGACTCGGTTTCGTTACCGCCGCGCACGCCCCGGTAGTTGACCGTGGGCGGTGGCTTCAGCACGAAGAATCGCAGGCCGCTCGCCCACTTCTGGGACTTCTCGCCGAGGTTGGCCGGGTAGCTCCGCTTGACCTTGAAGCCACCAAGCTGCGCGAAGCCGAGGCGCTGAAACCTCATCTTGGAGACGTCTGCGAACATGGCGAGGCCGTCCTTCCCCCAGTCCGACACCGGCTCGATCGGCGGGATCCACGCGAATGAGTAGGTGACGTCCCGGGTCATGTCCCTCACCTGCGCCTTCGCCTCGTACTCGGTCTCGGCGCGGTACCACGTCACGCCCTTGAAGCGCGCCGCCGCGGTGGGACCCTCGCCAGAGTCGGCACCACCGGCAAAGCTCGTGACCAGGAGGAACCCAAGTTGTGGGCGCGCCGCCTGCTCGGACTGGAGCGTCGCCTCGTCGCGCTCCAGCGCGGCTGCGATGTCGCGCTTGTTCTGCCAGTTGATGATTGCGTTGCCGGCCGCGTTCGCGACGATCGCGGCGGCCGCGGCCAGGGCCGTGATCCGCTGGCCGGTGGTGTAGGTGGGCGGTGACTTGGTGCTGCCGCCGGTCCCGGAGTCTGTCGACGTGGGCCCTGGCTTCGTCGCCGGCGGGTTCGGTCCGCCGCCCGGGTCCTTCGGCGGCGTCGCGCCGCCGTCCGGGGCGGGCGGCTCGGGCTCGGGCTTGTCCTTCGACGGCTTGGGCGGCATGCGCATCGGCATGTTCGGGCTGCCCTCGCGCGGGAAGCGCGGGTCGCGCACTCCGCCCTTCTCGGAGCCGCCCGGCAGCACCTGCGGCCCGATCGGCTCCTTCATCGGTCGCCCTGTCGCCGGGTCGTAGAAGTCCTGCACCGCGGCGCGGAACCGCATCGCATCGCCCCAGGTCAGCGGCTTGTCCTTGGCCTTCCAGGGCTGCTCCGTGCGGGGATTGATGCCGTCCGGGACCTGCCCCCTCCTGATGGCGAAGCGCGCCGCGGTCTCGCCGCTCAGCTTGTCCCCCTCGCCGTGGACCCGCGCGGAGACCCGCGTCAGCCCGGCCCGCTCGGCCGCGAACATGCGCCGGTGGTCGAGCGACATGAGCCGGCCGTCCGTCGTCCGGACGAGGTCCGCCGGCCGGCTGTCGTCCCACCCGTTCTTAGCCATCTCCCGCGCCATCCGGCCCAGGGTCTGCCCCTCGCTGGTGGTGAAGCTGACGCGCGGCTGGGTGTACTGGATCTTGGCGAGCTCCACGTACTCCGCGTCGGCCGGCAGCACGCGACCGGGGAGCTGCCGGTTCGGCGGCGGCAGGGGGTCGCGCTGCACGAGCCGACAGAACGCGCGGTTGCCGACCATCCGCGCGAGCGTCGCGCCGTCGCGCTGAAGCGTCCGTCGCGCGTTGGTGCCTGAGGAGCCAAGCCGGCGGGCGGCGAGCCCGGCCCGGTCGCGGTGCTGAAGGTCGTGCATCTGGACTCCCAGTCTCCTCGATCGGGCGCCCCCGACGCAACCGCTCAGGAGAAGTTGTGCTGCGCCACCGGCGCGCGGCTTCGACACGCGGATGCTCGCGCGCGGTGACCTCTCCGGCCTGGCCGGGGACGGCGAGGTCACCGTGATGTCCCCGCGCGGCGCGGGCGCACGAACAGCGCTGCGCGGCGCTGACGCCTTTTCGCAGAAGTTCGACTGTCAGGGACCGGAGATCTCCGACTCGCCGATCGGTTCGTCGCCGGTGTGCAGGAATCCGCTGCCCACGGCAGTGTAAAAGGAAATGGGCTGCTCGTTGCGCAGCATGTCGATGACAGCGGGAAGGGCCTGCTCGGGCATGAACATGGTGGCCCACGGCGGACCATCCACGTCGTTGGGGATCACTTGCCCGGCCGGGATGAAATGGACGTAGGCAACGGGGTTCTTGTCCGCGTCGTAGAGGCGCAGGATCGCGCGCTTTCCGAGGTATCCGTTCGCCCCGCCGTGGAGCTGGTAGTCGTAGGTCGCGATATCGGCCATGTGGGCCTCCTAGTCGTCGAGCGTCGCTCCCCCCGACGGTCACGGTACCTGTAGCCAGTGCCCGGCGGCGGCGGATGGCGAGATTGAAACCGATTCCCGAGCGCGTGCACGAGCATCGGTAGCGCAGATTGCTGCCTCCACGCAGGGCGCTGCTGCTAGCCGTCGGCATCGTCGCTGTCGCAACAGGCGAAGGAAGCGTTGGCTTGGATCGCATCCGCGCCGCGGGTGTTGCCTCGAGATCAACGGCTCAGGCGCGCTGGCGCTCATGCGAAGCCGCTGGGATGGCGCTCGGCCCAGGGCACTGCCTCCTCGAGCTGAGCGGCCACGCGCAGGAGTACGGCCTCCTCCGGGGCCATCATCTGGACGCCGACCGGCAGCCCGTTCACTACCTCCAGAGGCAGCGTGATCGCCGCCCAACCGGTGGCATTGGCCACTGCAGTCGCGCCGGTGGAGGCGAACTCGACGTCGAAGAAGGCATCCACGCTGCCCCGCGAGGACGACCAGCGCCCCAGGCGGCGGTGGTAGGACGTTGAGCGTCGGGCAGAGGAGGATGTCGGCCGCGGAGAAGACGCGCGCGACCCGCCGCATCTGAGCGTGCAGGTCCTCGATCGCCGAGATGTGGTCGAGCGCGGTCAGCTCGAGTCCCTCATTCAGCATGTCCCAGGTCACCGGGTCGAGATCGTCGGGTTCTGGCCGGCGCCCCAGCTCCTCGAGCAGTCAGGTGAAGGTGGCGGCGTTATCGACCGCATGAATGACCGAGATCGCCCGGCGCATGACCTCGGGATCGCATGACAGCACCCCGGACGCGACGTGATGCTTAAAGCCCTCGAGCGTCTGGGCCGCGTGGTCGGCCACGGTCTGGACGCGCGGGTCGGGCGTGCCCGGGAACGGCGGCCGTTCGAGCCGAAGAACGCGCAGGCGGCCGGGATCGGCGCCAACCTCCTTGACAAACGGGCGCGCCGGCGGCCCGCGAATCTTCGCCGATCGAGAAGCGACTGTCGGCAGGCTGCACGGTCGATGCAGGAGGTCGCTACAGCCGATCCCATCTGCAGCGCCGCATGGCCCGGATCTCGGGGCGACCCCTTAGCCCGGATCCACCGATCGGGCTGGTCGGATGGCGTGATCAGCGGCGGCCGGCGT
>JBDTMF010000289.1:0-4341 GCA_039934455.1 Solirubrobacteraceae bacterium
GCGGGGCCTCGACGACCGTCGCGGCGGTCGGCGGCGCATCGGCCACCGTCAGCGCGGAGCGCGGCCCGGCGTGCCCGTTCGTCGGCGGGTCGGGCGCCGCGGGCCCGACGGCGACGCTGCGCTCGGACTCGGTCACCGGCTCGCCGCGCGCGGCCGCCCACGCCGCCCGGCCGAGGTCGCCCGCGGACGGGTAGCGGCCCTCGGGGTCCTTCGCCAGCGCCCGCGCCATCACGCGATCGAAGCCGACCGGCGCGCCGCGCTCGGAGGGCCGCGGCACCGGGTCCTGCATGTGCGCGAGCAGCGTGGCCGGGAAGGTGCCGCGCGGGTACGGCGGCGTCCCGACGAGCGCCGCGTGCAGCACGCAGCCCAGCGAGTACACGTCGGCGCGCGCGTCGAGCCGGAGGGCGCTCAGCTGCTCGGGCGCCGAGAAGTCGATCGTGCCCATCCACTGCCCGGTGTCGGTGAGCTGAGTCTCCGAGGCCAGCAGCCGTGTCAGCCCGAAGTCGCTCAGGTAGGCGTGCTCCTGGCGCCCGCTGCCGCCGAGCAGCACGTTGGCGGGCTTGACGTCGCGGTGGACCAGCCCGGCCGCGTGCGCGGCGTCGAGCGCCGAGGCGACCTGAGCCACGATCGCCGCCGCGCGCTCCGGCGCCAGCGGGCCCTCGCGCTTGATCAGCGCGTGCAGGTCCGTCCCGCGCACGTAGCGCATGACGAGGTAGAGCTGGCCGTCCTGCTCCCCGGCGCCGTGGACCGGGACGACGTTGGGATGGTCGATCGCCGCGGCCATCCGCGACTCGCGCTGGAAGCGCTCGCGGAAGTCGGGGTCGGCGGCCCGGTCGGCGGCGATCAGCTTGAGCGCGACGGGGCGGCCGAGATCGAGCTGGACGGCGCGGTAGACGACGCCCATGCCGCCGCGGCCGGCGATGCCCTCGATCCGGTATCCACCGAACAGGTCACCTGGTGAGAGCGCGGGCACGCTCCCATTCTGACTCAGCGCACTCAGGGCTCAGGCCGTGACCCCGACCCGCTCGGCCGCGATGCGGCATAGCGCGGCGCGGTGGCGCCCCGCGCCCCCCAGCAGAACGGTGTCGAGCTGGGCGCGCTTGTAGAGCCAGTGCACGTCCGCCTCCCACGTGAAGCCGATGCCGCCGTGGGCCTGGATCGCGCTCGCGGTCACCTCCCGCCCGCCTTCGGCCGCGGCGGCGCCGGCGAGCGCGGCCGCCTCGGGCAGCCGGTCCGGATCGGCGTCGGCGGCCCAGGCCGCGAAGTACGCGGTCGAGCGCGCGCACTCCGTGCTCAGCAGCATCTGCGCGCAGCGGTGCGCGACGGCCTGGAACGAGCCGACCGGCACGCCGAACTGCTTGCGGTCCTTCACGTAGGCGAGCGTCATGTCGAGCGCCTGCTGCGAGAGCCCTACGACCTCGGCTGCCACGGCCGCGCGCACGCGGTCGGCGGCGCCCGGCCCCAGCGGCTCGGCGCTGCCGCCACTCACGCGCGCGTAGCGGCGCGTCGCGTCGATCACGTCGAGCGGCTCCGCCTCGAAGCCCTCGACGAGCTCCGCCTCGTCGCCGTCCAGCAGCACGACCACGGCGGCGCCGCCGCCGTCGGCGCACAGCTCGCGCGTCCCGACGCCGGCGGTCGCGTCGCCCGCGGCCAGCGCGGGCAGGTGACGCGCACGCTGCTCGTCGCTGCCACAGGCCTGGATCACGGACGCGACGACGGCCGTCGAGAGGAACGGCGTCGCCGCGCAGGCGTAGCCCAGCTCCTCGAGCAGCACCGCGAGCTCGACCGCGCCGAGCCCCTGGCCGCCGTGCTCCTCGGCGACGGCGATGCCCGGCCACCCGAGATCGGCGAGCTCGCGCCACAGCGCGTCGCCGTACTCGCGCGCGTCCGCCGCCTCGCGCACCTTCGCCCACGGCGAGCGCGCTGCGAGCAGCTCGCGCGCGACGGTCTTGATCTCCTGCTGGTCCTGGGTCAGGTCGAAGTCCATTGCCGTCCTCTCAGCGTGCCTTGGGGAGGCCGAGCACGCGCTCGGCGACGATGTTCTTGAGCACCTCGGTGGTGCCGCCCTCGATCGAGTTGCCGCGCGTGCGCAGCAGCTCGTAGGCCCAGGGCGTGCCCGCCTCAAGGGCCCCCGGGCCGAGCAGGTCCGTGGCGAGCTGGGCGAGCTGCTGGTTGGTGTCCGACCAGAGCCACTTGAGCAGCGAGCCCTCTGGCCCGGGTGTGCCGTACTTCTGGATCGCGGTCAGCCCCCGGTAGGCGGTCAGGCGCAGCGTCTCCGTGCGCAGGTGCAGGTCGCCGAGCGTGTCGGCGACCACGGGGTCGTCGAGCAACCCGCGGCCCGCGGCCTCCGCCATCAGCGCGTCGAGCTGCTGGCGCAGGCGCACCTGCAGCATGAAGCCGAGCCCGGCGCGCTCGTTCATGAGCGTGGTCAGCGCGACCTTCCAGCCGTTGCCCTCGCCGCCGAGGACGTTGGCGTCGGGGATCCGCGCGCCGTCGATGAACAGCTCGTTGAACTCCGGCTCACCGGTGATCTGGCGGAGCGGCACGACCTCCACGCCGTCCTGCTCCATGTCCATCAGGAAGTAGGTCAGGCC
Source organism: Solirubrobacteraceae bacterium (assembly GCA_039934455.1). Taxonomy (GTDB): domain Bacteria; phylum Actinomycetota; class Thermoleophilia; order Solirubrobacterales; family Solirubrobacteraceae; genus DASQFQ01. The sequence continues at coordinate 2,595 of JBDTMF010000289.1, forward strand.
CTTGTGCTTCGCCGCGTCGCCGTCGGTGCGCGCGACGAGCATGCACCACTTGGAGTACTGGGCGCCGCTCGTCCACACCTTCTGGCCCGTGACGACCCATTCGTCGCCGTCGCGGACCGCGCGCGTCTTCAGGGCCGCGAGGTCCGAGCCTGCGTCGGGCTCCGAGAAGCCCTGGCACCAGATCTCGTCGGCGGAGAGGATCGGGGCGAGGTGGCGCTCCTTCTGCTCCGGCGTGCCCCAGGTCATGATCGTCGGGCCGGCCAGCAGCACACCGAGCACGTTGGCGGGCAGCGGGGCGCCGGAGCGGCCGAGCTCCTCCCAGAAGATCGCCGACTCCGTCAGCGTCGCGCCGCGGCCGCCGTACTCCTGCGGCCAGTGCACCGCCGCCAGGCCGTCGGCCGCCAGCCGGCGCTGGAAGTCGCGCCGCCAGGCGTAGCTCGCATCCTCCCCCGTGGGCTCGTCGCCGGGCAGGTTCGATGCGAACCACGCGCGCAGCTCGTCCCGGAAGGCGGTCTCGGCGTCGGTGAAGGTCAGGTCCATGGTTCCTCCTCAGCGGCGAGCCGCACGGCGCAGCCCACCAGGATGTCCTCGAGGTCGGTGACGCGCCGCCCGGCGCGCACCCTGGTGCAGGCGAGCTCGTGGATGCCGACCGCCAGGACGAACAGCGCGTCATCCGGCGGCACTGGCTGTCCCGAGCGAGCGAAGGTCTTGCGATAGCGGGCGATGAAGCGGGTGAGCGTCGCCTGCCGCTCGGCCTCGACGGCCGGCCACTCGAGCAGGTAGACGCGGGCGAACAGCGGGTCCTCCTCGAGCGTCACGAGGTAGGCGCGCAGCCCCAGCCGCAGCTCCTCGCGCCAGTCGGCCGCCTCGCGCACCGCCGCGGTGATGCGCTCCTCGAGCACCTCGCAGCCGAGCCGGTAGGCGCTGGCGAGACAGGCCTCCTTGGAGTCGAACAGCGCGTAGAACGTCCCGCGCGAGACCCGTGCGAGCCGCACCGCGTCCGTGACGGTCGCCGCGGCGAAGCCCTTCTCCGCCACCGCGCGCAGCATCCCCTCGAGCACCTTCGCGCGCTGCGCGGACTCGGTCAGCAGGGGCCCGAGTGCGGGGTGGTGGGAGAGCAGGGACGACTCCACGCGCGTACCTTACAGGTACGCGACCCGTACCTCTGAGGTACCGCAGAAGGGGGCTATCCTCGGAGGCTGGCCGTCCCGCGCGGCCGACTCGAGCCGGCATGACCCCTACCGGCCGGGGCGACAGAGAGCGGACCCATGCCCGGCCAGCAAGCAGTACCGAGCGCACAGGCGCTCGCGCCCTACGCCAAGCCGCGCCTCGGGCTCGCGCTCCTCGACATCGCGACCTCGGTCGTGCCCTACCTCGCGCTGTCGGTGCTGATGTACCTCAGCCTCGACGTCTCCGTCTGGCTGGCGCTGGCGCTCTCGATCCCCGCGGCGGGCTTCCTGCTGCGCACGTTCATCCTGTTCCACGACTGCACCCACGGCGCGTTCGTGCCGACACGGCGCGCCAACACCTGGCTCGGCATCGTGCTCGGGGTCGTCGTCTTCTCCCCCTTCCACGCCTGGCGCTACAACCACGCGGTCCATCACGGCACGGCGGGGGACCTCGACCGCCGCGGCACCGGCGACGTGCACACGCTGACGGTCGCGGAGTTCAATGCGATGCCCCCGCGCGGGCGCCTCGCGTACCGCCTGTTCCGCAACCCGGTCGTGATGTTCGGCTTCGGGCCGTT
>JBDTMF010000290.1:0-4326 GCA_039934455.1 Solirubrobacteraceae bacterium
TGCCGACCCTCACATCACCACCGGACGCCGAGCCGACCGGTCCATAGGGTCTAGCTCGTAGCCGAAGCCCGTTACGAACGTCACCAAGTAGGCGCAGGGAACCGTGGCGAGCGTCCGGGTCGTACGCGAGAACGGGCACGCGCTCGTCGAGATCGTCGGATGACCATCGGCGGGAGCAGATTCGAGCCGGGTCAGCGGACTCCGGGACTCGTCAATCGCGACGACGGTGGTCTGGGACCCCGAGACCGGTCAGGCGCCCACCGCCCACCGCCCGGCGCGCTGTCGAGGCGCTCGACGGCGCGCCGAGACCTCGACAGCCCGACCGGTGCCGGAATGTGCATCCGCGCCGAGATTCCCCGCGGCGAGACGGCGCACAAGCCCCGTGGCCGGTGAGAAGAGGGCGCCGCGGTGGGGCGCTCCGGCGGTGGGTTAGGCTCGGTGGCGCAACCAGGCGTAAGGAGAGGGCATGGCCTTCCAGGTCGGAGAGCAGGTCGTCCCCGAGTCGGAGTCCACGGCGCGTGCGGCGCGGACGGGTACCGTGCTCGAGGTTCTCCGGGGCGACCCGTCGCCGCGGTAGCGGATCGAGTGGAGCGACGGCCACACGACGAGCTACACGACGAGCTACACGCCGGCCGCGGGCGCGCTGCACGCCGCTTATAAGCCAGCCGGCACAACGAGCTGACGAGGGACTCCGCGTCGTTCGGATTCTGCGAACGACGCGCCCCGTCGCAGCATCGGCGCCCGCGCGTCCGGCGGCGCCCGCTCACCCAGCGCTGGGCGCGCGACCGTCCTCGCGAGTGAGCAGCAGCGCGCCGATGAACCCTTCCTCCTGCTCGGCGGCGGCCATGACGGAGTCGTCGAACAGTCGCACGGCCTCCGCGACGTCCTCGGGCGTAGGTTACGCGCGCGACCATCTGACGGCTGCTCTCCAGGCTTCGCCTCAGGCGTTGACTCTGCGAGATCACGAGGGCCCGGAATCGGCGGTGTTCGCGTCACCGAGCTCGAGCGGAGTGCCGGGCGCCAGGATCGCGACGCGCGTCGCGGGCGCACGGGCTGCCACGTGCGCTGCGAACTCGCGCGGCGGATCGCGCAGGAGATGGGCGAGGCGTCGCCCGAGGCCGAGCGGCAGGAACGTCCCCCAGTGGATGGGCACGACGAGCCGGGGGCGCAGCATCGCGATCGCCTCGGCTGCCTCGGCGGGGTCCATGTGCCCCGCGCCCAGCGACGGCCCCCAGCCCGAGACCGGCACGAGGGCGACGTCCAGGGCCTCGGCAAGGTCCGCCATGCCCGGGAAGAGCTCGGTGTCGCCCGCGAAGTAGACGCGGCGCTTCCCTTCCACGACGAAGCCGACGGCACCGGCCCGCGTCGCCATCGGCGCGCGCCGTCCGGAGTGGACGGCCGGGACGGCTCGCACGGCGACGCCGCCGATCCGGACCTCGTCGCCGGGGGACAGCTCGACCACCGCCCGGCCGAGGCGCCGCAGCCAGCGCGCGGCGCCCGGTGCAGACACGACGGTTGCGCCGGGATCGAGCCTGCGCAGCGAGGGGAGGTCGAGGTGGTCTCGATGCGCGTGGGAGATCAGCACGGCGTCCAGCGCTCCAGGTTCGGCGGGCTCAGGCGCCCACCGCCGCAGGTGCACGACGCGAGAGCGCAGCACGGGATCCGTGAGCAGCCGGGTCCCGGAGAGTTCGAGCAGGACCGTGGAATGGCCGAGCCACGTGAGCCGCTCGGCAACCGCCCCCGCTGAGTAAAGCGGTGTCACCCGCGCCTTCGCCCCGTCCGGCTGATCTTCTGGCAATGTGGCGTTGCAGGACCTCCAGACGCACACCCGACCGGCCGGAGACAAAGCTGCCCAGCATGGACCCGTACACCGAGCTTCCTGAGCTCACCGACGCCGAGCGCGCTGTCGCTGACACGCTGCCCATCGGCGCCGACCCTGAGGAGGCCGCGCGCGTGCTGCGACGGGTGCCGCTGTGGTTTCACACGTTCGCGCTCAACGCGGCGCATGGGCTCTACACCCCGGGCGTGGCGCGCGACCACCGCTACCGGGTGCCGTATTTCCCCGACTCGTTCGCCGGGCAGCGTGTGCTCGATGTCGGGACGTTCGACGGGTTCTACGCCTTTCTGGCCGAGCATCGCGGCGCGGCCCGGGTCGTGGCGGTCGACAATGAGCAGTACGTCGCCTGGGTGAAGGCACGCTGGGGGATCGAGCTCGAGGGCGGCCAGGGCTTCCGTGCTATCGCCGGGCTGTTGAACTCGCACGTCGAGTACCTGCGCGGGGACGCGCTGGCGCTGGCCGATACCGGTGATCGCTTCGACGTGGTCGTCTGCTTTGGGATCTTGCACCGCGTCGAGAACCCGCTCGGCCTGCTCCGCATCCTGGGCGGACTGCTGGCGCCCGACGGGCGGCTGCTCGTGGAAACCTATGGCGTCGCCGCCGACGGCCGCCCCGCCGACGGCCGCATCGAGGTGCACCCACCCAGCGACGTCTATCGCGGCGACGCGTATGTCTACTGGGGCTTCGGCACCGGCGGGCTCAGCGCGCTCGCCACGCATGCGGGCTTCTCGCGCGTGACGATCGACGCCACGCCGACGATCGACGGGCATCCGCGCATCCTCGCCACGTTCGAGCGGCCGGGCGACTGATCAGGCCGCCAGCGAGGGCACGCCGGCCGCTGCCTCGTGCAGCGTGTGCGGGCGGTCGCTCGTGACGGCATCGGGGCGCAGCGGCAAGATGCGGTCGAGCAGCGCTGGGTCGTTGAGCGTTCGGGTGGTGACGCTCAATCCGCCCCGGCGCAGCGCCCCCATGAGGGCTGCCGAGAGCAGGAAGTGCTCGACGCACACGCCACCGACTCCGTGTCGGCGCGCCCAGCGCACCAGCGCCGCCGGGGCGTAGTCGGCCCACACGACGAGCCGCGTGGCGCAGTCCAGCTCCGCCGCTCGCGCGCATGCGGCGGCCGTGAACGACAGCACCTCGATCCGCTGCCCACGCGTCCGGCCGCACACGCGCTCCGCCAGCGCGTCCACGGTGCGCCGGGCGAGCGCGGGGTCTGCGTGAGCCTTGACCTCAAGCTGGAGGACGACCTCGCGCGGCGCGGCCGCGAGCAGGTCCTCAACGAACAGCGGGGCCTCTGCCGTCAGGCGGCCCTCGCGGTCTCGCAGGCGTGCGCGCCGAAGCTCGCGCGCCGTGCGCTCATGCGCGAAGCCGTCGAGGTCCGAACCTAGCGGCAGATACGGGTCGTGCAGCAGCACGAGCGCGCCGTCCGCGGTCAGGCACACATCGCTCTCGAGACCGTCGACGCCGGCGGCGAGCGCACCGCGCAGCGCCGCGGCCGAGGAGTCGGGCCCGTACGCGCGCCCCAGCCGATGCGCGTAAAGCGGCGGCAGCATGCCCGCACCGCACCGCGCTCGGCGCCGCGCCATGTCAAGAGGTCGTCACCACGACGTTGCGAGCTCGTGAACGCTCGTGCTCACCGACTCAGGGGGTAGGGCCGGCTGAAGCTGGCCCTGCGGCCAACACTCCCGGCCGCGGGTTGGACGCTGCAGACGAACAATCCCGTCCCGCCCCGGATGAACTGCCTCAGGCGCAGCCACTACCTCCGGGACAAATAGCTAAGGGATGAGATCGCGCGGCCGTACGAACCCGACCAAGTCAGCCGTGCCTGGGCGAACGGTACGCCAATCCGGTAGCTCGAGCGTGGCCAGCGCCGCGGTCGGGAACTTCGCGGCGAGCTCGTGCAGCTCGGGTCCCGTATGAGCGAGCTCGAGCGCGAGTTCCTGCAGGCCGGGGTTGTGGCCGATCAGCATCACGGAGCCGACGTGGTCGGGGACATCATGCAGGCGCTCGAGCAGCGCACCAGCGCTCGCCCCATATAGCGCGGGCTCGAACCACACGTCGGCCACGCCCAGCGCAGGCTCGACCCGCTCAAGCGTCTCCCGCGCGCGCCGCGCAGTCGAGCACAGCACCAGCTCCGGCTCGATGCGCTCCTCGCGCAGGTGCCGCGCGACCGCCTCAGCAGCGCGCCGCCCCCGTCCCGCCAGCGGGCGGTCGTGATCGGCCTGGCCGGGGTCCTTCCAGCTCGACTTCGCGTGGCGGAACAAGAAGAGGCGGGGCACGAGCAACCCAGCCTGCCACGAGGCGGACGTTAGCGCCGCGCGATCGCTCAGGCCCGCCGATCGGAGGTGCGCCTCGCGACGCGCAGCGTTGCGCGCCGCTGCTGCTTCGTCGCGTATGCGAGCGCCTCGGCCGACGCGCAGGTCGCTCCCGCTTAGGACGAGTTGCAGATGCGAGCGGAGGCGGCGGGGAAGGTCTCGTGGCGATCGCAT
>JBDTMF010000291.1:0-4324 GCA_039934455.1 Solirubrobacteraceae bacterium
CCAACATGGGAGAGAACCCTCTCTCCGACAACGCAGGTTGCCCTATGAGCGAGCTGATGGCGCTCGGCGCGTCACACAAGACCGCCGGAGTGGCCGTGCGGGAGCGCATCGCGCTGACCCCAGCGGGCGCCGAGCGGTTGATGCGCGAGCTCGTGAACGAGGTGGAGATCCAGGAGGCGGTCGTGCTCTCGACCTGCAACCGCACCGAGCTCTACCTCGTGGTCGGCGACGCGGTGGAGGCCGAGACCGCCGTCCTCGGCCGCCTGGCGCGCCGCGCCGGCGTGCGCCCGACCGAGCTGCTCGAAGGGATCTACTCCCTGCGCAACTGCGATGCGGCCCGCCACCTGTACCGCGTGACGAGCGGGCTGGAGTCCATGGTCGTCGGCGAGGCCGAGGTCCAGGGCCAGGTCAAGCGCGCCTACGAGGCCGCGCTCGCGACCCAGTCCACCGGGCCGCTGACGAACCAGCTCTTCCGCGCCGCCCTGGCGACCGGCAAGCGCGTGCGCACCGACACCGCGATCTCCGTCGGGCGGGCCAGCGTCGCCTCCGTCGCCGTCGACGCTGCCCGCGACGCGCTCGCCGACCTCGCCAGCCGCCACGTCCTCATCATCGGCGCGGGCGAGACCGCCGAGGGCACGGCGCGCGCGCTGAACGAGCAGGGGGTGCGCACGATCTTCGTCGCCAACCGCCGGCGCGAGCGCGCGATCGAGCTGGCCCAGCGCTTCGGCGGCGAGACGGTGGCGTTCGACGCGCTCCCCGACGAGCTCGCGCGGGCCGACATCGTCGTCGCATCCACCTCCTCGCCGCACCTGATCCTGGGCGCCGAGGAGCTCGCGCTGGTGATTCCCGGGCGCGCGGGCCGGCCGCTGCTGCTGATCGACCTCGCGGTGCCGCGCGACATCGACCCGGCCTGCGCCGAGCTGCCCGGCGTCACCGTCTCCGACATCGACGACCTGCAGGCCCAGGTCGCCCGCCAGCAGCTCGTGCGCCTGACCGAGGCCCGCAAGGCCGAGGGCATCGTCGAGGAGGAGATCCAGACGTTCGCCGGCTGGCTCGGCTCGCTCGAGGTGATGCCGACGCTGACCGCGCTGCGCGTCCGCGGCGACGAGGTCGTCGACCGGCTGCTGACGGAGAATGAGGGCCGCTGGGAGACGCTCTCGCCCGCGGACCGCGAGCGCGTCGAGCTGCTCGCGCGCACCGCCGTCAAGCGGCTCCTGCACGAGCCCACGCTGCGCGTCCGGCAGCTCGACGCCGAGCACCGTCATGCGCGCCTCCAGCTGCTGCGCGAGCTCTTCGGCCTCGACGAGCCGGCGGCGGTGGAGCAGCCCGCGGGCGGCGAGGTGCGCCCGCTGCGGCAGCGCGACGCGCGTTGACGCCGCTGCGGGTGGGCACCCGCGGCAGCGCGCTCGCCCTCGCCCAGGCGCGCTGGGTCGCCGACCGGATACAGGACGCGGAGATCGTGGAGATCGTCACCTCGGGTGACCGGGCGCGCGGGATCGGCGACAAGTCGCGCTGGGTCGACGCGATCGAGGCGGCACTGGTCGCCGGGGAGATCGACCTCGCGGTGCACTCGGCCAAGGACGTCCCGGCCGAGCTGGCCGACGGCTGCACGATCGTCGCGACACCGCCACGAGCGAGCGCGGTGGATGTGCTGGTGGGCGAGTGGCCGGACGGCGCCCGCGTCGGCACGAGCTCGCTGCGCCGCCGGGCGCAGTTGCTCTCCCTGCGGCCGGACCTCGAGGTCGTGGAGCTGCGCGGGAACGTCGACACCCGCCTGCGCAAGCTCGACGCCGGCGAGGTCGACGGCATCGTGCTCGCCGCCGCCGGTCTCGAGCGGCTCGGGATCACGCGCGCCGCGACGCCGCTCGGCTTCGTGCCCGCCCCGGGCCAGGGGACGCTCGCCCTCGAGGCGCGGGCGGACGACGAGCGGGTGCGGGAGGCGGTCGAAGCGGTGCATCACGCGCCCACTTTCGCGGACCTGGAAGCCGAGCGGGCCGCCGTGCGCGTATTGGGAGCGACTTGTCACACCCCCGTGGGGATCCACGCGAAAGACGGCACGATTCGCGGCTTCGTCGGACTGCCCGACGGATCCGCGTGGGTGGCCGACGAGCTCGTCGGCGCCGACGGCGAGGCGCTCGCCCGCCGCATGCTCTCCGCGGGCGCGCGGGATCTGCTCGCGCAGGCCGAGGCGATGGCGTGACGGTCTTCCTCGTCGGCGCGGGGCCCGGCGACCCTGGACTGCTGACCGTCCGCGCGGTCGCGCTGATCGCCGCCGCCGACGTCGTGCTCTACGACCGACTGATCCCGCCGGAGGCGCTCGACCACGCGCGCGCGGACGCCGAGCTCGTCTATGTCGGCAAGCAGGGCGGCGGGCCGCAGATGCCGCAGGGGGAGATCGACCGGCTGCTCGTCGAGCACGGCCGTTCGGGGCGCCGGGTCGTGCGGCTCAAGGGCGGGGATCCGCTCGTGTTCGGCCGCGGGGGCGAGGAGGCGCTGGTGCTGCGCGAAGCGGGCGTCGAGTTCGAGATCGTCCCGGGCGTGACCGCCGGCGTCGCCGCGCCCGCGTACGCCGGGATCCCGGTCACCCACCGCGAGCTCGCCAGCGGCGTCGCCTTCATCACGGGACACGAAGACCCCGACAAGCCCGAGTCCTCGCTCGACTGGGCCGCGCTCGCGCGCTTCCCGGGCACGCTCGTCTTCTACATGGGCGTCCGCGCGCTGCCGCGCATCGCCGAGCGGCTGCAGGCGGAGGGGCGGCCGGCGGGCGAACCGGTTGCAGTGATCGAGCGCGGCACCCTGCCCGGGCAACGGACGCTCGTCGCCACGCTCGCCGACGTCGCCGCACGGGCGAACGAGGGGCAGATCCGAGCGCCGGCCGTGACGATCGTCGGGCCGGTGGTCGCCCTGCGCGACGAGCTGGCGTGGCTCGAGCGCCGCCCGCTGCACGGGCGCACCGTCGCCGTCACCCGCGCGCGCGCCCAGGCCAGCCCGCTCGCCGCGCGGTTGCGCGAGCTCGGCGCCGCGGTGATCGAGGCGCCCGCGATCCGGACCGTCTCCCTCCGCGCCGAGATCCCCGACCTGCAGCACTACGACGGGCTCGTCGCGACGAGCCCCAACGGCGTCCACGAGCTGTTCGCGCGGCTGCTGGACTCCGGGCGCGACGCGCGGAGCCTGGCCGGCCTGCACGTCGCGGCGATGGGGCCCGGCACCGCGCGGGCGTTCGGCGAACACGGCGTCGCGCCGGACACGATCCCCGAGCGATCGGTGGCAGAGGGCCTGATCGACGCGCTCGCCGGCGTCCCGCTCCGGCGCGTCCTGATCGCGCGCGCGCGCGAAGGACGCGACGTCCTGATCGAGGCCCTGCGCGACCGCGGCGCCCACGTCGACGTCCTGGCGCTCTACGAGACGCTGCCTGAGCCGCTCGGCGCCGACGCAGTGGCGGCGGTCAAAGCCGCCGACTACGTCACCTTCACCTCGGCCTCCACGGTTCGCCACCTCGTCGGCGCGGCGGGGCCGGACGCGCTTGACGGCCCGCGGCTCGCCTCGATCGGCCCGGCGACGAGCGACGAGCTGCGCTCGCACGACCTCGAGCCCGACCTCGAGGCCGATCCCCACACGCCGGACGGGCTCGTTGCGGCCCTGCTGGCGGACGTGGGAAGCTGAGGCGTGGCCCGGCCGATCACGTTCCTCTCCGACTACGGCCTGCGCGACGAGTTCGTCGGCGTCGTCCACTCGGTGATCGCGCACGAGTGCCCCGCCGCGCGCGTGATCGACCTCTCGCACGGCGTGCCGCGGCAGTCCGTGCTCGCGGGCGCGCTGATGCTCGTGCGGGCGCTGCCCTATGCGCCGCCGGGCGTGCACCTCGCCGTGGTGGACCCGGACGTCGGCGCGCGGCGGCGGGCGATCGCGCTGCGGACCGCCGAGGAGGACCGGCTGCTGGTGGGCCCGGACAACGGCCTGCTCGTCCCGGCCGCCGAGCGCTTCGGCGGCGTCGACGAAGTCGTCGAGATCTCGCACTCCACCTGGCGCCTCGAGCCGGTGTCGGCGACCTTCCACGGCCGCGACCTGTTCGGCCCGGTCGCCGCCCGGCTCGCGGGAGGCGAGGCGCTGGCGGACGCCGGGACGCCGCTCGATGCGAGCGAGCTCGTAACGCTGGAACTCCCCCGGCCGCGGCTCGAGGATGGCGAGCTCGTCGCGCACGTCATGGTCGTCGACGGCTACGGCAACGTCCAGCTCGACGCCGCGCCGGACGACCTCGGCGGCCGCCTTGGGCACGCGATCGAGGTGGGCGACGGGCACTCGGCGCGCTACCTGCGCACCTTCG
>JBDTMF010000292.1:0-4299 GCA_039934455.1 Solirubrobacteraceae bacterium
ATCAGGATGTGCCGCGTCCAGCGCCGCAGCGTGCCCGCCAGCTCACCGCCGCGGCCGAGACGGCCGAGCGTGCCCTCGCGCGCGGTCGCGACCTGGAGCGCGGAGCCGGGGACGAAGAGGATGATCGTCAGGTTCAGCAGCGCCGCCAGCGAGCCATAGCCGTCGGCGCCCAGCAGCCGCGTGAAGATGACGGTGAAGACGACCGCGACGAGGTTGGCGGCCATCGTGGCGGCGGCGAGGCCGATCGCCTTCGCGGTCTCGGGGTCCTGGCGCGGCGGCGACTCCATCGGCGGAGTCACGCTAGCGGGTGGTGTTCTACCCTCTCGCGCCATGCCGGGATGGCGCCGATCTCTCTCCGCGGCCGCGGCCATGCTTGCGCTGGTACCCGCTGCGGCATCCGCGCAGAGCGCGGGCGACGAGCAGTACGAGGACCCGTTCGCCAACTCGACGCCGCAGTCCCAGGCGACGCCGGCCCCGACCCAGGCGCCGGCCGCCGCGCCCGCCCAGGCGCCGGCCGCCGCGCCCGCCAAGGCACCCGCGACGGGTCCCATGCCCAAGCTGTCGCCGACGATGCCGACCGCGGGGGCCTCCCAGCTGCCGCGCACCGGCGGCGACGCGTGGCTCCCGGCCCTGCTCGGGCTGGCCCTGCTGTCGGCGGGCGTGGCGCTGCGCGCGCATGCTCGGCGAGTCATCTAGCGCCGAGGACACCGAGCGCGCCGGCGCGGCGCTCGCGGCCGCCCTGGCGCCGGGCGACGTCGTGCTCGTCTCGGGCGAGATCGGCGCGGGCAAGACGACGTTCGTACGCGGTGCGGCGCGCGCGCTCGGCGTGACCGAGCCGGTGACGAGCCCGACCTTCGTCGTCGGCCACCTCTACGAGGCGGGCATTGCGCACCTCGACCTCTACCGGCTGGGCGGCCTCGACGACGAGGACCCGGGGCTGCTCGATCCCTACTTCGGCCCCGACCTCGTGACCTTCGTCGAGTGGCCCGAGCGCGCCGGGCTGGACGCGTTGCTCGGGGAGCGGCGGATCGCGCGCCACGTCGCGCTCGCCCACGCCGGCGGCGACCGCCGGACGCTGGAGGCGACGTGATCGTCCTCGGCCTCGACACCGCGACGACCGCGACGGTGGCGGGGGTGCTCGATCGCACCGGGACGGTCACCGAGGTGCGCGACGACCCTGAGCCTGGGGCGCGGCCGGGGCACGCGAACCGGCTCCTGGGCGCCGCCGAAGCCGCGCTCGAGCAGGGCGGGCTGGGCTGGGGGGAGGTCGACCGGATCGCGGTCGGCGTCGGGCCGGGGAGCTTCACCGGCCTGCGGATCGGGATCGCGACGGCGCGCGCGCTGGCGCAGGCGCGCGCGCTGCCGCTCGTCGGCGTCAGCTCGCTCGAGGCGCTCGCGCTCGGCGCCGGCGGCGCGGAGCTCGTGCTCGCCGTGCTCGACGCGCGCCGGGGCGAGGCGTTCGCCGCGGCATGGCAGCGCGGGGCGCCCGTGATGGCGGCCGCCGCGCTCTCGCCCGAGGCGCTGGTGGAGCGGGTCGGAGCGCTGCACGCAAACCCGCTGGCCGTGGGCGATGGGGCGATACGCTTCAGAGGTCCGCTGGAGGCGGCCGGGGCGCTCGTCCCGCCCGACGACGACGGCGCCCATCTCCTCCGCGCCGAGCACCTATGCCGGCTGGGCGCGGCAGGCACTCCCATCCACCGCGACGCCCTCCTGCCCGACTACCTGCGCGAGCCCGACGCCGTACCCCGCCAGCGATGACCTCTCCTTCCAGCGCGCTCGAGATCCGCCGTCTCACCTACGCCGACCTCCCGCAGGTCGTCGCGATCGAGCGGCGGGCGTTCCCGACGCCCTGGTCGCTCGCGATGTTCGTGCTCGAGCTCTCCAAGCCGGGCGGGATCTGCCTGGCGGCGTTCGAGGGCGAGGAGATGCACGGCTACCTGATCTGCTCGCGCTACGACAGGGTCTGGCACCTGATGAACGTCTCGGTCGATCCCGGCCGCCGCCGCGAAGGGATCGCGACCGGGCTCTTGACGTCGCTGATCGAGCGGATCGGCGACGCGAGCGCACAGCTGACGCTCGAAGTCCGCCAGTCCAACGGCGGCGCGATCGCGCTCTACGAGCGCTTCGGCTTCCGCTCCGCCGGGGTCCGCCGCCGCTACTACCAAGACAACGGCGAGGACGCCCTGATCATGTGGCGCACCCCGGCGACGCTGCGGGGGACGCTGGAAGATGTGCCGGGCACCCGCGCCGGCGCGCTTTGATCCTCGCGCTGGAGACGAGCTGCGACGACACCTGCGCGGCGGTGGTCACGCGGGCGGGGGAGATCCGCGCCAACGTCATCTCCTCGCAGGGCGTGCACGACCGCTACGGCGGCGTGGTGCCGGAGATCGCCTCGCGCCACCACCTCGAGCTCGTCAACACCGTCGTCGACGACGCGCTCGCGCGCGCCGGTGCGAGCCTCGACGACGTCGAGCTGATCGCGGTCACGCAGGGGCCGGGGCTGGTCGGCGCGCTGCTCGTCGGCGTGGCGACCGCCAAGGGCCTGGCCGCCGCGCGGCGGCTGCCGCTCGCGCCGGTCGACCACCTGCAGGGGCACGTCGCCGCCACCTACCTCGAGCCCGCGCCGATGGAGCCGCCGTTCCTGTGCCTGCTCGCCTCGGGCGGCCACACGCTGCTGGCGCGCGTCACCGAGCCGGGCGCGTACGAGGTGCTCGGGCGGACGCTGGACGACGCGGCGGGCGAGGCGTTCGACAAGGGCGCGCGGCTGCTCGGCCTGCCCTACCCGGGAGGCCCGGCGCTGTCGAAGCTGGCGGAGTCGGGCGACCGCGACGCGTTCGCGTTCCCGACTGCCGCGCGGGTCAAGGGCCTCGACTTCTCCTTCGCCGGCCTGAAGACCGCGCTGCTGTACGCGGTGCGTGACCTCGGCGAGGAGGAGACGCGGCGGCGCGCCGCCGACCTCGCCGCCTCGTATGAGCACGCGATCGTCGAGGGGCTGATCCTGCGCGTGGAGCGCGCGCTGGCGGTCGAGCCGGGGGCGCGGCTCGCGCTCGGCGGCGGGGTCGCGGCCAATGCGCGGCTGCGCGAGCGCGCCGCGGGGCTCGGCGTCGAGCTGAAGGTGCCGCCGAGCGAGCTGTGCACGGACAACGCCGCGATGATCGCCTCGGCCGCCCGCTGGGTCGAGCCGCTGCCGTTCCCGGACTACCTGGGCCTGGACGCCTACGCGACGCGCCGCGCCGCATGACGAGGCCCGACCTCCCCGCCGGGACCGGCCTCGCGCTGGTGGTGCTCGTCGTCCTGATCATGGTCAGCGTGATCGGGGACCGGGGCGGCGGCGGGGCCGGGAGTGGGCCCGTCGCGCCGTCGCTGGTCGCGCTCTCGCCGCTGGACGGGCGCTCGCCGCGCGAGCCGGCGGGGAGCGAGCTGCGGGTGCTCGTCGAGCTGCCGCGGCCCGCTCTGGCCGAGCGCGACGACCTCGACACGCTGAGCCCGGCCGAACAGCGCGGCTACGTGCGCTCGCTCCAGCGCGAGGGTGCGGCGCTGCGCTCTGCCCTCGGGGCGCGGGGCGTGTCGCTGCGCGACGCGGTCACCTTCGGCCGCACCTGGGACGGCTTCGCGGCGACGGTCGACACCTCGGACCTGGCCGCGCTCTCGAGCCTCGGCGTGCGCGCGCAGCCGGTGCGCCGCTTCTATCCGGCGACGAGCGAGCCCGTGCCGGTGCCCCTGCCTCGCCCGGGGGTCTCGTCACCGGCTTCGCCTCGGCCGCCGAAGGGGCGCGCGGCGCCCGCGGATCAGGCGCCGATCGCGGTGCTCGACACCGGGGCGGAGGGCGCGTCGGGCTACGACGCGCTCGACCGCGACGCTGATCCGGCCCCGCGCAGCGACCCCCGCGCGCCGGCGCGGCGCGAGACGACGGGTACCGCGCTGGCCGGCGTCGTGGCGGCGGCGGGCGAGCGGGTGATGTCGATCCGCGTCGCGGGCTACGGCACCACGGGCGCGGAGCTCCACGGGACGACGGACGCGCTGCTGCTCGGCCTCGAGCGCGCCGTCGACCCCGACGGCGACGGGGCCACGGACGACGCCGTGCGCGTCGCGCTGGTCGGCGTCAACGCGCCGTACGCGGGCTTCGGCGACTCGCCCGAGGCGCAGGCGGCGCGGGGAGCGGCGAAGCTCGGCACGCTCGTGGTCGCGCCCGCGGGCAACGAGGGCGTGGCGCGCCCGCCGAACGGCGTCGTGGGGTCGCCGGGCGCGGCACGGGCGGCCCTGGCGGTCGGCGCGACGGAAGCCGGCGCGGGGGCCGCG
>JBDTMF010000293.1:0-4290 GCA_039934455.1 Solirubrobacteraceae bacterium
CGAAGCGCCGCGATCAGGCCCGGTCAAGGCCCTGAGTTTTTCCGCGGGAAGTAGCCTAGCTAGAGCGCTCGCTCGGGCTCCAGCGCCCAGTCCTCCGCCGCCCGCCACAGCCAGAGGGGCGGATCGACCGGGTCAACGTGCTCCACGTCGCGCAGCGCCTCGCCGGCCGCCGCCGTCAGTGCGTCGGGAAGCGCGGAGTGGACCCGCACTCAGCCGGCCGCCGGCGTCACGTAGCCGAACTGCTCGAGGTAGGCGCGGGCCACGGCGGCGGGCTTCTCCTTGTCGAGGTCGACGCGCGAGTTGAGCTCCTGCATCACCTTGGTCGAGAGGTCCTGCTGGACCTGCGCGACGATCCTCGGGAGGTCGGGGCCGGCTGCCTCCGCCGCCTTGTCGTTGACGATCAGCGACACGTTGTAGGGCGGGAAGAGCTTGCGGTCGTCCTCGAGCACGAGCAGGTCGTCGGAGGCGATCTGGCCGTCGGTGGAGAAGACGATCGAGACGTCAGCCCGGCCCCTGGTGAGCACGGAGTGGCGCTCCGAAAGCGCCGTCGGCAGGAAGCGCTTGAACTTCAGGCCGTAGGTCTGCTCGAGCCCGAGCTTGCAGTCCAGGCGCGTGCGGCACTCCTTCGAGCCCGACAGCGTCAGCCGCGAGGCCTTGGACTTGAGGTCGGAAATCGTCTGGATGCCCAGCTCCTGCGCGCGCACCTGGGTCATGCCGACGGCATTGGAGTCGGTGAACGGCGTCGGCGGCAGCGCGGTCACGTGCGCCTTGGCGAAGCTGGCCTTCGCCTGGTCGTAGGCCTCCTGC
The DNA here is from genome assembly GCA_039934455.1 of Solirubrobacteraceae bacterium. Taxonomy (GTDB): domain Bacteria; phylum Actinomycetota; class Thermoleophilia; order Solirubrobacterales; family Solirubrobacteraceae; genus DASQFQ01. The sequence continues at coordinate 808 of JBDTMF010000293.1, forward strand.
TCGTCCTTGGGGATCTTGTCCGTCGGGACGCCGAAGAACGTGGTCAGCGCGGTGCCAGTGTACTCCGGATAGGCGTCGACCTCGCCCGCCTTGACCGCCGCGAAGGCGACCTTCTCCGAGCCGATGTCGAGGCGCTTGCGGACCTTGTAGCCGCCGGCCGCGAGCGCCTGCGCGTAGATCTCGCCGAGGATGAACTCCTCGGTGAAGTCCTTCGAGGCGATCGTCAGCGTCGTCGACGCGTTCGCCGGGTTGCGCTTGATCTCCTTGGCCGAGGCCGCGTCCGAGGTTCCCGAGGGCGTCGATTCGGTCTTGTTGCCCGAGCCGCCGCAGCCCACCAGGGCGAGGGCGAGCAGAAGCGGTGCTGCGGCACGGGCGAGCATGCGACCGCGATTATCCCGCGCCCGCCAGACGGCGGGCGCGGGAATACGCAGGGTTACTTGATGAAACCGGCCTGCTGGAGGTAGCTCCTGGCGGCGTCCGCGGGCTTCTTCTTGTCGATGTCCACGCGGGCGTTGAGCTCCTGCATCACCTTCTCGGTGAGCGGCTTCTGCACCTCCTCGATGACCTTCTGGCCCCCGGTGCCGAGCTTCTTGAGCACCTCGTTGCGCACGTTGAACGTGACGTTGTAGGGCGGGAAGAACTTCTTGTCGTCGTCCAGGATCACGTACTTGCCGCCGGCCAGGTCGCCGTCGGTCGTGAAGATGAACGCGACGTCGGCGTCACCGGTGTCGAGCACCTGGTACTTCTGCTCGCTGGAGACGAACTTCCCGAACTTCAGCCCGTATGCGTCCTGCACGCCGAGCAGGCAGTCCTGGCGCTGCTTGCACTCGGGGAAGCCCGTGATGGAGAGCTTTGACTCCTTGCCCTTGAGGTCGGAGATCGTCTTCGGGTTGCCGATCTTGGCGGCCCCCGCCTTGGTCATGCCGAGGCGGTAGGTGTTCTCGAACGGCGTGGGCGCCAACGCGGTGATGTTCTCCTTGGCGAAGCCGGCCTTCGTGTCCTCGTACGCCTTGTTGGCGTCCTTCGGGACGTCGGCGGTCTTGACCCCGAAGAACGAGGTCAGCGCGGTGCCGGTGTACTCCGGGTAGGCGTCGACCTTGCCGGCCTTCAGCGCCTTGTGGGCGATCAGCTCGGAGCCGAGGTTGAGCTGCTTCTTGACCTTGAAGCCGGCCGCCTCGAGCGCCTGCGAGTAGATCTCGCCGAGCACGAACTGCTCGGTGAAGTTCTTCGAGCCGACGGTGATGGTCCCGGCGGACGCCGCGCCGGAGACCTTCTGGATCTCCTTGCCGGGCGCGCTGCCCGAGCTGCTCGAGCTCGAGGAGGACGAGGACTTCTCGCTGCTGTCGCTGCCGCAGGCGGCAACGACGAATCCGAGGCACAGGACCGCCAGTAGGGCCAACAGGGGATGGGTGCGTTTCACGATGTTTGCATGCTCCTCTTCGATGACAGGAAGGCGAGGCGGCGGCCTCCGGGCCGGCCCCGTGCGGCAAGCTTGAGTCCCTCCGGCGTCACGGCGCGCTCGAGCGCGGCGAAGGCGGCGTCGGCCGCGAAGGTCACGATCGCGACGACGATGGAGGCGGCGACCTGGCCCGCCGTGCCGTAGACGTTCGGGCTGATGATCGGCCGGCCGAGCGTGTCGACGTTGGCCAGCGGCGCGATCGTGGCGGTGGCGATGACGGACACGAGCGAGATGCGGATGCCGCCCATGATCGTCGGCAGCGCGAGCGGCAGCTCGACCTGGAGCGCGATCTGGGTGCCGGTCAGCCCGTTGCCGGCCGCCGCGTCGACCGTCTCGGGGTCGACCCCGCGGATCCCCACGTAGGTGTTGGTGATGATCGGCGGGATGGCGAGCAGGACGAGGGCGACGCAGACGTTGAGGAAGCCGACGCCGAGGAACGCGATGAAGAACACGACCAGGCCGAGCGCCGGGATCGCGCGCCCGATGTTCGAGATGCTGGTGGCGAGGAACTGGAAGCGGCCGATGTGGCCGAGCCAGATGCCCAGCGGCATCGCGATCGCCGTGGCGATCAGGGTCGCGGCCAGCGAGAGCTGGAGGTGGGTCCAGGTGAGGTCCCAGATCTCGCCCAGCCCGCCGACGTGCACCGTGCCGGCCTGCGAGACGCGCTCGTGGAAGATGAAGTCGATCGCGTCCCCGAAGGGCCCGAGCGTCGCGAGGATCATCGGCCCAGCGCCCGCTCCCAGGGCGTGGCAGCGCGCTGGATGATCAGCACGATGATCTCGAGCGCCGTCGCGAGCAGGACCATGAGGATCGAGGCGGCCACGACGTTCCCGCGGAAGGTCGGGTCGGCGAAGATCGTGGCCCCGAGGCCGCCGGCGCCGGCGAAGAACGCGAAGCCGGCGATGCCGACGGTCGAGGACGCCGCGATCCGCAGGCCCGCGAAGATCGTGGGCAGCGCCATCGGGAGCTCGACCCGGAACAGGATCTGGCGGCGGGTGAGGCCCATACCCTCCGCTGCTTCGACCATCTCCCGCGGGACCTCCTGCAACCCGGTGGCGACGTTGCGGTAGATCAGCACCAGCGTGTAGGCCGTCAGCACGAACACGGCGGTGGCGAACCCGCGGCCCGTGACGTTGAGCAGGATCAGGTAGAAGGCGATCGAGGGCACCGTGAACAGCGCGCTCACGATGGCCAGGAAGAACCCGTTGAGGAACGTGTAGCGGTGCGCGAGCAGCGCGAGCCCGGTCGCGACGACGAAGCCGATCAGGAGCGGCACCACGCTCAGCTGCACGTGCTCCCACAGCGGGTGCCAGTACTGATTGAAGTTGTCGGCGATCCAGCCGGGGCAGAGGTCGTTGTTGCCCGGGCACTGGTTGACGGCGTTCTTGCGATCGCCGAAGGTGATCTGCGCGAGCGTCGGCAGCCAGCTGGCGACGGCCGCTGTCAGGACGAGACCACGGCCTCGTGGGCGGCCAGCTCGGACGGGGTCGGCACGTTCTCCGCCCGCTGGGCCAGGGCGTGCGAGAGGACCTCCATCGAAAGCACCCCGGCGACCCTGCCCTGGGAGTCGACCACGGGCCCGTACTGGGAGTCGCTGCCGAGGAGGTCGGAGAGGGCGTCGCGCAGGATGTCGTCGAGCTCGACGATCGGCTCGGCCGGCGAGCGCAGCTCGTCGCGCACCCGCTCGCCCTGCAGGCCGCGCTCCGAGAGCCAGCCGAGCGGGCGGCCCTGGTCGTCGACGAGCAGCGGGATGTCCAGATCGGCGTCCTCGAGCTTCTTGCGGGCCTCGGCGACGGGCTCGCCGGCGCGGACGGTGGCCGCCTTCCACAGGTCGATATCGCGCACGCGCTGGAGCGCGAGCCGCTTGAGCGCGCGGTCGGCGCCCACGAAGTCCTCGACGAACGGCTCGGCCGGGTACATCAGCAGCTCGGCGGGCGCCGCGAACTGCGCGAGGCGGCCGCCCTCCTTGAGGATCGCGATCTTGTCGCCCATCTTGATCGCCTCGTCGATGTCGTGGGTGACGA
>JBDTMF010000294.1:0-4287 GCA_039934455.1 Solirubrobacteraceae bacterium
TACGGCTACGTCGACATGGGCGGCTGGCCCGGTGGCCAGGCCGAGTACGTGATGGTGCCCTATGCGGACTTCAACTGCCTGAAGTTCCCCGACAAGGAAGCCGCGATGGAGAAGATCGTCGACCTGACGATGCTCTCCGACATCTTCCCGACGGGCTACCACGGCTGCGTGACGGCGGGCGTGACGACCGGCAGCACCGTCTACGTCGCCGGCGCCGGGCCGGTGGGCCTCGCGGCCGCGCACTCAGCGCAGCTGCTCGGCGCGTCGGTCGTGATCGTGGGCGACCTGATCCCCGAGCGCCTCAAGCAGGCAGAGAGCTTCGGCTGCGTGCCGCTCGACGTCACCAAGGGCGACCCGGGCGACCAGATCGCCGAGATCCTCGGGACCCCCGAGGTCGACTGCGGCGTCGACGCCGTCGGCTTCGAAGCCCACGGCCACGGCGAAGCCTCCGGAGAAGAGGCTCCCGCGACCGTGCTCAACTCGCTGATGACGATCACGCGTGCCGGCGGCGCGGTCGGCATCCCCGGTCTCTACGTGACCGGCGATCCGGGCGCCGGGACCGAGGAGGCCAAGGAGGGCTCCCTGTCGATCCGCATCGGCCTGGGGTGGGCGAAGTCGCACACCCTCTCGACTGGCCAGTGTCCGGTCATGAAGTACCACCGCGGGCTGATGGAGGCGATCCTCAGCGATCGCGCCCAGATCGCCAAGGCCGTCAACGCCAAGGTGATCTCGCTCGACGACGCGCCGAAGGGCTACGAGGACTTCGACAAGGGCGCCGCCGAGAAGTACGTCCTGGACCCGCACGGGTCGATCAAGGCGTAAGCGGGCCTGGAGGCTGCACCGCGGCGATCTCGCGGCGCAGCTCCTCCACCCGGTCGACGACCCCCTGCAGCCGGGGGTCGCGCCCGCCCATCGTGCGCGAGTGGCCCATCGCGTAAGCGAACTCCATGGAGTTCACGAGCCGCTTGTACTCAGCCCGCAGGTCATCGATGGGGGCCATGCACCAAGGCTAACCGGACCCCCGGCGGCTCACCGGAGCGAGCGCGCGACCTGCTCGAGGACGTCCATCTGCTCCTGCATGCCGGTCTCCATACCGGTATCGAGGATCATGTCGCGGATCTCCCGGCTCGAGACCTGCATGAGCAGCTCGAGCGTCGTGCGCCCGCCGGCTTCCGCGAACGTCACGATGTCCACCGCGGGCTCCCCGACCTCGGGCATGCCCTCGAAGACCTCGGTCGTGACGATCCGCTCGTCGGGCACGATCTCGCGGTACTCACCGTGGAAGGCGACCTCGAAGCCGCCCCGGGCGACCATCACGTAGCGCCACGTCCCGCCGACGCGCAGGTCGATGTCGGCGAGCTTCATCTCGCCCCGGTGCCCGCTCCACCAGCGCATGACCAGCTCCGGCGTGGTCCAGGCCTTGTAGACCAGGTGCCTGGGGGCATCGAACTCGCGCGTGATGAGGATCTCCTCGTCCGCGGGGAGCGTCACCTTCGCCGTGCCGCTACTCGTCACCGGCTCCATCTCCTGGCTCCTTCTGCTTGAGGTCATCCAGCACGCGGTCCAGCGCGTCGAAACGCTCCGACCACGACCGCTCGAACTGCCTGAGCCAGTCGTGCATGGGCCTGAGCGCCTCGCCGTTGAGCCGGTACAGCCGCCGCCGTCCGTCTTCGCGCACGTCGACCGCGCCGACCTCCCGCAGCACGCGCAGGTGCTTGGACACCTGCGGCTGCGCCAGCCCGAGCCGGCGCACGAGGTCGTTCACGGGCTGCTCCCCGCCCACGAGGACCTCGAGGATCTCCCGCCGCCGGGGCTCGGCCACCGCGTTGAACGCGTCTGTCGTCGTCGCCGCGCGTGCCACGCTCGATAGCTTACATGTCGATATGGGAATACGTCAAGTTGCAAGCGCCGGCGGGGTGCGCGAGACTCGCGCCCATGGCTACGGTCCAGGCGGGTATCGCCGGTGCGCTCGTGGACGCGATCGTCTCGCGCGACGTGTCGCGCGCCGCCGCGCTGCTGCACCCCGAGATCGATTTCCGCGCGATGACGCCGAACCGCGTCTGGGAGGGCGAGGGCCTCGCGGGCGTCGAGGCCGTCCTTCGCGCGTGGTTCGAGGATCCCGACGAGGAGGTCCGCGAGATCGAGGCGACGGAGCCCGTCTCCCTCGAGGGCACCGTGCGCGTCGGCTGGCTCGTGCGCATCAGCGACGCCGACGGCCCGCACCTCTTCGAGCAGCAGGCCTACGTCCGGGAACGTGACGGGCGGATCGGCTGGATGCGCGTCATCTGCAGCGGCTGGATCCCGCTCACGTAGCCTTTTGGCCGTGCCGGAGATCGTCTGGCACGCACAGACCGTCAGGGCACAGGCAGCGGCCGGGGCTCGTCGCACGCCGCCGCCGAGAGCCGCCGAGGGCGGGCGGACGCTGCTCGTCTCGACCGCCTGGAGCTCCGGCTAGAGCGCGAGGGCGACGTCTGAGGCCGGCCGGCTGCAGCAGATCAGCGCGCGCCCGTCCTCGGGTGGGTCGAGCGGGTCGGGGGCGTAGGTGAGCTCGCCGTCGACGAGGCCGCACTCGCAGGAGTGGCAGACGCCGGTCCGGCACGACCACGCCACCGGCACGTCGCAGGCCTCAGCGAGCTCCAGCAGGCTGCCGAACGCGGGGTCCCAGCGCACCGTCAGTCCCGAGGTCGTGAACGCGACCTCCGGGCCCGTACCCGGCGTGCCCGGCGGGTGCGGGGCGCGGTGGGCGCCCTGCAGGGGCTCGGAGCCGAAGATCTCGGTGTGGATCCGTCCGGCCGCGACGCCCCAGGTCAGCAGGCCCGCGGCCAGCTCGCGCATCCACGCGGTCGGGCCGCAGACGTAGTGGTCGGCGGAGCGCGGGACGCCGAGGTCCTGCAGCGCCTCGACCGTCAGATGGCCCTGGGCGTCGTAGTCGCGGCCGCGCTCGTCGGACGCATCCGGGCGGCTGTAGCGGATGTGCGACCGCGCGACGGGCAGGGCGGCGAGATGGCGGCGCACCTCATCGGCGAAGGCGTGCTCGGCGCGGTCGCGCGCGCCGTGGACCCACCACACCTCACGCCGGCTCGCTTCGGCGGCGAGGCTCGCGAGCATGGCGAGCACCGGCGTCACGCCGACACCGGCGCTGAGCAGTACGACCGGTGCATCGCCCTCGGTGGCGAGCGTGAACAGCCCCCGCGGCGCGCCGACCTCGATCATGTCGCCGGGAGCGACGTGCTCGTGCAGGTGGGTGCTTACAACGCCCTCGCGCTTGATGCCGAGGCGGTAGCGGCGGGCGTCGGGCGCGGCCGCGAGCGAGAAGCTGCGCAACAGCGCGCGCGGCGCGCTCCCGGGTTGCACGCGCACCGTCAGGTACTGGCCGGGGCGGAAGGCGGGCAGCGGCTCGCCGTCGACCGGTGCGAGCCCGAACGAGGCGATCGATCGGCTCTCCCGCACGACCTCCGTGACTCGGAACGGCCGCAGCCCCGTCCACGCGGGAGGGCCGGCGCTCGGAGGCGCCAGACCGCGGTTGCCGGTCGCGCCCTGCCTGAGCTGCTCGAGCAGCGCCTCGAACGAGTGGCGCCAGCCCTCCGAGAGCGCGGGGATCGCGAGCGCCCGCTCCAGCCGTGTCGCGGTCTGGCCCGGGAGATAGAGCAGCGCGCTGATCTCGCGCACGGTCATCGCCTCCGGCCCGACGGCGACCCGCTCGATCTGGTCGCCCGCACCGACCTCGCCCTCCTCGAGCACGCGCAGATAGAAGCCAGGGCGGCCGTGGGTGTAGAGCAGCGCCGGCATCCGCGGCTCATCCATCCGCAGGCCGACCTTGTAACACGTGACCCGGGGCTGGGTGACCTCGAACAGCGCGCCGCCGATCCGGTAGCGATCGCCGACGCAGACCTCGTCATCCGCCAGGCCCTCGACGGTGAAGTTCTCGCCGAACTGGCCGTGGACGAAGTCCGCGCGCCCGAGCTCGCGCTCCCAGTGGCGATACGCGGAGACGTCGTAGACGTAGACCGCCCGGTGCTCGCCGCCGTGGGCGACGAGATCGGCCTGCGCATCGCCTGCCACGTTCAGCCGGTCGACCCACCGGCGGTCGGGAACCTCGGTCTTCCAGATCGAGGTCAGCACCCTACGCCCGCGCCAGTCCACCTCACGGGGCACGCCGACATTGACCGAAACGAGCTGCATCAGGCAGCAGTCTCGCTGATCCGCGGACCGTTACTCGTACGCTGGGTGCCGTGAAGCCGAACCGGTCCATCCCGTCGTCCATCGTGATCCCGGTCCTCATCTAGG
>JBDTMF010000295.1:0-4276 GCA_039934455.1 Solirubrobacteraceae bacterium
CGAAGTGCCGGTAGGCCTGCAGGAAGGTCTGCTCGGTCAGGTCCTCGGCGTCGTGGTGGTTGCCCACCCGGTAGTACGAGTACGAGTAGACGTCGCGGAGATGCGCCTTGTAGAGCTCGGAGAACTCGGCGTCGAGCCTCGCCTTGTTGGCCGCGGAGGGTGGGTCCGGTGCCGGGGCCATGCATGGGAGGCTACGCCGCGCGGACCTTCTGGCGCCGCTTGGGCGCGGGACGCGGCGCGGTGAGCGACTCCGTCCAGCTCGCGGCCTCGACCTCGCCCTCGATCACGCCGTTGAGCCCGCGCAGCGCGGGGGCGTCGACGCCGGCGTCGTCGAGGCGCTGGAGGAGCATCGGCACGCAGGCCACCCCCTCGGCGGCGTGCCCGAGCGCGGAGTCGATGTCCTCGGCCGGCATGCCGCCGGCCAGCAGCTCGCCGGCGCGGCGGTTGCGCGAGCCGTCGGCGAGCACGGTGGCGACGAGGTCGCCCGTGCCGGCGAGCCCGGCGAACGTCTCGGGCTGGGAGCCCTCGTGGCGCGCGAGCGCGTCGACCTCGGCGAAGACCTTGCCGGCGGCGGCGCCGGAGGCGTTCGGGCCCGCGGGCGAGGCGGCGGCGGCGGCGAGCGCGGCGGCGTTCTTGGCGCAGCCCGCGAGCTCGATGCCGACCACGTCGCGCGTGTAGCCCGCGTCGAACCCGGCGGCACCGAGCGCGTCGGTGACCTGGCGGCCGAAGGCGGGGTCGCTCGCGCCGACGATGAGCGAGGCGCCGTCGCTGAGCGCGCCGGCCGCGTGCGACGGGCCGGCGAGCGCGCCGACCGCCCACGAGCTCACGCGCTCGGCCACGAACGCGGAGGGCAGCATCCCGAGCGGGGGCACGAGGCCCTTGGACATGACGAGCACGCCGGTGCGGCGGGGGATCGCGCCGCCGTGCGCGGCCACGGCGGCGGGCAGCGCGGCGGCCGGGACGGCGAAGCAGACGAGGTCGTGGCGCGAGAGCTCGAGCTCGGACGCGCGCATGACGTTGATCGACTCCGGCAGCTCGACGCCGGGCAGGTAGTCGACGTTGACGTGCGACTGCTCGATCTGCGCGGCCTGGTCGGCGGTGCGACAGCCGAGATCGACCTCGAGCCCCGCGCGGGCGAGCATGGTCGCCACGGCGGTGCCCCAGGAACCGGCGCCCACGACGGCGGCGCGGCGCAGCGGCGGGAGGCCGCCGAGCCACTCCCACTGGAGCATCACGCAGGGCCAGATGCGATCGGTCACGGCGGCGGCGAGCGTGCGCGACGGCGCCTGCACCTTCGGGAACGTGAGGGGCGCGCCGACGCGGATGCGGACCTTGTGCGGGCGGATGCGCCAGCCTGTGCGGATCGCCTCCGTGCCGATCACCGCGACGGGGACGACGGGCGCGCCGGTCTCCAGCGCGAGCCGGCCGACGCCGCGGCGCGGGCGGCCGAGCGCGCCGGGGCGGATGCGCGTGCCCTCGGCGAAGATCAGGACGGCGTCGCCGCGGGCGAGGATCGCCTTGGCGGTGGCGATCATGTCCTCGTCGCTCTCGCCGCGCCGGACCGGGAAGGCGCCGAGGTTGTTCAGCAGCCAGCCGGTGAAGCGGCTGAAGAACAGCTCCTCCTTGGCGACGTAGTAGAGCGGCCGGCGGGCGATCGTGGCGATCACGAACGGGTCGAGGAACGAGCGGTGGTTCGAGGCGAGGATCACCGGGCCGTCCGGCACGTGCTCGCGCCCGATCCGCGACAGCCGGAAGTAGAGGTGGAAGAACGGCTGCAGAACCGCGCGCACCAGCCAGTAGATGAGCGGGTTGACGCCCTTGTCGCGGGCGCGGGCGTGAAGCGAGGCGTACTCCATGCCAGCCCTACCCGGGGCGCGCCGGCTCGTTACAGTTCGTGTGAGATGGCCCTCAACGGCACCCGCACCCTCCGCGGCGCCCTGGCCGGCGCGGCCGGCGCGGCGGTCTGGGCCGGCCAGCAGCCGCTCGACAAGCGCGTGTTCGGCGTCGACTATGACGACGTCGAGCTGCTCGGCAAGCTCTTCACGCGCGGGCCCGCGTGGCTGCCGATCGGGCTCGCCGCCCACATCGGCAACGGCGCGCTGTTCGGCGCGCTCTACGCCAACGTCGCGCCGAGCCTTCCCGGTCCCCGCGCCGTGCGCGGGCCGCTCGCCGGGCTCGTCGAGTGCTTCGCCACCTGGCCGGCGACGATGCTGCTCGACCGCCTGCATCCCGCCGCGGGGGACTTCCCGGCGCTGTGGGGCGAGCCGCGAGCGCTGGCCCAGGCGACCTGGCGCCACGCGCTCTTCGGCTTGGTCATGGGCGAGGTCGAGCGGCGACTCAACCCGCCCGCCGACAGCCCGGCGCCGATCGACGACGCCGCCGTCGCGTCCAACGGGCACGGCTCGGCCGAGCACCTCGTCGCCGTCGAGCCCGTCTAGCGCCGCCGCGCGTGAGCCGCCGCGTCCTGATCACCGGGGCGTCGGGCTTCGCGGGCGCCCACCTCGCGCGCGCGTGCGCGGCCGCAGGGGACGAGGTGTTCGACCTGTCGCGCTCGACCGGGCTGCACGTCGACCTGCTCGACGCGGACGCGGCGCGCGCGGCGGTACGGAACGCGGCGCCCGACATCGTGCACCACCTCGCGGCCCGGGCGCACGTCGGCGAGTCGTGGCGGATGCCCGAGGCCTACGTGCGCGACAACGCCGCGATGACCTTCCACCTGCTCGACGCGGTGCGCTCGGAGGCACCCGCGGCGGCGGTCGTGGTGGCGGCCAGCTCGGAGCTCTACGGCCCGCCCGCGCGACTCCCCGTCGACGAGTCGGCGCCGCTGCGCCCGCAGAATCCCTACGCGGTCTCGAAGGCGGGAGCCGACCTGCTCGCGGGCTTCTTCGCCGACGCGCACGGCCTGCGCGTCGTCCGCGCCCGCGCCTTCAACCATGCGGGTCCGGGGCAGGAGCCGATCTACGCGATCGCGTCCTTCACCCGCCAGATCGCCGCGGGCATCGTCGCGGGGCGGCAGCGGGTCCGCGTCGTCACCGGCAACCCGGACGCGCGCCGCGACTACACCGACGTGCGCGACGTCGTGCGTGCGTACGGGGAGCTCGCCGAGTCCGCCGGCCCGGGCACCTACAACGTCTGCTCCGGCCGCCCGGCCTCGGCCGCGGAGCTGCTGGAGGCGCTCGCGCGCGTCACCGGCGTCGAGATCGACCACGTCGTCGACGACTCGCTGCGCCGGGCCAACGAGGTGATGGAGGTCCGGGGCTCCTACGACCGCCTCCACGCCGCGACGGGGTGGGAGCCGCAGATCCCGCTCGAGCAGACCCTGGCCGACACCGTTGAGTGGTGGACGACGGAAATCCGGAGTGGGCGCGCGCCGGAACGGCTACACGAGTAGCGCCGGTTGTACACAGCGTCATGAGACGACTAAGGTCCCTTGAATGCTGGAGTTGATTCACGTATGCCCCAACTGGCTCGGCGCGCTCTCCGTTGCGCTGGTTCGCCCCAAGGGGGTCCCGGAGCGCCGGCACGGCGAGGATCCGTGGCTGGCCGGCCAGGCCAAGCGCCCCCGCCGCCTCACCGACGACCTCGCCTGGCTCCGCGACGCCCTCGACGACCCCGAGCCCCACGGCCTCCAGCCCGTCCCGGACCGGGGCGTCGTCGTCGCCTGGGTCCCCGACGCGCAAGGCTCCGAGCGCCTCCGCCGCCTCCGCGACCGCGCCGTCCTCGAGGCCGCGGGCTTCCTCCTCTTCGAGGACGAGGGCGCTCGGAGCTAGTCGGGCCTGCCGCTTAGACTCTCGCGACGGCACGCCGGAGTAGCTCAGCTGGTAGAGCACTTGATTTGTAATCAAGCGGTCAGGGGTTCGAGTCCCCTCTCCGGCTCTTGAACGCCGACGCGGTCCGTGCCCGGACGATCCTCGCGGCGGAGGTGGGCACTCGGACTCAACTCGCGTCCTGGGCCTTCCTGGGCGGGGACGCGTGTGCTTCGCTACCGAGCATGTCATTCCGCCAGGTCTTCCCGCTCGCCGTCCTCGTGACCGCGCTCCTGCCCGCGAGCGCGTTCGCGGCAACCACCGTCACCGTCACCGGCGACGATGGCAACCCCATCCCGCTGAACGCGGTCGAGCCCGTGAGCATTCGCAACATGGACGTCACGGCCGAGGTGAACGTCCCGACGACCGCGCCGTTCTACACGACCCAGGTCCTCGACGCCGCCGGCATCCCCGCCTCGTCGCTCAGCCCGTGTCGCGAGACCCGCTACGGGCCGACCTGGAAGAATTAC
>JBDTMF010000296.1:0-4257 GCA_039934455.1 Solirubrobacteraceae bacterium
TGTGTTAAGCACGCCGCCAGCGTTCGTCCTGAGCCAGGATCAAACTCTCCGTGAAGAACTGCTTAGTCACGTAGAGCTGTCAATGCGCCACACAAGGGGCTGCTCGTACACATGGAGCGGGGCCCGGGCGCGTCGACGGGGTACTGCGGTACTTCTCTTTTCTCAGGCTGCCGGCCTCGAGAGCGACGAATCGCTCAACAGGGACGGCAGGTCGAACCTGGACGCACACCAACGGTTGGGCGTAAACCCTGCCGTCAGGTGCGCATGCTGTTGAGTTTTCAAAGACCGTCGCGCCTTGCGTGGAGGGGTCTCCTCCTCAAAGCTTGCCGAGCAGCCTTTCGGCTCCCGGAGCGGGCAGCGGAGTATAGCGCGCCAGAGCGGCTCCCGAAAGAGCACGGGACGCGGCGTCCTCCCCTGCGGCGCAGAACCTAGCAGGACGCGCCGACGGGCCGGATGTCGGCCTCAGGCGGTGATCTGGACGTGCACCGAGCGCTCGCGCGGCCGGTCGTCGAAGTCGATCAGGACTACCTGCTGCCAGGTCCCGAGCACCAGGCTCCCGCGCACAAGCGGGATGCTCAGCGACGGCCCCAGCAGCGACGCCCGCAGGTGCGCGTGGGCATTGTCGTCGTGATTGAGCCGGTCGTGGTGGTATTCGCCACCCTCCGGCCGCGGCCGTGGCAGCAGCCGCTCGATCGCCTGCTGGAGGTCCTGCACTCCGCCCGGCTCGTACTCCATCGTCGTGATCGCCGCCGTCGAGCCGGTCACGAACACCGTCACCACGCCGTCCGAGACCTCCGCGGCGCGCAGCGCGCTCGCCAGGCCGGCGGACAGGTCGACGATCTCGCCCTCGCCCGACGTCTGCAGGCGCAGGAGCGCGCTGTGGACCGCCATCAGGCCGCGACGAGCCGCAGGAAACGGCGCTTGCCGACCTGCAGCACCCTGCCGGCGAGCTCGGCGCCGGGGTGGTCCAGACCCGCGACCGGAGCGCCGTCGAGGCGCACGCCCCCCTGCTCGATGTTGCGCCGGGCCTCGGAGCGCGACATGCCGAGCTCCGCGCCGAGCAGCGCCGGGAGGTGGATCACGGCAGTGGTGTCGATGGAGACGGTGGGCACGTCCTCGGGCACGTCGCGCGCGATGTGCACCCGGTCGAAGGCGGCCTCGGCCCCGGCCGCGGCAGCCTCGCCATGGAAGCGGGTCACGAGCGCGCGCGCGAGGGCGCGCTTGGCATCGCGCGGCGACACGCCCTCCGGCGGCGGCGTGCCCAGCAGCAGGTCGTACCAGCTCGCCATCGCGGCGTCGGGGATCGAGAGCGTCTTGCCGTACATCTCGCCCGGCGGGTCGGTGACGCCGATGTGGTTGCCGAGCGACTTGGACATCTTCTCCACCCCGTCGGTCCCGACCAGCAGCGGCACGGTCAGGACGACCTGCTGCGGCTTGCCGTGGGCCGACTGGATCGCCCGGCCCATCAGCAGGTTGAAGGTCTGGTCGGTCCCGCCGAGCTCGACGTCGGCGTCCACCGCCACCGAGTCGTAGCCCTGGAGCACCGGATAGAGCAGCTCGAGCAGCGAGATCGGCTGGTGGGCTGCGAAGCGCTTGGCGAAGTCGTCGCGCTCGAGCAGCTGGGCGACCGTGACGTGGCGCACGAGCCCGAACAACGACTCCATCGTCATGTCGAGCCACTCGGAGTTGTGGCGGATCTCGAGCTGCTCGTCGGTGAGCAGCACCTTGCCGGCCTGGTCCACGTACGTGCGCGCGTTGGCGTCGATCTCCTCGCCGGTCAGGACCGGCCGCGTCGCCGAGCGGCCGCTGGGATCGCCGACGCGCGCCGTGTAGTCGCCGATGATGAGCACGACCGTGTGACCCGCATCCTGGAACTCGCGCAGCTTCTGGAGCACGACGGTGTGGCCGAGGTGGACGTCGGCGGCCGTCGGATCGAGGCCGAGCTTGACCCGCAACGGGTGGCGCTCTGCGAGCCGTCGCTCGAGCGCTCCGGCGGGCAGGCAGTCGACCGCGTTGCGGGCGAGATGGGCGGCCGTCTGGGTGGCGTCCGGGGCGGGTTCTGGCATCCGGCCCAATGCTAGAGTGGCCGCCCGGCCGCAGGTGGGTGCCGTGAGAGGGGAACTCGCGGCCCCGGACGGCCCTCTTATGGATCCCGACCGCCCCAGCCACCCGGCCGTCGTCGCAGAAGCCGAACCACCGACGGTCGTCCCGCTCCACCCCGAGTACGCGGCCGAGGACGAGCCGGCGAAGCCGCGCGTGCGCATCCGCAAGCTGCGTGTGCTGGCCCTGCTCGCCGGCCTCGGGCTGCTCGCGATCGTCTCGACCGTGTTCGGGATGATGATGGCCGTCGCCTCCGACCTGCCGGCGCTCGAGGAGCCCGCCTCGCAGAACTCGGTGATCGTCGACCGCCGCGGCGAGCGCCTCGGCCTCCTGACCGGCAACACGAACCGGATCCTGCTCAAGGAGACGCAGATCGCGCCCGTGATGAAGCACGCGATCATCGCGATCGAGGACAAGCGCTTCTACACCAACGACGGCGTCGACCTGCGCGGCATCGGCCGCGCGCTCTACCAGGACGTCGTCGCCAAGAAGGCGGTCCAGGGCGGCTCGACGATCGCCCAGCAGTTCGTCAAGAACTCGCTCGCGGCTCAGGACCGCCGGACGCTGTTCGTGAAGCTGCGCGAGGCCGCGCTCGCGTACCACATCACGCGCCGGTGGACCAAGGGCAAGATCCTGCGCAACTACCTCAACACGATCTACTTCGGCAACGGCGCCTACGGCATCGAGTCCGCCGCGCGTACCTACTTCGGCCGCCAGCACACGGGCTGTGACAAGGACCGCCAGCGCCCCTGCGCGGCCCAGCTCGAGCCGGCCGAGGCGGCGATGATCGCCGGCGTGGTCGCGTCGCCGAGCGCGTTCGACCCCGTCGCCCACCCGGTCGCGGCCAAGAAGCGCCGCGACCTCGTGCTCGGCCGCATGCTCGAACAGCGCCTGATCGCGCGCGAGCAGTACGACGTCGCCATCGCCGAGCCGGTGCCCTCGCGGCGTGACGTCCAGCCCCCGCGCGAGGACACGAAGTACCCGTACTTCACGTCCTGGATCAAGCAGCAGGTGGTCGACAAGCTCGGCGGCGGCCAGACCGGCGCCCGTCAGGCCTTCGAGGGCGGGCTGACCGTGCAGACGACGATCGACGGGCGCTTCCAGAGCGCGGCCGAGACCGCCGTCAACGCGTGGCTCCCCAACCCGGCCGGGCCCCGCGCCTCGCTCGTGGCGATCGACAACCACAACGGCGAGATCCGCGCAATGATCGGCGGCGACGACTACAACACCACGCCGTTCAACCTCGCCACCCAGGGCCAGCGCCAGCCGGGCTCGGCCTTCAAGCCGTTCGTGCTCGCGGAGGCGCTCAAGAGCGGGATCTCGCCGGGCTCCGTGTGGTCTTCGCGCAAGAAGGTCTTCGACGTCCCCGGGAGCAGCGAGAAGTTCACCGTCGAGAACTACAACAACGCCTACGCAGGCGCGACCTCGCTCGCGGCCGCGACGACGACCTCCGACAACTCCGTCTTCGCCGAGGTCGGCATCAAGGTCGGCACGAAGCGGATCGCGCGGCTCGCCCGCCGCATGGGCATCCGCACGCCCGTCTCGCGCAACTGGGCGATCACGCTCGGCGGCCTCAGGCAGGGCGTGACGCCGCTCGACATGGCGCACGCCTACCAGACCTTCGCCCGCCAGGGCAAGCTCGTCTACGGCACGATGAGCCCCGGTGCGCTGCGCAGCGGCCAGCCGGCGCCCGGGCCGGTCGGCATCCGCTCCATCGGCCGCTCCAAGGACGGCAAGATCGAGCCGGTCAACCTCCCGGACGGCAAGCCGGCGCGCAATCGCGTCCACACCAAGCGGGTGCTCGACGAGGGCGTCGCGAGCACCGTCCAGACGCTGCTGCAGGGCGTGGTCAAGAACGGCACCGGCAAGCGCGCGAGCCTGGGCATCGTCCCCGTCGCCGGGAAGACCGGCACGACCGAGAACTACGGCGACGCCTGGTTCGTCGGCTGGACGCGCGACTACACGGTCGCCGTGTGGGTCGGCTACCCCAACAAGCTCGTGCCGATGAAGACCGAGTTCAACGGCCAGCCGGTCGCGGGCGGCACGTTCCCGGCCGGGATCTGGAAGACGTTCATGGAGTCGGTGCTCAAGATCGACCCGCCGGCCGAGATCAAGGCGGCCGCCGACGCCGCCGCGAGCGCCGCGCCGGCGCCGGGC
>JBDTMF010000297.1:0-4230 GCA_039934455.1 Solirubrobacteraceae bacterium
CTGGGACTCGGCCATCGCCAACCTGCAGGTCCTCGACGCACTCGACGTCCCCGAGGCGTTCGTCCTGGGCACCTCGCAAGGCGGATGGATAGCGACCCGCATGGCCATCCTCGCGCCCGGCACCGTGAAGGGCATCATCCCGCTCGGCACCTCGATGGACTTCGAGAGCCAGCGCAGCCGCGACCTGGGGTGCTGGGACGGCATCGAATTCTGCACGCCGGCCATCGACGCACTCGCCGAGCCCGTCGGTGACGACTGGGTCATCCCGACCGAGCTCGTCGACGCCGTCCTCAAAGAGGGCTTGGGCGAGGACGTGCCGCCCGAGGAGCGGGCCTTCTGGCACACCGCATACCAGAAGAACTACACCGGCGATATGGGGCGGAAGCATGTCCGGATCAGCTCCATCAACCTGCGTGACCGCGACGGTTTGCACGGCCGGCTTGACAGCGTGCGATGCCCGGTCCTGCGGATGCATGGCACTAAAGACCGGGTCTACTCCGTCGTCAATGCCGAGGATGAGATGAAGCTCTTCGTCAACAGCCCGGGTGCCGAGCTTCGCGTCGTCGAGGGCGGCCAGCACTTCCTGAGCGCCTCGAACCCCGATGACGTCAACCCGGCGACGGCCGAGTTCATCAACCGCTGGAAGTAGCGCCGGCGACGCGGCAAGTCGGCGTGTGATCTTCATCGGTCGACGGCGCACCCTGTTCGGCGCCAATCGCGCGACGACGAGCCGGCGAGGGCGTGCCGTGTTGTGCGGAACTTCTACGGGCCGCTCTCACGCGCGGCGCTGGTTTCCAGCGCTGCCAGCCAGACAAACGAGAGCGAAGCCGAGATCGTGCCCGCCGCGGCAGGGCTCCAGGGCCACCTCGGCCGTTGTCGCTTAGGACGACCAGCAAGCGCTCGCATGACGCCGCCCGCGCTCCTCCAATTCGCGCAAAGGGGCACCCATGCGGGGCGTCGGGCCGCATGTGGTCAGCTCTGACGCGGCGGGTGGGTGCGACAGAATTCGCGCACGGCGTCGTTGAACGGTCCGGGTCGTTCGAGGTTGCTCATGTGGCCGGCGTTGGGGATCACGACGAGCTGCGCGTTGGGAATCGCTTGCTGGAACTTCTCGGCGACGCTGAGCGGTGAACGTAGGTCGAGCTCGCCCCAGATGAGCAAGGTCGGCACGGCAATCCTCGGGAGCGCGTCGCGCAGGTCGGCCTCGGCCATGACGCGCAGCAGGTTGCTCAGGCTCTCGGGGCGGACGGCGGCGGCCATCTCGTCCAGGAGCGGGAGGAACTCGGCCGGTGGGTCGCCGGCGAACAGCCTGGGGAAGGTGGGATCGAACGCTTCCCCCGGCCCTTGGAGCGTCTTGAGCACGCCCACGACCCGGGCGCGCACCTCCTCCTCCGGCAGCGAGCCTTTCCAGCCCGCGTAGGTATCGACGAGGATCAGCGTCGCGACGAGCTCGGCATGGTGCCGGTAGAGCTCTTGGGCGACGGTTCCGCCCCAGGAGACGCCTGCAACGTGCGCCGGGCCGAGCCCGATCGCCTCGATCAGCGCTGCGAGGCAGCGCGCGTAGTCCGCCAGGCCGAACACCGCCGGCACGTCCGAGGAGCCGCCCGCGCCTGGCTGGTCCCACGCAACGACCGTGAACTCGTCGGCCAGGGCGGCGAGCTGGGGCTGCCACACGCGGCCGTCCTCGGCGGCTCCGTGCACCAAGACCAGCGGCGCCCCGTCGCCGACACGCCGATAGGCGATCTCGAGCCCGTCAGCCCGGACGATCTCCACCCTCGCAACCTACTCGCACGCAGAAGCGACGTGATCCAGCTGAGGTCAGACACGAGCCAAGAGCCCGCGGACCACGGCTCACCCCCCGCACGGAGGCACGTCAGGTACTTGGGGGGAGGGTGATACGCCGCCGCTGCTCCTCGCGCAAAGATGGCATAAGCCGGGTGTCGTCCTGACCGGGGTGTAGGCCATGGGCGGGCGGGGTGGTCCGCGTCGTGTGCTCGAGGAGGTTGCCGTGACCGTCGTGATGGGTTTGGATCAGCACCGCGCGCAGGTCACCGCGGATTGGCTGGACCCTGAGACTGGCGAGGTGTCTCGCGCGCGTGTGATGCCGGCCGATCGTGCCGGTGTCCGGCGGTTCTTGGCGCGGTTTGCCGGTCAGCAGCTCGAGGTCGCGTTGTAGGCCACGACGGGCTGGCGGTTCGTGGTTGAAGAGCTGCGCGCGATCGGTGCCGAGCCGCATCTGGCCGAGCCGGCGGAAGCGAGCGCGCTGAAGGGCAACAAGCGGCGGGCCGAGACCGACCGCGGCGACGCTCGCCATCTGCGCGAGCTGCTGATGACGGGTCGGTTGCCGGAGTCCTACATCGCGCCCGAGCACCTGCTCGATCTCCGCGCCCGCGTCAGGTTGCGTCACACGCTGGTTGATCAGCGCGGCGAGTGGCAGCAACGCATCCATGCGGTTGCTCTATCACCGCGGGCATCCGCAGAAGGCTGGCCTGCTCACCGCGGCGAATCGCACGTGGCTTGAGCGGACTCGCGTTGCCGGACGCGGCACGCGAACAGGTCACTGTCGCGCTGGCGATGATCGACGCGCTCGACGCCCAATCGGCCGGAATCACCGCTCAGCTGCGTCGCTACGCGCGCCGCCAGCCCGGCTGTCGCGCGCTCATTGGCCTCTGCGGCGTCGGTGAGCTCACCGTGGTCGCGATCCTCGCCGAGCTCGGGGACACACGCCGCTTCAGCTCATCGCGCCAAGCGGTCCGCTACGCCGGCCTGGACATCACGGTCCATCAGTCCGACCAGCGCCGCTCGCCCGGACACCTCTCCCGCCAAGGACCGCCCGCGTTGCGCTGGGCGCTTTACGAAGCCGCCCAGGCCGCGCGGCGGCCCGGCAGCCGCGACCGCGCCTACTACGACCAGGCCGCCGAACGGCTCGGCGGCAACCGCGTCTGCCTCGCACTGGCACGCAAGCTGCTCAAGCGCAGCTTCCACGTCCTGCGCGAACTCGGCGACCAGGCGCTGCAGCCCGCCTGACCACGGCGGTCGGCGCGCGGGCAGCCCTTCCTCACCCGATGTCCCGCGCCCGCTCCCCGCATGCTGCTGCCGCCACTGGAAGGTGGACGGCCTACAAAGACCGAGCGGCCGCAACGCGTCACCCCGCGGGAACACCCCATCAACCATCACGTCACCCTCCCGGAACACAGGGTCGCGGACCGAGATAAGCCCGGGCGCCCGCACGCACCGCAACCGCCCCGACCACGACCCACCGCGTTCAACCCCGGTCACTCCCGAGGTTGACGCCGGACTCCGGCACAGATAAGCAGGAGCGATTGGCCCTCAGGGATCGCCGGACGAGGCGGCGTGCAGCCCGACACGCCCGGACTCGCGCCTAGGGACAGCGCTAGGCGGTCCAGATTTCAACCGGCCTTGACATGGTGTTTACCCGTTCATCCGGGGCGCTGGGCTAGGACCGGCTTCGGGAGGAGAAAACCGCGGGGTGCTCGCCCCCAGAACGCCCATCCAACTCCGCCCGCTCGCGTATAGTCGGCAGATGAGGGGTCGCACGCACCGCGGACCCGCCCCCCACGCCGCGGCGACACAGCTCGGCGTGGCGGGGGTGCGCGATCCGCATGCCTCGGTGCTCTTGCTTCAACGAGCCGTTGGCAACCACGCCGTGAGCGGCCTCATCGCCCGCAACTCGCGTTGGCGCCCGATCCCGGAGATCCAGGCCGAGATCGAAGCGGCAAAGCGGGGAGGCCGAGGCACCGTCGGTGGCGCAGGATGTCATCGAGAAGGCGGGCCGTCCCCGGCCGAACCCCGGTGTATCCATAGGGGCACGACGCCATGGCCCAAGATGGCGCCAGCAACTGAGTACCGCGCTCGAGGGGGTGATGGGTGACGAAAGCCTCCCGCACGAGCTCCGACAGGAGGCGCAGAAGGCCCTGAGCACTCTCGAGGAGCACGAGTCCGACCTGGAGCGGCTCTGGCGCGAACGCAAACACCCGCATCACCCGGGCAATCACCCAGACGCAGTCAAGCCGTACTCGCGTCCCAAAGAAGGCGCCAAGCGTGCTTCCGGCGAGTCGCCCCACGGTCCCAAGGCCGCCGCCGAGATCGAGGAAACGGCCGGCGAGGTGGCGGCCAAGGGCAGTGGGGCCACGAGCAAGGTCGTGGTCGAGGCCGAGGAGGCGCTCGTGGAGGGCGGCGTCAAGGCTTGCGTCAGGGCTGGCGAAAAAC
>JBDTMF010000298.1:0-4184 GCA_039934455.1 Solirubrobacteraceae bacterium
GCGGCAACGACGAGCGCGAGCAGACGCTCAACCAGATCCTCACCGAGATGGACGGGTTCGAGTCCGACGTCGCGGTGATCGTCCTCGGGGCCACCAACCGCCCGGAGATCCTCGACAATGCGCTGCTGCGCCCGGGCCGCTTCGACCGCCGCGTGGTCGTGCCGCCGCCCGACAAGGACGGCCGCCGCAAGATCCTCGAGGTTCACACACGCTCGCTCCCGCTCGCCGACGACGTCAACCTCGACGGCATCGCCTCGACGACGCCCGGCATGGTCGGCGCCGATCTCGCCAACCTCGCCAATGAGGCGGCCCTGACGGCGGCGCGCCGCAACCACGAGAAGGTCGCCCTTGCCGACTTCACCGACGCGCTCGAGAAGATCGTCCTCGGCGCCCCGCGCGGCACCGTGCTGTCCGAGGAGGACCGCAAGCGCGTCGCCTACCACGAGGCCGGCCACGCGATCGTCGGCATGCTCACACCCGACGCCGACCCGGTCCGCAAGGTCTCGATCATCCCGCGCGGGATGGCGCTCGGCGTCACGCTCTCGGCACCCGAGCTCGACAAGGCCAACTACGAGGAGGCCTACCTGCTCACGAAGATCCGGGTCGCGCTCGGTGGCCGCGTCGCCGAGGAGCTCGTGTACGGCACGATCACCACCGGCGCGGAGTCCGACATCGAGCAGCTGACCGGGATCGCCCGCGCGATGGTCGGCCGCTGGGGGATGAGCCGCGCGATCGGCCCGATCGCGGTGATGCCCTCCGAGGCGCGCGGGCCGCTGCTGCCCGGCACCGCCGAGGTCTCGCCCGACACCCAGCGGCTGATCGACCAGGAGGTCCAGCGGATCGTCGCTGAGAGCCACCAGGCCGTGACCGCGCTGCTGACGGAGCACCGGGAGAAGCTCGAGTCGCTCGTCGCCGCGCTGCTCGAGGGGGAGACGCTCGATCAGGACGCGGCCTACGCGGCCGCCCGCGTCGATCCCACCGCGCGCCGGCAGGCCGAGGGCCAGCCGACGATCGCGGCGACCGCCTAGCCGACCGCGCGCCCGCGCTGGATGCCGGTGTCGCCGCGCTCGTGGCGTTCGCGCGCATCGTCGAGCAGCGTCCCGTCCTCGGTCAGGTAGTCGCGCCAGGACCGCGTGGGGGCGTAGCCGAGCAGCCGTTCCGCCTTCGCGATCGCGAGCCCCGATGCGTCGGGGCGGGGGAGCGGCTCACGGATCTCGATCGCGTCGCCGTGGTGGTGGCGGATGAGGTCGGCGAGCGGGCGGTTGGCGTTGTTGTCGGGCGACGCGATGTAGAAGACCTCGTGCGCGTCGAGGTCGGACTCGGCCGCGAGGCGCAGCGAGTCGGCGAGGTCGTACACGTCGATGTAGGCCCACAGGCCGGCGCTCGGCGGCGAGCCCTCGGGATCGCGCAGGATCGGGCCGAGGTTGCGCTCGTAGTTGCCCTCCCACTGGACCCAGCTCGGGCGGATGGTCAGGCAGCGGATGTCCGAGCGGCGCATCGCGGCGTCCATCAGCAGCTCGGAGAAGTGCTTCGCCGTCGCGTAGGGGTCCTGCGGGCGGATCGGGTGCTCCTCGTCGACCGGCGCGTAGTCCGGGAGCCACGGGCGCTCGGGGAAGAAGAAGCCCGGCACCGTCTCGCTCGAGACGTTGACGAAGCGCGGGACGCCGAAGCGGATCGCGGCCTCGAGCGTGTTGAAGACGCCCATCAGGTTGTTGTGGAAGACGATGTGGGGCGGGTTGCGGGTCGGTTCCGGGATCGCCGCCGCGTGGATCACCGCGTCGTGGCCGCGCACCACCGCATATGCCTCGCCCGCGTCGGTGAGGTCAGCCTGCTGATAGGCGGGCGCGCCGGGAGGGGCCGACTCGAAGACGGCGGCGCCGAGATCGCAGGCCGTGACCTTGTGGCCCGCCGCGTGGAGGGCGTCGACGGTGGCCGATCCGACCTTGCCGCGCGACCCGGTGACGAGGATCCGCATCGCGCCGCACCCTAGCCGTCGCCGCAGAACTTATCTCCCGCTTCAGGAAGCGGCCGAGACTTCTGGCATGACGACGCTCGCCCCACAGCACCCGTTCGACTCCGCAAACGACGAGACCGTCGCCGACGCGCCCACGCAGGTCGGCGGGGACCTCCCGCGGATCTCCCAGCGGGACCGCCAGCGCGCCGCCCTGACGGCGGAGCAGCTCGCGCCGGGTCGCTATCTCGCGATCGAGGACGGGGGCGAGGTCGTGGTGATCGCCGTCGGCGAGGGGAGCCTGCGCTTCGGCCGCGGGATCGCCTCCGACGTCGTGCTCGAGGACCGCTCGGTCTCACGCCGCCACGCCGTGGTCACGCGCACGGGCGAGGAGGTCGTCCTGTGGGACGACCGCAGCCTCAACGGCGTGCGGGTCAACGGCGAGCGGGTCGCGCAGGCCGTGCTCCAGCACGGCGACGCGATCGCGATGGGCGACGTGCAGATGCGCTTCGTGGCCGTCGAATAAGCGAGACGGGGTGGGAAGGGGAAGGCGCCGACCAGAATCGAACTGGTGTAAACGGCTTTGCAGGCCGCTGCGTAGCCACTCCGCCACGGCGCCGGAGGGTCCTACAGGCTAGCTTCGCGGCCCGCTGCATGGTATGACGGCACCATGCGCCGCCGGCTCGCGCTGTTCCTGCTCGTCGGGCTCGTCGCGTTCGCGGCGCCGGCGGGGGCGAGCGCCGCCGGGAGGAAGGCGCGCTGCGCGGTCAAGCGCTCGCACACGGTGGCCATGAACCGGCTCGTGCGCGTCTACTTCGTCCGCCGGAACGGGAACCGGCGCCTCACCGGCTGCCTGCGGGCCACCGGCCGCAAGCACCTCGTGGTCAGGGAGTACGACGACGGCTACGTCGAGAGCGGCGGCTTCCGCGACGTGCGGCTGGCGGGGCGCTTCCTCGCGGTCGCCTTCGATGCGACCGACCTTTCCTGCAAGGCAGCCTGCCCGCCGGACTACGAGACCACCCAGACCTCGGTCGTCATCAGCGACATCCGCACCCGGCGTGACCGGACCACGCGCACGCACGCGCGGACCGGCTCGCTGCGGCTCTCGACCGCCGGTGTGGCGGCCTGGCTCGCGCCGATCGAGAGCGGCTTCGAGCTGCACGGGTACGACGGCGCCGGCGAAAACGTGCTCGACAGCGGCGCGATCGATCCCGCCTCGGTCGTGCTCGCCGGGCTCCAGCTCACCTGGGCGAACGCGGGCGCCGCCCGCAACGCCGCGCTGACGCCCTTCTAGGCGTCCCAGTCCGGGCTGAACCCGGGGTCGATGATGCGCTCGCCCTTCGGCAGCGCCTCGATCCGGGCCCGCTGGTCGTCGGTCAGCACGAAGTCGAAGACCTCGAAGTTCTCGACCCGCCGCTCGTGGCTCGAGGCCTTCGGGATCGTGGCGACCTGCGGCTTGTCGAGCAGCCAGCGCAGCGCGACCTGGCCGGCGGTCTTGCCGTGCGCCTCGCCGATCTCGCGCAGCGTCGGGTCCTTCGGCACCTTGCCGCGGGCGAGCGGGGAGTAGGCGGTGACCATGAAGTCCTTCTCCGCCGCAAGCTCGACGAGCGCGTCCTGGCCCAGGAACGGGTGGAACTCGACCTGGTCGGAGAAGATCGGGGCGACCTTCAGCGCCTCGCGCAGCATCGACGCCGGGAAGTTCGACACGCCGAGGTGCGTGATCAGCCCGTCGTCGCGCAGCGCGATCAGCGCGCCGAGCGTCTCCTCGAGCGCGAAGTCCTGATTCGGCCAGTGCAGGAGCAGCAGGTCGAGGTGATCGACCTGAAGGTTGCGCAGCGAGTCCTCGGCCGCCCGGCGCAGATCGTCGGGCGCGTACTCCTCGCGCCAGATCTTGGTCGTGAGGAAGAACTCGTTGCGCGGGACGGCGGCGGCGGTCAGGCCCAGCCCGACGTGCTCCTCATTGCCGTAGGCGCGCGCGGTGTCGATGTGCCGGTAGCCGATCGCCAGCGCGTCCTCGACCGCCTCCTGGCACTCGGGTCCCTCGATCTGCCAGGTGCCGAAGCCGAGCTTGGGGACGGTCGTGCCCTGGATCTCGAGGGCGCGCATGGATGCGTCGATCGTGGTCATCCGAGACGCGTACCCATCCCGGTCCGCTTGCTAGCCTTCGCCGCGTTCCCAGGGCGATTAGCTCAGCTGGGAGAGCGCCGCCTCGACAAGGCGGAGGTCACTGGTT
>JBDTMF010000299.1:0-4169 GCA_039934455.1 Solirubrobacteraceae bacterium
CACCAGACGCGGCCGTCGCGCTTTCAGAACTCAAGCGTTTATCCGCGGGAAGTAGACTAGGCCGCGCGCTTGGCCCGCAGCCGCTCGTCGAAGCGCCCGCGCGCCTCCTCGACCCGCTGGCCGTGCGCGAGCGACCACGCGCCCAGGGCCTTCAACGGCCCGGCGAGGCTGGCGCCCAGCGGCGTCAGCGCGTAGTCGACGCGCGGCGGGACCTCAGGGTGCACGCGGCGGCCGACGAGGCCGTCGCGCTCCATCGCCCGCAGCGTCTGGGTCAGCACCTTCTCCGAGATCGGCTCGAGGTCGGCGAGCAACTGGTGGTAGCGGCGGGTGCCGTCGCCGAGCGCGAGCAGCACGTCGACCGCCCACTTCGAGGAGAGCAGGCCGAGCGAGTCGTGGATCAGGCGGCCGGTGCGGGCGCGCTCGGCGCCGCGCCGGGGCACCACGGGCATCGATCTGACGGCCATCGCTATCGCTTCCCCAGGGTGTCGATGTGTGGCGCCGGCTTCACGAACCCGCGGCAGTCGTGCGCGGTGCGGCACTCCTGCTTCGCCGACGGCGGCAGCGGCTCGTCGGGGATGTGGCGGACCATGAACGCGTTGGTGGGCGGCTCCAGGGCGAGCGAGATCACCGCGGGCGGCGGCGCGAACGCGTCGCCCGGCGAGAGGTCGGTGGCGGCCACCGCCAGCGCGAACGGAACCGCGAGCACGACCGCGCCCACGAAGTTCATCAGCGTCTGGCGGCGAGCGCGGCGACGCATGGCCTCCACCGTCGCGGCCTCGAGATAGACCCCCAGACGGGCGAGGTCGTCAGGCAGATGCGGATCGCGGCTCATCCGGCAGAGCCCTCCGCGGACCCCAGCTCCAAGGTAAGGGTGCGCAGCGCGCGCGAGACGCGCAGCCGCGCGGCGTTCTGGCTGCAGCCGAGCTCGCCCGCCACCTCGTCGTAGGAGAGCTGCTGCACGACGCGCAGCTCGAGCGCGCGCCGCTGCAGGCCCGGCAGGCCCTCGACCGCGGTGTGGAGAGCGGGCCCCATCTCCGAGGCGGCGATCCGCTCGTCGACGCGGTCGTACTCCTCGGACTCCGCGAACGCGAGCGGGAGCCCGAGCCGGTTCCGCGCCGCGGTCTCGATCCGGTTGTGCTTGTGGAACTGGCGCAGCAGGTTGCGGGC
Organism: Solirubrobacteraceae bacterium; assembly: GCA_039934455.1. Lineage (GTDB taxonomy): Bacteria > Actinomycetota > Thermoleophilia > Solirubrobacterales > Solirubrobacteraceae > DASQFQ01. The sequence goes on from JBDTMF010000299.1 coordinate 1,168, forward strand.
GATGCCGAACAGCCACGGGGCGCCCGAGCCCTCCGCCTCGTCGCGGAAGCGCCTGACCGACCGCCAGGCCTGCGCGAACGTCTCGGCGGTCAGGTCGAGGGAGGCGGTCTCGGAGCTCGTCTGGCGTTGGAACCAGGCACGGACCCAGACGGCGTAGCGGTCATAGAACTCGCGGAACGCCTGTGGGTCCGTCCGTGCTGCGAGCAGCAGGTCGGCGTCGGTTTGTGGCACGAAAGTGGGCTTCTTTCCAAAAGGTGCGCTTACCCAATGATGATCGCAGCGGGAAATTCATGTCGCCGGGCCCCGAGTGGGCGCCCGAACGCCCGCTCTTTGCGGAGAAATCGACGGCGTGTCAGCAGAGGTCGCGCTCGAAGACGCGCTCGAGCCGCAGCGCCGGGTGCGCGGCGTCCTCGGGCGGCAGCGTCTTCTCGATGGTGACCGTCGCCCTGCGGTCGTCGAGCTCGATCGTGGCGACCTGGTTGTCGAACCACGGCCGGTCGTGGACATAGCGCCAGCGGACCGGCGGATCCTCGACCCCGGCGAGCTTCGCCAGCCCGCGCATGATCACCCGCGCCGGCGCGGAGGCCATGAAGCGCATCACCATCCGCTCCTTGCTGTCGAGCGGGTTGCGGAACGGCGAGCACGTCGCCTGCCACGCGGTCGAGCGCATGCCGGTGCCCTTCGGGAACGCGACCTCTGCGAGGTAGGCGTGGTGGACGTCGCCCGACAGCGCGACGATCGAGGCCGGCGCCTCTCCGCGCTCGCCCGTGCCGACCGCGCGCACGAGGCCCATCATGCGCTCGAGCGACTTCCCGAACGCCGCCCAGTGCTCGAGGTCGAGGCCCTGGCGCAGCTTCTCCCCGTAGTGCGCGCCGACCGGCCCCCACGCGCCCTCGCACACCGCCTCGTTCCAGGCCTCGAGGTAGTGCATTCCGGGCGCGAGCAGGAGCGGCAGCGAGGTCCCGATCAGCAGGTGCTTGCACCCGCCGCGCGCCTGCTCCTCGATCCACTTCCACTCGTCCTCGTCCACCATGCTGCGCTCGCTCGGGTCCAGCACCCGCCCCGCGCGCGAGTCGACCATCACGAGCCGCGCCTGGCCGATGTCGCGGCAGAAGCTCCAGCGCGTGCCCTCGACCTCGCGGTCGGCCTTGAAGACGTAGTCGCTGAGGATCTCCCCCGCGTCCTCCGCCTCGCGCACCCGCGCGTAGACCTCGTAGTCGTCGAGTTCGCGCGGCGACAGGTTGCCGAGGTGCTGGTAGACCCAGTAGGACATGAAGCCGCCGACGATCCGGTCGTCCCACCAGCCCTGGGCGCGGATGTCGGTGACCCAGGTCTTCGACGTGTTCCAGTCGTCGTGGACGTCGTGGTCGTCGAAGATCATCGACGAGGGCACCGTCGAGAGCAGCCAGCGCATGTAGGGCGCGCCCCACGACTCCCAGTACAGGCGCGTGTACTCCTCGAAGTCGGCGACGGTCTCCCCCGGCGGCACCTCGGGGTCGCGGCGGGAGCGGATGAACTCGCGCACGCCCGGCGAGACCTCGTCGGCGTAGACCTGGTCCCCGAGCAGGATCAGCGCCTCCGGCCACTCCGACGGCTCCTGGTCCCGCATCCGGTGCACGAGCGCGCGCAGCGCATCGACCTCGCGGCCGTCGGGGTGCTCGTCCTTGCGCAGCGAGTGCGGCGGCTCGTGCGGCGCGCAGACGCGGCAGGAGCCGAACATGATCCGCGTCGGCGTCTCCGGGTCATGGGTGCGGACCACGCTCGGGGGATAGGGGCTGTCGGGCAGCGGCCACACCCGCTCGCCGTCAAGGTGGACCTCGTAGGGCGTGACCTGGCCGGGCTCGAGGCCGTCGCACTGCACCAGCGCGTAGTGATGACCCTCGACGCAGAACGTGCGCGCCTCGCAGCCGAGCACCGAGACCGTGCACGGCGCGTCGGTCTCGACCCAGACGAGCGCCTCGGTCTCCCCGGCGTAGCGCAGCGCCGGTCCCAGGACCAACGTTGCCACTAGATGGTCGATTCCATGGCCCGAGGGGTCGTGGGAGTCGTGGAATCGGTCATCTGAGCGGCGACCTCGAGCTCGTAGCGGCGGCGGATGTCGTAGAGCGTCGTGCGCTCGGCGGCGGCGCGGCCGGCGGCGTGGGCGGCGCCGATCAGGTCGGCGGGCTCGAGGCGGACCCCGTGGTAGGAGCCGGCCATCCGCGAGATCGACTCCTCCATCAGCGTGCCGCCGAGGTCGTTGACGCCCCAGCGCAGCGCCTCGGTGGCGGCGTCGAGGCCCATCTTGACCCAGCTCGCCTGCAGGCTCGGGATGCTGCGTCCGAGCGCGAGGCGGAACGCCGCGGTGTGCTTGAGGTTCTCCTCGCGCGAGATCTCCTCGATGCCGTGCGTGCGGCCGAGCAGGGTGTGGAACGGGATGAACGAGAGCGGCACGAACTCGGTGAAGCCGCCGGTGCGCTCCTGCAGTGCCCGCACGACGCGCATGTGCTCGGCGAGCTCGTGCGGCTCCTCGATGTGGCCGAACATCACCGTCACAGTCGAGCGCAGTTCCTCGGCGTGGCTCGCCTCGATGATCTCGATCCAGCGAGCGGCCGGCAGCTTGTTCGGCGAGATGCGCTCGCGCACGCCGTCGTGGAGCACCTCGGCGGCGGTGCCCGGCGTCGAATCCAGCCCCGCCTCGCGCAGCCGCGCGAAGACCGCGCGCGGGGAGAGCCCGGAGACGTCGACCATGTGGGCGACCTCCATCGGGCTGTAGGCGTGGAGGTGGAGGTCGGGCGCGAGCTCCTTGGCGTAGCGCAGCCAGCCCTCGTAGTCCTCCAGGCCCCAGTCGGGGTGGATGCCCGACTGGATGCACAGCTCTGTCGCGCCGAAGTCGACGGCGTCGGCGATGCGAGCCGCGAACTCCTCGCGCGAGTGCTCGTAGGCGTCGGGCGAGCGCCGGCCCTGGCCGAAGCCGCAGAACGCGCAGCCGACGATGCAGACGTTGGAGACGTTGATGTTGC
>JBDTMF010000300.1:0-4156 GCA_039934455.1 Solirubrobacteraceae bacterium
CTCGCCGCTGGCCTCGACGCCGACCTGTCGTGTCAGGTCGCCCTCGGTCACCGCGGTCGCCACGTCGGCGATCGCGCGCACCTGATTGGTGAGGTTGGCCGCGAGCTGGTTGACGTTGTCGGTCAGGTCCTTCCAGACGCCGGCGACCTCGGCCGACTGCGCCTGGCCTCCGAGCTTGCCCTCGACCCCGACCTCGCGCGCCACGCGCGTGACCTCCGACGCGAACCGGTTGAGCTGGTCGACCATCGCGTTGACGGTGTTCTTGAGCTCGAGGAACTCGCCCTTGACGTCGGCCGAGATCTTCTTGCTGAGGTCGCCGTTGGCGACCGCGGTCGTCACCTCGGCGATGTCTCGCACCTGGCCGGTGAGGTTGCCGGCCATCACGTTCACGTTGTCGGTGAGGTCCTTCCATACGCCGCCGACCTCGATCGTGACGGCGGCCGCCTGACCGAGCTTGCCCTCGGTGCCGACCTCGCGGATGACGCGGGTGACCTCGGAGACGAACAGGTTGAGCTGGTCGACCATCGCGTTGATGGTGTGCTTGAGCTCGAGCACCTCACCCTCGACGTCGGCGGTGATCTTCTTGCTCAGATCCCCGCCGGCGACCGCGCCGATGACGCGCTGCATCTCGCTGGTGGGGCGCACGAGATCGTCGATCAGGCTGTTGACGGACTCGATGCTCTCGGCCCAGACGCGGTCCGCGCCGCCGGCGACGACGCGCTGGGACAGCTTGCCCTCGCGGCCGACCACGCGGCTGACGCGCGCGAGATCGGCGCCCAGCCTCTGGTTCGCCGCGATGACGTCGTTGAGCCGGTCCGCGATCTTGCCCGGCACGCCCGTCCAGTCGAGCGGCATGCGCACGCTGAAGTCGCCGTTCTTGACGTCGGAGAGGACGCTGAGCAGAAGCGCTTCGTCCAGCCTGTCGGCCCTCACTGGGTCCGAAGCTCCCATCGTGCCGACCTCCGTCCTATCCGTGCGTGTGGCGCCGAAATCACGGACCCGCGGAGAACGCGCGGCGAGAGAGCGAGAGGGCGAAAGAAAACTTTACCAAAGGAGGTCCCAAAGCTGACATTGCGTCACGGCGAAGGTGTCAGCTTCCACTTGGAGACGGTGTCGTAGTCGAAGGGCGACTCGGGGGTCGAGTCATCCTCCGAGTCCTCCAGCATCGAGGATGTGGTCGTGTGCGCGGACCGCGTCTGCGCCCAGATGCCCGGCACTCCTGCCTGCATGGTCTCGCCCGCGTTACAGCCTGAGCCGGCCCCGGTCTTGGTGACGGTGATGAACTTGTTGCGGCTCGAGAGGCCGATGAGATAGGCCGGCCTGGCGGTGGCCTGCACGCTCATCGAGCCGCTCTGGTCGCCGACGTCGAACGTCACGTCGCCGTTGCCCTTGTATCCGCATCCGCCCGAGTACGTCACGTTCACGATCACGTGCGCGGTCCCGCTCGTCACGTGGAAGCGTCGGTAGCGGTCCGGCGGCCCCCCTGGAGGGGCGAATGGATCGTCGCCCGCGTACTCGAGCGCGACGCTGCCCGTGTAGGTCCAGTGCTCCGCGAAGGACGAGACCGAATCCCAGCGGCCGGAGACCGTCCCGCTGTAGTGGTTGGGCAGCGGCGGCTCGGGCGGGTCGTCGTAGATGATCGTGACCGTCTGCTCCCGCGCCCGGCCGCGCCTGGAGACGTGCTTGAGCGTGACGGTGTCCGTACGCCCCGCGGGGACCGAGGAGAGCGCGGCGTAGGTGAACCTGGCGACGGGGTCGGCCTGCGCCTCGGGCGTGACGCTCGCCGTCGCGGCCGTCGCCTTGACCAGGCCGGTGAGCGCCTCGTCCTTCGCGTCGCGCAGCCCGGCGCTGATCTCGACGGTCTGGCTCGGCTTCACGTGCACCGAGGTCGGGTCGGGCAGGATCTTCGCGCAGGTCCCATTGCCGGCGCGGCGAGCGCTCCCGCTGACCATCTCACCGGTGCTGTCGATCGGGACGAGGACGCCGATGGTGCCGAGCAGCACCCCCACGGCCGTGGCACCCGGGCCGTTCGCGTTGGCGACGGTCACATTGAAGTCCGCCACGTGGCCGTTCGCTCCGGCCGTCGCCGTCAGGCCTCCGCCGGCCGAGAACGACCCCGCCTTGAACTTCCAGTCGCCCTTGACGTCGACCGAGGTCACGTCCGCCTGGTCGTCGAAGTGAACCAGCACCGTGGCGTCGAACGTGTCGCGGCGCTCGTGGACCAGTGAGCCGCCGCTCCCCTGGGTGACGGTCTGCCGCTCGCTGTGGAGGTAATTGATCGTGCCGTGCCCGATCCCGCTCGCGTCGGGGCAGCGCGACATGAGGTTGGTCAGCTCGAGGCGCGTCGCCTTGCTCGACGACAGGCCGGCGATGCGCACGCTCGTGGTGTCGATCGCGATCTTCTTCTCGGTGCCTGGGTTGGGCTCCTCGTCGTCCCACTCGGTCCCGTCGCGGCGCTGGATGGTGCGCGTGCCCGGCGGGCTCCTCAGCGTCTGCGTGTCGCTCTCGTGGGTGACCTTCGCCGCGCGGGCGACCGCGACCGCGCCCGCGAGCGCACGATCCGTGACGGCGTCGGCGCGGCGCACCCGGCGTGCGGCCTTCGTGCGCAGCGCTCGCGCCACGCGCCTGGACACATGCTTGAGCGCGATCGCGCGCGCCTTGCGCCAGGCCGCCGGGACCGAGGCCGGGCGCTTCACCGCGCGCGGCAGGCACACGGTGACGCGGTGCCGCGGGTGCGCGATCGTCACCTTCGTCTTCACCTGAGAGGCCTTGCAGCGCTTGACCTTCTTGGCGCCCTCGGCGGCCGGCGTCGCTGCGCACGGGCCGAGCAGGACGACAACGACGACCAGCGTTCTCCCGAGCACGTCAGCTCCCGTCAAATGTGACGGAGGCGGCGCGCCCGTCGTTCCGACCCTACCTGAGGCCGAACGCGCCGTCGCGGAAGGCGATGGTCGTCCGCTCGTACGCGGCCGGATGCTTGCGCAACCCGGCGGTGTGACCGGTGCGGCTGGGTACCCAGCGCAGTTGAAGTTCGCGGCGCCGCGCGGTCAGGCGTCGGAGTGCGACGTCGACGGCCGCCGGCCGCCGAGCGACACCGGCGTCGAGTGCATGGCGCGCAGGCGCACCTCGCGCCAGGACACGCCCTCCTTGACGAGCGCGGGGGCGCCCATGACGACGGCGGTGGCGACCTCGACCGCTTGCAGGATGATCCCGTAGCCCAGCGCCTCGGCGGCGCCGATGCCGTAGCCGCTGGTCAGCACGGCCACGCACGCGGCCTGGAAGACGCCGAGATTCGAAGGCGTCAGCGGCAGCACCGCGGTCACGTTGACCGCGAACAGCACGGCCGCGGCCGCGCCGACGCCCGCGCCGTGGTCGTCGAGCCCGAGGGCCTCGAGCAGCACGACGCAGGAGAGCCACTGCAGGCCCCAGGCGGCGAGCTGCGCGGCCGTGGCCAGCACCCCGAGGCGTGGAGAGCGGAAGACGAGCAGCCCGGAGCGCACGCGGGTGAGCGCGGCGCGCGCGGTGAGCAGCCAAGCCGATACCCGCTGCGACCGCGATTGCCGGCCGGAGCGCAGCAGCGCGGGGGCGACGAGCACGGCGCAGAGCACCGCGAACGGCGCGATCGCGTACAGCAGCAGCGCCTGCTGGCGCCCGGCGAACAACCCGACGGTCTTGAACATCACGGCGCCGAGGATCGCCAGCGCGAGCAGGTTGAGCAGCGTCTGGGAGACGAGCGTCCCCAGCACGGAGGGCAGCAGCTCGCGCGGGCGGCCGAGGCGCCGCGCCACGATCAGCGCGCGCGAGGGCTCGCCGAGGCGGGCGGGCAGCGTCGCTGACATCAGCACCCCGATCGAGGTGCCCTGGAGCGCGTCGGCGAAGCGCGGCCGCGTCAACGGCAGCGCGGCGCGCAGGATCGCGTGCCACGACACGGCCCGCAGCATCATCGAGGCGCACATCAGCGCGATCGCGAGCAGCACCCAGGTCGGGCTCGAGGAGAGCACCGAGGCCGCCACGGAGTTCCAGCCGATGCGCTGGACAGCGAGGTAGGCGCCGCCGGTGGCGGCGAAGGCGGCGCCCGCGAGCCCGACCCGGCGGCCCACCCGCGCGGCGCGCGCGAGGCGGCTCACGCGCCGCTCGAGCGACGGCAGCCGGCGCG
>JBDTMF010000301.1:0-4117 GCA_039934455.1 Solirubrobacteraceae bacterium
AGCTCAGAGCTCCGCCTCACCAGCCTGCACCTCGCGCCCGAGCGGATCAATGCGCAGCTGCTGACGCGCGGCGGCCGCCTGCGCCACGTGCAGGTGCAGCCGGGCGGCGCCGTCGAGCAGTTCGGCTCGGACTCCGGGCCGGGCTTCGACACCGCCACCACGATCCCGTTCTCGCGCCTCGACCCCCGCGCGCCGCAGCGGCTGGCCCGGCGCGGCGCCGCCAAGCTCCGCGTCAAGGTCTCGACCCTCAAGTACCTCGTGCCGACGCGGTTCAGCGGCAAGATCATGTGGGCGGCGTACTTCGAGCACGGGCGGTACGTGCTCGGCGACGGCGCCGGGCGCTACCGGCGCAGCTACCCCTAGAGCCACTCCAGCCCGCCGCCGTGGCGGCCCATGCGGCCGCGCTAGGGGCGCTTGAGCCGCGACGACAGGTAGGCCGCCGCGAGCAGGCCGGCGAGGAAGACGACGGCGAGCACGGCGATCTCCAGCGGGCCCAGGCCGGAGTCGAACGAGTCGCCCGAGGCGGCGCTCGAGGCTCCGACCAGCACGACGATCGCGCCCGCGAGGACGACGAACGGCGAGAGCAGCAGCCCGATCGCCTGCTCGCGCCCCGTCCACGCCTTCGACGCCAGCACGAGCCCCGCGCCGATCAGGTAGCCGGCGCCGGGGAGGACGAAGCTGACCGAGAGCACGATCAGCGCGGCGCGCTCGAGGCGGCCGCGCTCGGGAGCGACCCCGGCGGCGGCGGCGATCTCCTCGGGCGAACCGAGCCGCTCGAGCACGTCGCGCACCGCGGGCTTGTCGTCGCCACTCTCCGCGAGTGCGGCCTCGACGTGCTCCTCGATCTCGGCGACCAGCTCCTTCCGCCGTTCGCGCGGCAGGTCGCCCGCGGCGGCCTCCAGCCGCCGCAGGTAGTCGTCGACCAGCGGGTCACGCCGCATCGTGGTCATGCCTTCCTCCTGAGGTGAGCAGTGCGTCGACACCGTCGCGGAACCGGGCCCAGTCCCGGCTGAACGCCGCCAGCGCCGCCCCGCCCGCGTCCGTCAGGCGGTAGTAGCGGCGCGGCGGGCCGGAGGCGGACTCCTGCCAGGACGTCGTCACGAGCGCCTCCTTGCGCAGGCGCGTGAGCAGCGGGTAGATCGTGCCCTCGCTCGTCACCAGCCCGTCGACCGCCGACAGGCTGCGCACGAGCTCGAACCCGTAGCGCTCCTGGTCCCGGAGCAGCGCGAGCACGCAGTACTCGAGCGCGCCGCGTCGGAGCTGGGAGAGGGCCGGTTCCATGCGTCGCAAGGTACCTGGTGCCGCCGCACGATACAAGTCATGGTGTGAAGCCGCTCACGCTCGGGACCGCGGGCCATATCGACCACGGGAAGACCGTCCTCGTGCGCGCGCTGACGGGCGTGGACACCGACCGGCTGCCCGAGGAGCGGGCGCGCGGGATCTCGATCGAGCTCGGCTACGCGCCGCTGGAGCTGCCGTCGGGGCGGCGGCTGTCGGTGGTCGACGTGCCGGGCCACGAGCGCTTCGTCCGGACGATGGTGGCCGGGGCGACGGGCATCGACCTGTTCCTGATGGTCGTCGCCGCCGACGACGGCGTGATGCCGCAGACCCGCGAGCACGCCGCGGTGCTGCGGGCGCTCGCGGTCGCGACCGGCGTCGTCGCGATCACCAAGGCCGACCTCGCCGACCCGGCGCGCGCCGCGGCCGAGGCGGCCGAGCTGCTGCCGGGTGCCGAGATCCTGCCCGTGGCGGCGCCCGCGGGCCAGGGGGTCGAGGCGCTGCGCGCGGCGCTGGAGCGGGCCGCGGCGAGCGTGGGGGAGGCCGGGCGGGCCGGTCCTCTGCGGCTCCACGTCGACCGCTCGTTCACGATCCGCGGCGCGGGGACCGTCGTCACCGGCACGCTGTGGTCGGGCAGCGCCGCCCGCGGCGACGAGGTGCTGATCCTCCCCGCGGGCACGCCCGCCCGCGTGCGCTCGGTGCAGGTCCACGACGAGCCGCGCGACCGCGCCGAGGCCGGGCAGCGCGTCGCGCTCGACCTGGCCGGCGTGGCGCGCGACGAGGTCGCGCGCGGGGACGTGATCGTGGCGGTCGGCGGCGCGGCGAGCGCGCGGCCGGCGGGCGCCGCCGCCACGGCGAACGACGCAGCTCCGCTCGCCCCGACGTTCCGCGTCGACGTCGCGCTCGAGTGGGCCACGCCCGACCACCGGCCCGACGGCGGCACGCGCGTCGGCGTCCACCACGGCACCCGCGAGACCGCCGCCCGGCTGGCGGAGCTCGGCGGCCGCTACTTCCAGCTGCGCCTCGAGCAGCCGCTCGTCCCGGCGCGCGGCGACCGCCTGGTCATCCGCGCACTCGCACCGCCCGACACGCTCGGCGGCGGCGTGGTGCTCGACCCCGACCCGCCCCGGCACGGCCCGAGCCGCGACCTGCTGGCCCGGCTCGCGCGCCGGGAGCGAGGCGAGCCGGAGCCCGCCCCGCCGCCCCGCGCCGAGACTCGGGCCGCGAGGCCCGCGCTCGCGCCCCTGTCCCCGCAGGCGATCGCGCTCGAGGAGCGCCTGCGCGCGGCCGGGCACGAGCCGCCGCTCGACGCCGAGCTGCCCGCCGCCGAGCTCGCCGCCCTGCGCGCGCACGACCGCATCACGCGCCTCGGCCGCAGCATGCACATCCATCGCGACGCCCTCGCCGACGTGGCCGGGCGCGTGACCGCGATGATCGAGCGCGACGGCACGCTGACGCTCGCCGCGCTGCGCGACGAGCTGCAGACCTCGCGCCGCTACGCCCAGGCCCTGCTGGAGGCGCTCGACGCCGAGCGGGTGACGCTGCGCGTCGGCGACGAGCGAGTGCTCCGCCGCAAGCCCTCGCGTTAGCCGGACTGCCAGCCGGCTCGCGCTCGAGTGCCTCCCCTACGAAGGCCCGCCCGCCAGCAGGGCGTCCTCGCGCGAGTAGTGCCCGACGGCGTCGAACCAGCGCTTCGCGTGCAGGCCCTCGCGCAGGTCGCAGTCGGCGACGACCATGCCCTCGCGGTCGTACAGCGGGCCCTCGATCACGCGCCCTGCCACGGGCTCGACGATCGCCGCGCCGCCGCGGCCGTAGACCTTCTCGCGGTCGATCGGGACCGGGAAGTCGTCGGGGAACGCCGCGCCCGGGATGAACTGCGGGACCGAGACGACGAAGGCGCCGGACTCGATCGCGATGTGGCGCATCGAGGCGAGCCAGCCGTCGGAGTCGTCGGCGGTCGGCGCGACCCAGATCTGCGGGCCGCCGCGGTAGACGGCGTAGCGCGCCAGCGGCATCCGGTTCTCCCAGCAGATCAGCCCGCCGACGCGGCCGAGCTCGGTCGCCACGACGCCGAGGTCGCGACCCTCGCCGATCCCGTGGAACAGCCGCTCGTGCTGGGTCGGCATCAGCTTGCGGTGCTTGTGCAGCAGCCCCTCGGGCCCGATCAGCAGCAACGTGTTGTAGAGCGAGCCGGGGCGCTCGGCCTCGCGCTCATTGACCCCGATCGCGCAGAAGATGCCGAGCCGCGCGCACGCCGCCTCCAGCTCCGTGACCAGCGGCCCCGGGACGTCGACCGCGTTCTCCCACAGCCGCTCCCACAGCTCGTCCCAGCCTGAGAAGCCGGCGGCGCTGCGCGCCCACGCGTTGGAGGGATACAGCGGCACGAAGGTCTCCGGCAGCACGGCCAGCCGGACCCCGCGCCCGGCCGCTTCGTCGAGCAGCCGCACGGCCTTCTCGACGCACGCACCGGAATCTAAGATTACGGGCGTCGCCTGGATCGCGGCGACCCGCACGGTCGGGAACTCGGTCACGCGCCGACGCTACTCCGCTTGGCTCTGTGGCGCAATCAGACGCTATGCTGGGCCGCCATGTCCACCTGTCTGGTCACGGGTGGAGCGGGTTTCCTCGGCTCTCACCTCTGTGATGAGCTCTTGCGTCGCGGTCACAGGGTGATCTGCGTCGACAACCTGGAGACCGGTTCCCTCTACAACATCGAGCACATCCGCGCGCCCGAGTTCGAGCTCGTGCACAAGGACATCATCGAGCCGTTCTTCGTCGACGAGCCGGTCGACTTCGTCTACCACTTCGCCTCCCCGGCGTCGCCGATCGACTACCTGCG
>JBDTMF010000302.1:0-4091 GCA_039934455.1 Solirubrobacteraceae bacterium
GGGCCGGCCGGGAGGCCCGCGGCGGCGATCACCGCGTCCTCGCTCAGCGAGACAACGGTTGCGGTCTCGCCGCGCCGGCCGGCGGCCTCGGCGCGCGCCGACGCCAGGGTCTCGGCCACGTGCGCGTCGAGGCCGTGCCGGCCCCGGGCGTGGCGGCCCGCCACCGGCATCAGCGCCTGGAAGCTGGCGGTGATCGCATCCTGCGGGGGCAGCTCCGTCAGGTGCTCGGTCGTGATCTCCTGGTATTGCTGCTTCAGGTAGCCGGTCACGCCGCGTACCGGATAGGTCACGTACGCGCGGTCGACCATCCCGGCGCTGGAGCGCGGAGCGACAAACGACTCCGGCGGGAACAGCGCCCGCCACAGCGCCGAGCGCGGCGCGGCGCCGACCACCGTCGCCTCGAACTCCGGCCCGTCGTCGACCTGGAGCAAGTAGCGCAGGCCAGGACGCGCGAGCGCCGCCGGCCAGTCGACGAAGGCGTCGAAGAGCTCGAGCGTGTCGCCCTCGTCGCTCTCGAGGCGCGGCGACAGGAAGAGCGAAACGCGCGCGACGTTGCGCGCCCGGTCGACCCCGTTGGGCAGCGCCACCGATGTGATCCGCGCGTCGATCATCGTCAGGCGAAGGCCGCGCAGTAGGTCGCCCAGTCGTCCGGCTCGACCAGCTCGTCGAACGTCGGGTCGCCGGCCGCGCCAGCGAACTCGCGGTGGACCGACAGCGTCACGTGGGCGCTGAAGAACAGGATCTCGATCCCCACCGTCAGCGACGCCTCGCCGGAGACCTTCCCGTCGTCGTAGTTCAGCGCCATGTAGAACTCGGCCGTGATCGTGATCAGGCCGAGCACCTCGAGCGCGCCGCCCGCGCGCAGGTAGCCCGACAGCGAGACCTTCGAGCCCGCGAGCTTGAAGTAGATGCCCGCCATCACGTGCACGCCGCCGCTCGCCACGATGATGTCGAGCGCGATATTGCCGCCGAACTCGATCGAGGCCTCGACCTCGAGCGGCCCGCCCGCCTGCACCCCAAGCGAGAAGAAGCCGCCGCCGCCGAACAACGACACCGTGACGAGGAACGGGTCGTGGCGCTCCGACAGCGCGAAGCGGAAGCCGGCCGGCTTGTCGACGAACGGCAGCGTCAACTCCGCCGACAGGCCGACGTTCTCGAGGCTGAAGATGCCGACGCCGATCGTCGGCAGGCCCAGCGAGTAGCCCGCGGAAATCCCCTCGGGGGTGACCGAGACCGCGGGCGGGTCGCTGAAGCCCTCCGCGGGGATGAAGCGCCTGATCGTGTTCACGAATTCCAGCGGGCCCTCGAAGCTGAGCTCGACGCCCTCGGCGGTCACGTCGAGCTTGCGCCCGCTGCGCGCCGTGAACGCGATCCGGCCGACGGTGACCTTCACCGCGCCTGCGAACTCCAGCGCGAAGCCCGACAGCTCGCCGCGGCTCTCGAACGTCGGCTCGGAGCCGTCCAGCGGCGCGCGCAGCGTCGTGGCCAACACGAGCTTCGCGTTCGGGCTCGGCTTCAGGAAGTCGAGCTCGGGCGGCAGGTTCAGCTTGAGCTTCGGCGACCAGACATGTTGCGTTTCGACCGCGGTCGGGACGCCGAGCGCGTCGCGCAGCCTGCACGACGTCATCGCGGGCACCTTCATGTCAAGCGCCCCGGTCCTCAGCTTCTCCCACAGCTCGGCGGGGTCGAGCCCGGCCAGGTCCGGCAAGTCGGCCGGCCTGAACCCGCCGGCCAGCGGCGCGACCAGGTCCTTGAGCGACAGGAAGCCGAGGATCTTGGCGTCGGGGAAGAAGCTCGAGACGTCGAAGTTGCCGTCGACGATCTTGTCGGCGTCGGCGACGGCACCGAGCACGCGCGAGAGGCCGTCGACGGCGACGTTCGGGCGCGCCACGCCACCGGCGCGCGCGGCGGGGAAGACGAGCTTCACGGCGTCGAGGGCGCGCACGAACATCTGGCCCCTGTTCGCGTTCGCGTCGAACCCCGACCGGAGGTAGGTCTGGTCGTACACGATCGGGGTGCCGCGGGTCGCCGCGACCGGCCCGAGCAGGGCGTCGACGGCGGGGATTCGCACGTCCGCGGACGTGATCATCGGCAGGAAGCGCGGGTGCGCCGGCGGGAGCTGCCCGGCGTCCAGGTCCGGCGCGAGCTGCGCGTCGAACACGAGCTGCGAAGTCGTGAGCGCCGCCTCGCCCGCGCGGCCCTCACGCGGCGCCGCGAACGCAAGCGGACGCCCACCCGCGGACACGAACTGGCGGTTGTTCTCGTGGTACTCGTCGCGCGCGAGCCGCTCCTGAAAGCGATCGCCGGCGGCGTCGACGACCGGCATGAACACGAGCGGCATCGACAGGTCCAAGCGGCGCTGCTCGCGGTCCTCGAGCACGACCGACCAGGGGAAGTCGCCGCCGGCAACGGACGGCGAGAACGCGACGGGCACACTCGGCGGTGCGTCGAGCGCGGGCGTCACCTCGTTGACCACGCGCGCCGACACGAATGGGCTCTCGCGGCCGTCGTGGCGGTAGGCGCCCGACAGTGGCCTGTAGTCCTTGAACGGCTCCTGTACGACGATCAACTGGCGCTGGCGCAGGTACGCGGTCGGCACACCGTCGGGCGCTCGCTCGATCTTGCGCTCGGTGATCTTGACGAGCGTCGCGCGGTGGCCGAGCGGGAACAGGAAGCCAGGGGTCGTGACACGCACGTAGTTGTCGCGCCCCTGGGTCGCGTGGTGGCGCCACTCCTTCGTGCCGAGGCTCGGCCGCTCGGGCTGGGGGCCGAACAGCTCGGCGGTCGCGGCGCTGATCGGGCCGGGGATCTGCAGCAGCGACAGGATCAGCCCGAACTGCTCTGCGACCGGGGTGCTGTGCACCATGTCGGCCAGCACTTGTCTGAGCGCGACGTCCGGATCCTCGCCTCCGGTTTGCGCCTCCTGCCAGGCGTCCTCGACGATCGGCTCGAGGTCGCGCGGGTCGACCATGCCCAGCGCGGGCGCGAGCGGCAGGTTCCACGTCCCCGCCAGGTCGAGCCATGCGCCCAGCGAGCTGAGCATCAGCCGCTCCGCCTGGATCGGCGCGATGGCGGTGTCGCCGCCGGCTGACAGGCGCACGAAGTCGAGTCGGTCCTGCGAGGAGAGCGACATGTTGGGCAGGTCGCGCGGCGGCGGCTCGGCGAGGTCGGGCGACCAGATCGCGCGCACGGTCCGCGAGGTGAGGCGCGTGTGCCACAGCTCCGTCCAGCCGGCCGAGCTCGTCACCGGCTGTGTCGCGTGCGCCCAGCCGGCGCCCGGGCCGGGAGAGAGCACGAGCCGGAACGGCGCCTCGATCGCGGTCGCGGTGGCGGATGGTTCGGCGGACGATCCGCTGGCGGACGCGCCGGGCGCCAGGCTCGGCTCCAGCGCGTTCCACGCCAGGATCGATTCGATCGAGAAGGGGATGCGCTGGAGCGCACGCGGCACCCGAAAGGCGAGCCGCGTGGATCCCGCGAGCAGCGCCCGCACCGGCGGTGCGTCCGGCGCGCCAAGCGTCTCGTCGAACGCCTCCTCGCCGACGTGTTGGGGCGGGAACGTGGCGATGACGAACGCGTCGGCGGCGGCGTCGACGCGCACCAGCGCGGCGCCCGGCGCACTGGCCTCGAGGCGCAGGTTGAGGAACTCAAAGTGCAGATCGAGAAGGTCGTCCGCACGGAGCACGGACGTCGCAAACGACTGGGCGTGCCCCTCCAAGCCAGGCCTCCTCGACGACCCAGCGACTCTACCCTCAGCCGGATGAAGCGTGCAAGGTCATTTCAGCGCGCCGGGACGGGCCAGCGCTGCTCGCCATCAGCTGCTCTCTGCCCCGATGACAGGCGCACCGGGAGGTAGCTGAGACGCCTCCGCTCAGACGGCCCGGGGGGCGCGGTGCGATCTCAGCCCGGCGTCTTCCAGGGGTGGGCGGGACGATCAGCACCGTGGCGGGACCACCCTGCCCCGCGCCGACAAGATGACTCCTCCGCGCTATCAAGACCTGCGTGCCGCCGACGTCCCGACGGTCGAGCGCGACGGCGTCGTCGCCAAGGTGATTGCGGGCGAGGCGCTCGGTGTCGTCGGCCCGGCGAAGACG
>JBDTMF010000303.1:0-4082 GCA_039934455.1 Solirubrobacteraceae bacterium
AGCGCGGCCGCGATCGAGCGCCCGAGCGAGGTCTTGCCGACGCCGGGCGGGCCGACGAAGCAGAGGATCGAGCCGCGGGCGTCGGGCTTCAGCCGCCGCACGGCGAGGAACTCGATGATGCGGTCCTTGACCTTCTCGATGTCGTAGTGGTCGGCGTCGAGCACCCCGCGCGCGTGCTTGAGGTCGAGGTTGTCGTCCGTCGAGGCGTCCCACGGGAGCGACGCGATCCACTCCAGGTAGGTGCGGATCATCCCGTGCTCGGCCGCCGCCTGGGGCAGCCGCTCGAGCCGCGCGAGCTCGCGGTCGGCGACCTTGCGCACATCCTTTGGCAGCCTGATCTCGGCCAGCTGCTCGCGCAGCTCCTCGACCTCGGCCTCGGCGGGATCGCGCTCGCCGAGCTCCTCCTGGATCGCCTTCAGCTGCTGGCGCAGCAGGTACTCGCGCTGGGACTTGTCGAGCTCGGACTGCACCTGGGACTGGATGCGCGCGCCCATGGCGGCAACCTCGAGCTCGTTGGCGAGGATCTCCGACAGCCGCCGCAGCCGCCTGGTGACGTCGCGCTCCTCGAGCAGCTCCTGCTTGTCCTCCGTCTTGATCCGCAGCGAGCCGGCGATCAGGTGCGAGAGCGCCGAGGGGTCGTCGAGGTTGGCGACCGCGAGCTGGAGCTCCTCCGGGAGGTAGGGGACCTCCTCGATGATGCGCGAGAAAGTCTGCTGAACGTTGCGCATCAGCGCGGTCAGCTCCGGGCCCTCGTGGACGATGTCGGGCGCGTCGGAGATGCGCGCGACGAGGTAGGGGGTCTCGGACACCCACTCCTCGATGTGGACCCGTTGCCCGCCCTCGACGAGGATCCGCAGCGACCCGTCGGGCACCTTGAGCATGCGCGCGACGGTGCCGACGACGCCGTACTCGTAGAGCTGGTCGGGCGCGGGCGACTCGGAGTCCGGGTCGCGGCTGCCGACCATCACGAGCTGGCGGTCGCCGGCCAGCACGTCGTTGACGAGCCGCACCGAGCGCTCCTGTCCGACCGCGAGCGGGGTCAGCGTGTCGGGGAAGGTGACCGTGTCGCGCAGCGGCAGGACGGGCAGCTGCTCCGGCAGCGGAGGCGCCCCGAGCGCCACAGCGCGGCCGCCGTTGCCGAGGGCCTCGATGTCGATGGTCACGACGCTTCGCCGCCGGAGCGGCGCCCAGGCTCGATCGGCACGGTGTGCGCGTCGGCGGGGCCGATGACCGGCAGCTCGACCACGAGCATGCCGTCCTCGTAGACGGCCTTGGCGGCGTCGGCGTCGACCTCGGCGCCGAGGGCGACCACGCGGCGGAACGGCCCGTGCTCGATCTCGAGCTGCTGATAGAGGCGCTCCTGGTCCTCCGACGGGCGCCGGTGGCCCGCGAGGATCAGCTCGCGGCCGCGGATCTCGAGGTCGACGTCGGCCGGGTCGATGCCCGCGAGGTCGGCGCGCACGACCGCCCGCGGCGGGTTGCCGACGTAGTAGACGTCGACGGCGGGCGAGAAGCCGCCGCGGCGGCGCGGAGCCAGGCCGCGGTCGAACGCGTTGCCGAACAGCTCGTCCATCTCGCGCCGCATGCGCTCGAAGTTGGCGAAAAGATCGCGTTCCGACACACCCGGAACGCTACCTCCCCGCGAGCGGACCGCTAGACGAGCTCTGCGCGGCGGCGGACGAGGCGCGGGTCGACGGCCATCGGCTTGGCCGTCGGCTGACCGAAGTAGAAGCCCTGCCCGAGGTCGACGCCGAGCTCCCGCATCGTCTCGAACTCGTCGACGCGCTCGATGCCCTCGGCGACGACGCGGCAGCCCTGCTCGTGGGCGCACTCGACGAGCGCGGCAACGAGCCGGCGGCGCGCCGGGGAGTGCTGGATGCCCGCGGTCATGGCGCGGTCGATCTTGCCGATGTCGGGGCGCAGCAGCTCGAGGCAGGCGAGCGAGTCGGTGCCGCCGGAGAGGTCGTCGAGCGCCACCAGCGCGCCGCGCTCACGATGCGCGTTGACGAGGTTCTTGAGCATCTCGCGGTCGGCGGTGCGCTCGGGGCGCACGAGCTCGAGGCAGATCCGCGACGGGTCGGCGCCCATGCGCAGCACCACCGGCCAGGTCGTGCGCAGCGAGGACTCGATGTCGAGGACGGCGCGCGGGTCGAGGTTGACGAACAGCATCTCGCCGTCGGGCAGCAGCGGCAGCCCGATCTCGAGCGCCGCGGCGCGGGCGCGCGAGTCGAAGGAGAAGAGCGCGTCGTGGGCCTCGGCGGCGGCCATCAGCTCGGCGCCCCGGACCTCGGTGGCGCCCATCTTGCCGCGCATCAGCGCCTCGCGGCCGAAGGCCTTGCCGTCGGCGAGGTCGATGATCGGCTGGAAGTGCGGCGTCATCACGCCGTGGGAGAGGAACTCGGGGAACCAGTCGGTGCGCGCGCGGTCGAGCAGCGTGTCGGCGGCGATCGGCAGGCCCTGCTCGTCGTCCAGGCGCACGGCGAACAGGCAGGCGCGCTCGGAGTGCGAGATCGAGCCCAGCAGGTCCTTGAGGCGGTCCTCCCAGCCGGGGCCGGCGAGCTGCATGCCCTCGACCGCGATGTCGCCCTCCACGGGCTCAGTCGCGAGATGCTCGACCTTGTAGAGCACGGAAGGACGGTGCGACAGCAGGCGCACGCCCTCGGTGTTCACGTTGCCCTCCCGTTCCGGGTTCACCTCTGCAACATCGGCCGGAACGGGGCGGCGCTTGATCTACACGTCGTAGGCAGCGCCCTCGGTGGCGACCTCGACGGAGCCGCCGAAGGTCGCCTCGGCCTCGCGGCGCGCCCAGTCGGCCCCCAGCTCGTCGGAGAAGTGGGTCAGCACGACCCGCCGCGCGCCCGCCCGCCGGGCGTGCTCGCCGGCCTCCCCAGGGGTCACGTGGCCGCGCGGGCCCTCGCGCTCGGGGCGGGGCAGCGTGGCCTCGATGATCAGCAGGTCGGTGTCGCGCGCGAAGTCGACGATCACGTCGGTCGGGGCGTGGTCGGCCCCGTAGGTGATGCGCCCGCCGCCGTTGGAGGAGGCGATCTCGACCGCGTTGGTCTCGGTGAAGTGCGGGACGGGCTGGAAGCGGACGTGGAAGGGGCCGACCGCGAGCGCCTCGGTGGGCGCGTACTCGCGCATCTGGAAGGCGTTCTCGATCAGGTCCTCGTTGCCCCACGCGCCGACGATGCGGCGGAACATCGCGGTCGCGCCGGGCGGGACGTGCAGCTCGGGACGGGCCGGGCAGTCGGTGCCGGGCCAGCGGTCGACGGGGACGGGCTGCTGGCGCGGCGCGTAGGTCAGCGCGTACGAGAACGGCACCAGGTCGAGGAAGTGGTCGGCATGCAGGTGGGAGATCACGACCGCGTCGACGTCGACGTAGTCGATGAAGCGCCGCAGCTTGGCGAACACCCCGTTGCCGCAGTCGAGCAGGAGGTGGAAGCCGCCCTCCTCGATCAGATATCCGCTGCAGGCGCCGTCGGCATCCTGCCAGGACGGCGACTTGCCCAGCACGGTGATTCGCAACGTCTGAGGCCCTTCCCCTCGTGGACTCGCTGGGAGACTCTATCCCGGTGAAGCTCGAGGTCGTGCTGCTCGTGTTCGGCTCGCTGCTCATGGCGGGAGCGCTGGTCGCCGGCCTCGTGCGGCGGTCGTTCCTCTCGCTGGCGGCGCTGTTCGTCGTGGTCGGCTTCGCCCTGGGCCACGGCGGGCTGGAGGTGCTCGACTTCGACGCCCGCTCGGGCTTCGTGCACGACCTGGCCGTCATCGCCCTGATCGTGATCCTGTTCCGCGACGGCCTCGAGGTCGAGGCGGAGATGCTCCAGACCGCGTGGCATCTCCCGTTCCGCAAGCTTGCGCTCGCGATGCCGATCACGGGCGCGCTGGTGGCGCTGGTCGCGCACTGGGTCGTCGGCCTCGGCTGGCTCGAGGCCTGCCTGATCGGGGCGCTGCTGTCGCCGACGGACCCGGTGCTCTCCTCCTCCGTCGTCACGAACCCGCGCGTGCCGCGGCTCGTGCGGCACTCCCTGAACCTCGAGTCCGGGCTCAACGACGGGCTCGCGCTGCCGTTCGTGCTCTTCTTT
>JBDTMF010000304.1:0-4063 GCA_039934455.1 Solirubrobacteraceae bacterium
ACCGCGGGGTTCCCATCTCGATCCCGCTGACCGGGCTGCGGCCCCACGCCCGCTACCACTTCCGCGCCGCAGCGACGAACTCGGCCGGCACGACGCGCAGCCTCGACCGGTCCTTCGTCACCCCGCGCGAGCCGACCGGCGTCTCGATCGCGATCACCCCCAGCCGCGTGCTGTGGAGCGGCAGCCTGTCCGTGATCGGGCGTGTCGCGGGCACGTCGGTCGGTGGCACGAAGCTCGCGCTCCAGCGCCAGGACTGGCCCTTCAGCGCCGGCTTCAGCCAACTCGGTGGGACCCGCACGGCAAGCAGCGACGGCTCGTTCCGGTTCGACATCCCCTCCGTGTTCGTGACCACGCAGTACCGCGTGGTGACCCAGACGACGACGGTCGTGTCGAGCGCGATCCGGACCGCCTCGAGTGCGGTCAAGGTCGGCGCGCGCTCGCGGAGCGCCGGCCGGAAGCGCTCGCGCGTCCTCGGCACCATCTGGCCGCTCGTGCCGAAGGGCCGGGTCTCGCTGCAGAAGCGCTCGCCGAAGGGGCACTGGTCGGTCGTCCGCCGTCGCACCGCGACGCGGCTGGACGCGAACCGCTCGCGTTACCGCTTCAGCGTGAAGCGGAAGAAGCGCGTCGGGCGCTACCGCGTCGTTGTGCTTGCGCGCGATGGAGGCGCGCATGTGCCCGGGCGGAGCCGCGAAGTGCGCGTCCGCGCGCTGCACGCCGCGCGGCGTGGCGGATGAGCCTCCGGGCGTAGCCCTGGACCGCGAAGTAGCTCGGCTTCGCGCTCGCGCCGGGCCAGTCGATCAGGCCCTCTGAGGTGAAGATCCCCCACGTGCTGTCGAGGTCGCGCAGCGTGACGAAGACCCGCTTGGCGCCGGCGCGCAGCAGCGTCGTGATGGCGTCGTGCACGTAGCGCGCCTGCTCGCGCTGGGCGCCCTGGGGGTCATAGCCCAGGTAGTCGGGGTCCCACTGGAACGCCTGGTCGCTCGAGTAGCCCATCTCCGAGACCCACAGCGGGCCGCGGAAGCCGCCGCGCCGGAACGCCGCCTTCGCCGAGCGCACCATGTCGTCGAGCTTGCCGATGCCGCCCCGGAAGTGGGCGTTGGCGATGTCGAACGCGCGCGCCGCGCCGGGCTGCGCCAGCACCTCGGCCAGCCACGCGTCGTAGGGCTGCACCACGCCGGTGAAGACGACCTTGGCGTTGGGGTTGCCGCGCTTGAGCGCCGCGCTCGTCACGCGCAGAAAGCGCGCGTACTGGACCGCGTCACCGTAGAAGTACTCCCCGACCCCCGTGCCCGCGTTGACGAGGTTGGCCTCGTTGAGGATCTCCCAGAAGCGGATCTCGGGCGCGCGCGCGGCGATCTTCTCAACGATGCGCGCCCACTGCGCGTCGTCGGCAGGCGGGCAGCGGTAGAAGCGCTCGGTCAGCGTGGTGCAGCGCGCGTCCCACAGCGGGACCGCCGACAGCAGCGCCAGCACCTGCTCGTGGTGGCGGCGCGCGGACGCCCGCACGGCGTCGAGGCTGCTCCAGTCCGGCGCGTCGGGCCCGTTCGGGAACAGCCACGAGGCGAGGACGTCGAGCCGCACGATGCCGAGGTGGGCGTCGTGGCTCGCCTTGAAGAGCGCGTCGACCGTCGCCGGGTCCATCTGCGGGCCGATCATCGAGTGACTCCCGAGGCGCGGGGTCGTCTTGGCCGCCGACTCGCTCGCAGGGGACAGCGCGAGCACGACGAGCAACAGGACACCCGCCGCTCCGAGCCGGCGGCAGGGTGGGAACATTGGCGGCGACCCTATCGGCGGCGCGTTACGGCGGCTTGAAGGTGCGTCCGCTTGAGCGAGAGCGCCGGGCGCTCGACCAGCCGCCAGGAGAGCAGCGCCAGCCCGTAGGTCGCCGGGAACGCGATCGCGAGCAGCGCCAGCGGCCCGAGGCCGTCCCGGCCGGCGATCTGCAGGATGGTCTGCTGCACGGGGAAGGCCAGCAGGTAGAGGCCGTAGGAGACGTCGCCGGGCCGGGTCAGCGTGCGCAGCCACCGCGGCGCCTCGTAGGCCGTGTAGATCACGAGGTAGGGAACGGCCAGCGCCACCAGCACATTGCTCAGTGGCCCGGCGGTCGTGAGCACCCAGGTCGCGAACGCCCAGGTCGCGAGCGCGGCGGCAGCGAGCCATGGCCGCAGCGGCACCCGCTCGCGGTACACGTACAGCACCGCCGCGACGCCGAAGACGGCCAGGAGCAGCGGGTCCGGGTGGGAATCGCGCCAGTCGACCAGGCGGCCCACACCGGCCCAGCCGGCCGCCGCGTCGGGCAGGGCGAGCAGCACCAGCATCGCGGTGACGACCAACCACAGCCGCCGCCGCAGCAGCCCGGCGATGCCGAGCACCAGCACGAGGAGGTAGGCGCGGATCTCGATGGGCAGCGTCCACAGCGAGCCGTTCACGACGCTGCTCGCGTTCGTCGCGAACACGCCAGGGAGGTGGTAGGCGAGGTCGCCGACCGCGTCGCCGGCGCCGACGGCGAGCAGGTTCTCGCCGACGTAGCGGGCCGGGCCGCTCTGGCGCAGGTAGTCGCCCGCCGGCAGCGAGGTCGCGAGCGGGCCGAGGACGAACGCGCTCAGCGCGACGGTCAGCGCGAGCGCCGGCAGGATGCGCAGCGCGCGCTTGAACGCGAACGTCCCCGCGCGCGGCTGCGCGAGCCAGCTTCCGGCGACCAGGAACCCGCTGATCGCGAAGAAGATCTCGACGCCGGTGACCCCGAGCGACGTCCGCCCGAGCCGCGGCTCGCCGCGGCCGGCGAGCGCGAAGGAGTGCGACACGAGCACCAGCGCGGCAGCCGCCAGCCGCAGCACGTCGAAGCAGTTGTCGCGCGCGCCCGGACGCGCTCCGCGACCGGGCCGGGCCGCCGGTGGTGAGAGCGTCCGCGCGATCTCAGGGACTCTAGGCGTCCGCGTGGCGGCGCAGCACGCGAACGCGCACGGCGGCGCTCCGCTTCGCGTTTGCGCGCGACCGCGCGGCGCAGACCCGGGCGGAAGACGCGGCGGACCATCGCGGCGCGCCCGCGGCGGCCCGTGGCCTTCGTCTTCCCGGCGAGGCGCACCTTCGCCCCGCGGACCGGTCGCCCCCGCGAGGTGACGCGGAAGCGGATGCGTGTGCGGCGGCCCTCGATCACGTAGTAGCGGTGCAGCGACCCGCGCCCGGCGTCGCGGATCATGCGCGTGTAGACGTCCGAGTCCGTGCGGATCGGCAGCAACGAGTCGAGGGTGCCGTGGAGCGTCAGCATCGGCTTGCCGATGCGACCGGTCAGCGCGACGCGGCCGACGGCGTCCTTGACCCCTGCGGGCGGCTCGCGTAGTCGTAGTCGGCGTCGCAGCCGGGCGTCCCGGACTGGCAGAAGGGGATGCCGCCTCGAGCGGGTCGTCGTAGGCTAGGCCTTCGGCTTCTCCTCCGGCACGAGCCACAGAACGCCCATCGGGGGCAGCGTGATCTCCGCCGAGAAGCCCTGCTGGTGCCATGGGATCGGCTCGGCCTCGATGCCGCCGAGGTTGCCCGTGTCCGTGCCGCCGTAGTAGCTCGAGTCCGTGTTCAGGCGCTCGACCCACCGTCCCGGCCGCGGCAGCCCGAGCCGGTAGGGGCCGCGGGGCACCGGCGACAGGTTGGCGACGCAGAGCACGATGTCGGCGGCCTCCCGCGACGCGCGCCCGAACGCGACGACGTTGGACTCGGCGTCGTTGGGCTCGAGCCACCAGAAGCCGGTCCCGTCGAAGTCAAGCTCCCACAGCGCGGCGTGCTCCCTGTAGGTGTGGTTGAGGTCGCGCACGAGCGCCTGGATGCCCGAGTGCTCCGGGCTCTCGAGCAGGTGCCAGTCGAGCGAGCGCTCGTGGCTCCACTCCGCCTCCTGGCCGAACTCCTGGCCCATGAACAGCAGCTTCTTGCCGGGATGCGCCCACATGAACGCGTACAGCGCGCGCAGGTTCGCGCGCTTCTGCCACGGATCGCCGGGCATCTTGTTGATGAGCGAGCCCTTGCCGTGCACGACCTCGTCGTGGGAGAGCGGCAGCACGAAGTTCTCGGTGAA
>JBDTMF010000305.1:0-4060 GCA_039934455.1 Solirubrobacteraceae bacterium
CCGCAGCCAACACGCCGCCCAGCACCACCAGGGCAAGCCGCCAGGCGAGCCCGGCGCGCTTCGAAGTGCTCCTCACGGTGAATCCTCCTCGTTGTTCTCCCGAGGGCTCTCCAAGAGCACCCGGATGTCCCAGGCCGCCAGGTCCAGATCCTCCCCCTCGAGGAGGTCCGTCTCGGACAGCAGGTCTCGCGCCGCCACCGGCAGCGCCAAGCTCGTCGGTTCCCACGACCAGTTGGACACGAAGCGCACCCGGCCGCCGTCGGGGTTGCGTGCGCTCGTGACCGTGACCGTCTCTGGGCGGTCCTCCCAGGCGTCGGGCGCGGGGCGCAGCCAGCGGGCCAGCGCGACGGCCAGCGGCCGGTCGGGCAGCGTCCCGACGTAGGTCACGCGGCCGCGGCCATGCTGGTTGGTGGTGACGGCCGCCCAGCGACCGAGGTGCGGATGCTCGTAGCCCACGAGCGTCTCCGCGCCCTCGGGCGCGAGCGCATCCGCCCACGCCGTCGCGGTGGCGCCGCCGGGAAGGTCGAAGCGGGCGTCCGATCCCTGGCGCAGCGGCACCGGCACCCCGAGGTTGGTGTACTCGCCGTAGCCGGCCCCCACGGCCGCGCGCAGGCGCCCCGGCATGACCTCCGCGCGCGGACGCGCCTCGTCGTCGGCGTAGCCGCTGCGAAAGCCGAGCACGAGATGACCGCCCGCCCGCGCGTAGGCGTCGAGCAGGTCGAGCAGCACGTCGTCGGCGATGTAGAGGCCGGGGACCACGAGCACCGGCCAGCGTGCCACGAGCGCGCCCGCGTCGCTGCCGAGATGCTGCGGGTAGACGATGTCGGCCTGCAGGCCGGCGCCGAACAGGCCCTCGTAGAACCGCGCGAAGATCCGGTCGTAGGACCCGCGGTCGGGCTCGAGGCCTCCGTCGACGGGGAGCGGGGCCTGGAACTCCATCGCCCATCGGCTCTCGCGCGAGTACAGGAGGCCGACGTCGGCGTCCGGCACGAGGTCGGCCACGGCCGCCCCCGCGCGCTTGAAGTCGCCGGCGATCCGCTTGACCTCGTCGTAGCAGCGGCCCGGCTCCCCGTCGTGGTTGAGGACGCCGAGCCAGTACGTCTCGTGGCCGAAGTGGTTCGAGTGCCAGTGCCAGTACTCGACCATCCGCGCGCCACGGGCCACGAGCGCCCACGCCGCCTGGCGCCACTGGCCGTCGTAGGCGGGGAAGTTCGAGTGCGACTCGCCGATCGAGGTGGCGTTCGTCTCGGTGACGAGGAACGACTGGTCGCGCGCGGCGCGGGTCAGATCGGCCTGCAGGTAGATCGCCCACGTCCCCGACTGCAGGTTCCACCGCGGGCGGGCCAGCGCGGCGTCCGGCGGAGCCGTCGGCATCGTCAGCGAGTCCTGCATCGGGTAGTAGGGGTTGACCGCGGCGATGTCGAGCTCACGGTTCAGATCGGCGGGATCGAACGCGGGGCGTGAGAGCGCCATGCAGGTCGTGACGAACTGATCGGTGCGCGCGATCTCCCTCACCAGTGCCGCCTGCGCGGAGATGAACTCCGTCGTCAACGAGGACTGGAAGCGCCGCCACGCGAGGTCGTAGGACGGCACGGTGTTGCCGTCCGCGACCCACAGGTCGTCCCAGCGGCTGAGCCGATGGGACCAGTAGACGAGACCCCAGCGGTCGCTGAGCGTGTCGACGTCGCCGTAGCGCTCGCGCAGCCGGTCGACGAAGGTCTCGAAGACGCCGCGGTTGTGGAACAGCTCCATCCCAGGCTCGTTGTCGACCTGGTAGCCGATGATCGCCGGGTGATCGACATAGCGGCCGACGACCTGCCGGACGACCCGGTCGGCGTGGTAGCGGAAGGCCGGATGCGAGTAGTCGGCATCCTGGCGGTGCCCATAGGGAATCCGCTCCCCGGTCCGGCGCTCCGCACGCACCTCCGGGTACTTGCGGGCCAGCCACGGCGGCATCGCGTAGGTCGGCGTGCCGAGGATCACGCTGATGCCCCGCTGATGCGCACCGTCGAGTACGGGCTCCAGCCAGTCGAGATCGAAGCGCCCGTCCTCGGGCTCCCACGTCGACCACACCGACTCCCCCACGCGGATGACCGTGAGATCGGCCTCCGCCATGAGATCGAGATCGCGCTCCAGCCGGTCGTACGGCTGGTACTCCGCGTAGTAGGCCACCCCGTAGAGAACCTGGGCCGGGAGCCGCGACAGGCGAGGCAACGGCTGTGCCGCCGCGGGTGAAGTCACGTCTCGACCACCATGCTGGTTTCGCCACTCCTCCGACGCGCGGCCTGCTCCGGTGGAAGCAGTCCCAGAGACCCCGATCACTGTCAACGGCCGTTCGGCTATCCGAAACCGCTCACGCGGACGCCATCTCCGGGCTGCGCCGCAGGCGACCGCTGCCCTTGGCGAGATGCGATGCGACGGCGACCACGGCGCGCCGGTAGCCCACCCGGCCCCGCTCCCAGCGCTCCACGGGAACGGACATGCCGATCGACGCGAACACCCCCGCGTCCTGGTTGACGATCGGCGCGGCGACCGAGCAGCATCCCGGCTCGTGCTCCTGCTCCTCGTAGGCGTATCCCTGGGCCGCCACCTGACCGAGGTCGACCTGCACGTCCGCGACGGCCAGGAAATCCGTGATCTCCTCGAGCGGGCGGCCGGCGAGCAGGACCTTGCCGAGCGCCGTCGAGCAGGCGGGAAGGTCGGCGCCGACCCTGAAGGGCGGGATCGACGTGCTGAGGCGCCCGGAGCGCGCGTCGATGCAGACGGGCCGCCCGTCCCACACCGCCACGTGCACCGTCTCGCCGTAGCGGCCGACGAGCGCGCGCATCTCGGGCGCGACGAGCCGGAGCAGGTCCGAGGTCTCGACCAGGACGGCGTTCAGGGCGACGATGCGCCAGCCAAGCCGGTAGCGGCCCATCCCGACGCGCTGCAGCAGCCCTCCGACGGCGAGGCTGACGAGCAGCTCGTGCGCCTGCGATTTCGCGATCTGCAATTCGTGCGCGACCGCAGTGGCGCCCCACTCCGGCGCGTCGACGGTGAAGAGGTCGAGGACCCTCGCGGCACGGCCTAGCGTGCTGAGCATCGGCCTGCGTCCATCTCGCCACCGGGACGCAGCGGTACAACCGCGACTGCTCGGACCACTCCTCTTTCCCCCTCCGGAGACACCGGGACCGCCCCCTCAGGGTGGCCCTTGAATCAGGATGTTAGCGCAAACATACCGTCAGTCAAGCTCACCTGGAAGCGACGGTTCAGCCACCGTCCCGCGCGTTGATAACGCTCACAATGTGAGCGCCTATGCGTCATGCTGCCCTCCGTGAGCTCGTCGAGCGAGACGAAGAGCGAGCGCCGGCGGCCCGCCACGATGGGCGATGTGGCCAAGCTCGCAGGCGTCTCGCCGCAGACCGTCTCGCGCGTCGTCAACGCGCGGGAGTACGTGGGCGGGGACACGCGCGAGCGGGTCCTCACGGCGATGCGCGAGCTGAGCTATCGCCCGAACCGGGCCGCTCAGGCGCTGGTCACCGGCCGGTCGAACACGCTCGGTGTCATCAGCATCGACTCGGTCGCGTTCGGCCCGGTCTCCGTACTGCGCGGGCTTGAGCGCGCCGCCCACGCGCACGGCTATTTCGTGAGCATCTCCCGGCTCGGCTCGCTGGACCGCGGGTCGGTGGCCCAGGCGCTCGAGCATCTGCAGCGCCAGAGCGTCGAAGGCATCCTCCTCAACGCGGGACAGGACGGGATCACGGCCGAGCTCGACCGTCGCCTGATCGACGTGCCGATCGTCGCGGTCGAGGACACGCCCGACGCCCGGGTGCCGATCGTCGCGGTGGACCAGGTGGCGGCGGCGGCCGCGGCGACGCGGCTGCTGCTCGACCTCGGTCACCGGACCGTCGCGCACGTCGCCGGGCCGAGCGATTGGTCCGGGGCGCGGGCACGGATCGAGGGATGGCGCACGGCGCTGGAGTCCGCCGCCGTCCCCCTGGCGCCGCCGCTGTCGGGCGACTGGAGTGTGCGATCAGGCTATGAGCTCGGCCGCCTGCTGGCGCAGGACGGCGAGGTGACC
>JBDTMF010000306.1:0-4034 GCA_039934455.1 Solirubrobacteraceae bacterium
AACCCGGAGATCCCGTTCGCCAAGTCGATGCCCGACTACATCATGCGCTGGCTCGCCTCGCGCTTCCTCGACGCCGACGTGCAGGAGGACCTCGGGATCCTCACCAAGGAGGTCCGCGCGCGCCGCACAGCTGAGGACATCGCGACCGGCGCCGCCGCGAGCGACACGGCCGGCCCCGGCAACGGGGGCAACGGCGGCTCGACCCCGAAGGGCACCGCGCCCGGCACCACGAAGGCCGCGGCGTCGGCGATGACCGACTCCCCGCCGGTCCTGCCCGCGAAGATGATCGGGCTCGACCTCGGCCCCGCCTGCTCGCAGTGCGGCGGCATGATGCAGCGCACGGGCTCGTGCTACACGTGCTCGAGCTGCGGCAACAACACCGGCTGCGGCTGAGTCTTCGGACCACACCGGCCTGGCGCTCGCTGCGCCGGGTCGGTGCCGTCCGCGCCGTCAGACCTCGGCGAGATGCGCGCGCACGGACGCGGCCAGCTCGTGGGCGAAGGCCGGGTAGGCGAGGAGCAGCTGCTCGCCCCAGAAGAACGTGACGGAGGCGAGGTTGACGATCGAGCCGCCACCACGGGCGACCATCTGCCCGCGCACCGCCTTGGCCATCAGGAAGTAGCCGCGGACGTTCGTGGCGAACACCGCGTCCCACTGCGCGGCGTCGACCTCGTGCCAGGGGCCGAGGGGGTAGATCGCGGCGTTGTTGACGAGGACGTCCGTGCCCCCGAAGGCCTCCTGCGCGCGCGCCGCCACCGCCTCGATGGCGCGGGGATCGGACAGATCGGCATCCACGGCGACCGCCTCGCCGCCCGCCTCGGTGATGGCGGCCACCGTCTCGCGCAGCCGCTCGGGCTGCAGCCCGGCGGCCACGACCCGCGCCCCGCGCGCGCCGAGCAGCTCCGCGGTCGCGCGGCCGATCCCGGTGCCCGCGCCGGTGACGATCGCCGTCTTGCCGGTCACGGACATCGGCGGATCCTAGTCCCAGCACGCGGAGTCGAGCTGCTCGTCGAAGGCCGCGTCGGCGTTCACGCGAACCCCTGCTCGCTCCACCAGCTCGTCGTCCAGTGGTGGACGGCGTAGGCGTCCGGGAACGACTCGGACGCCCGCTCCCGTTCCTCCCAGGTGTACGGGTAGAACGTCCCGGCGCCGAAGAGCGTGACCGCGGGCTCCTGCTCGAGGATGAGGCTCATGAGGTAGGGCCCGTTGGCGTCGGCGGAGTGCAGGCCGAGCCCGAGCGTGACGTGCGACAGCCGCGCCGCGCGCTCGAAGGCGCGGTGGCCGGGCACGGAGCCGAGCACGGCGGTGCCGACGCGGCCGGGCAGCTCGAGCGCAGCGAACGCCGAGACCCCCGCGAGCAGGTCGTCGAGCGGCCGCCGGCACTCCACGTCGGTGTCGAAGTAGACGCCGCCGTAGCGGTGCAGCACCTCGTAGCGCATCACGTTGGAGAGCTCCGACGCGCTGCGCGCCCGGCGCCGGTCGGCGTCGGTGACGGCCAGCTCCTCGAGGTCGGCCTCCGTCCACAGGCGCGTCGCCCAGCTCGGATGGAGGCGCTCGAGCCCGCGCCCGAACTCGACCTGGGCCGCCGGCATCTCCGCGGGCCCGACCCAGACGCGGTGCAGCACGCGCGGGATCAGCATGCGCGGCCGGCGCAGCCGTCGCCGCGGTGACGCTGGTGACTCGAGCAGGCGCAGGGCCGTCGGCGGGAGCGCGGAAGCGTCGACGACCTCGACCTCCACCCGGCAGCCCTGCTCGAACCAGCGCACGTCCTCGTGCACGAGGTCGACCTCGAGCAGGTACCGCCCCGGCTCAGGCGGCGCGACGACCTGGAGTGGCACGAGGATCTGCTCGCCGGGCCGGACGCTGCGCGTGAAGCCCGTGCGCACGCCGTCGGCGGTGTGGACGGAGCCGTCGGCGTACAGCCAGTGGTAGCTCGGGCGGATCGCCGGCCGCCAGTCGAGGCCGCGGGGCCACGCCTCGGTGCCGTCGTTGGTGACGCGGAACGACACGATCCGCCCCTCCCCGGGCGCCAGCGCCGGCGGCGCGCCGGCCGCCTCGATCGTGGCGCGGTACGCGGATTCCGGCAGGGCGCGTCCGTGCCAGTGCCGGTCGGCCTCCGCCCCCGTGACGAGCGGGGCGTCGAAGTCCGGGCGCGCCGCGATCGTGCCCGTCGCGCGCACCGCCCGCTCGACGGCGGCCCGGTCGCCTGCGGGCAGCGGCCGCGTCCGCAGCGCGTCGCGCAGCTCCGGCAGGTAGAAGGCCTCGTTGATCCGCCCGCCGCCGGCGGCGATCACGAGCGGGTTGACGACCTCGTACTGCACCGCCTTGTCCCGCCGCTGGTCGAGGCCGGCGAGCAGCAGCTCGAGGTGGTAGATGGGCTCCTCCAGGTACTCACACGGCTCGGCCGGCTCGGCCCCGCTGTGCAGCAGGCCGCGGAAGCGCAGCGTCGCGTCGTTGCGGACGAGGCGGTTGTTGAAGTCGACCGACCATGGCGGGTCGTCGAGCGCGCTGCTCGCGTCCGGGAACAGCCACGCCCGCGCCACCCAGTACTGCCGCACGTCGCGAGCGGCCAGCAACGCCGGCAGCCGCGCGACGAACGCCGCGCTGAGGACCTCGTCGTCGTCGAGGCGCAGGATCCAGTCGCCCGAGCACTGCGCGTGCAGCCAGGCCAGGTGACGCTCGTAGAGGTGGTACTCGAGGCGAAAGACCCGATCCGCCAGGGCCGAGTAGCCGGCCAGCGTCTCGGCCCCGACACGCGAGTCGGCGGCGATCACGATCTCGTCGGCGAGGTCGCGCACGGGCTCGAGCAGGGCGGCCACCCGCGCGGCGGGAGCGCTCGCGATCAGGCAGACGGAGAGGGACACGGGGTCGGCATTGTGACCGCCCGGGCCCGGCACGGTCGCGGCTCGGGACTACTCGTGCGCCACCTGGTGGCGCAGGCGATCGCGGAGCTCGGCGAAGCGGATGCTCTCGTAGACGAGCAGCGCCACCAGGAGCGCCGCGAGGATGCGAGCGTCGCCAGCGCCGCGATCTCGGTCGCGACGGGGATCAGCGCGACCAGCACGATCGCGCACAGCAGCCGTTGGGCGCTCAAACGGTGCACGTTGCGCAGGCGGAACGCGACGTGCGCGACGAGGTAGGCCGCGGTCCCGCCCATCAGCGCGACGGCGGGCACGAGCTTCAGCGGCTCCTCGACGTGCCCGAGCGTCTTCTTCAGGCCGAGCGCGAGCAGCACGATCCCGGCCACCATCGGGAAGTGCAGGTAGCCGTAGGAGTCGCGGCCGATCGAGTTGCGCTCACGGCCCGGCGCGGCCTTCGTCAGCCGGCGTTCGGCGACGAGCGCGACGACGTCGAAGGACAGCCACCACAGCGCACCGGCCACGATGACGCCGAGCACCGCCGCGACGACGATGCCCGCGTCGACCTGCGACTGGACCCCGACGCCGATCGCGACGATCGACTCGCCGAGTGCGATGATCACGATCAGGCCGAAGCGCTCGGCGAAGTGGCTCGGCATCATCCGCCAGCCCTCGACGCCGAAGAAGTACGGCCCGCCGTAGTCGAGAAGGATGGCGACACCCCACAGCACGCCGGTGAGCGTGCCGTCCGTGAACGACGCGGCGACCAGCAGCCCGACGCCGATCGCGCTCGAGATCCCGAGCGAGATCACCGACGTGCGGAGATTCGGGTCGTCGCGGTTGCCGATCCCGAACAGGACGATGTGCGCGATCCGCACCGCCGCATAGGCGAGCGCGAACAGCAGCGCGGAGGCGCCGAAGGCCTGCCGGCACGCACAGCGCGGCGATCAGGAACGCCGCCGTCGCGCCGAACATCGCGATCCGGACGACGCCCTCGTCGCTACGCTCGGCCGCATGAGCGCGACGCAGGTGCAGGTCGGCTCGCTGTTGCGCGATTGGCGGCAGCGGCGCGGCCTGCAGGCGGTCGCCCGCGGCGGTCGCCCGCAACCGGGCGGTCGCGGCCTAAGCCTCGGTGGCGACCACGGCCGCGACGCGCTCCTGCGCCTCGCGGCCGGT
>JBDTMF010000307.1:0-4017 GCA_039934455.1 Solirubrobacteraceae bacterium
GGAGCGCTTCGACACCAAACGCATCTTCCGTCCCGGCGCATTCGTGGGAGGCATCTGACATGGCCCTGATCGACCTCGTCAACGGCGCCTGGGACGAGAACCGCCCGCCCGACCCGGAGCTGATCAAGGACTGCGTGCACTGCGGCTTCTGCCTGCCGACGTGCCCGAGCTACCTCGTCTTCGAGGAGGAGATGGACTCCCCGCGCGGGCGGATCGTGCTGATGCGCGTCGGCCACGACGAGGCCGCAGAGGTCTCCGACGAGATGGTCACGCACTTCGACCGCTGCCTCGGCTGCATGGCGTGCGTGACCGCCTGCCCCTCGGGCGTGCAGTACGACAAGCTGATCGAGCAGACGCGGCCGCAGATCGAGCGCCACGCCGACCGGCCGCTGCGCGAGCGCGCGTACCGGCGCGCGATCTTCGAGCTCTTCACCCACCCGGGCCGCCTGCGCGCGCTCGCCCCGGTGCTCGCGTTCCAGCAGCGGACGGGGATCAACGACCTCCTCGCCAGGCTGCCGATCCCCCAGCTCCGGTCGCTGCTCTCGCTCGCCCCCGACGTGCCGGCCGATGCCGCCGTCCGGCAGCTACCGGAGCTCACCCGGGCGCGCGGCGCGTCGCGGGGCCGCATCGCGCTGATGCAGGGCTGCGTCCAGCGCGTCTTCTTCGGCGACGTCAACGCCGCGACGGTGCGCGTGCTGGCCGCCGAGGGCTTCGAGGTCCACGCGCCCCGCAAGCCGCGCTGCTGCGGCTCGCTGATGATGCACGCCGGGCTCGAGGAGGAGGCGCTCGTGCTCGCGCGCGAGACGATCGCCGCCTACGAGGACTTCGACGTGATCGCCGTCAACGTCGCGGGCTGCGGCTCGGGCATGAAGGACTACGCGCACCTGCTCGCCGACGACCCGGAGTGGGCCGAGCGCGCCGAGGCGTTCAGCGCCAAGGTCAAGGACGTCTCCGAGCTGCTGGCCGGCGAGGAGCCGCGCGTCGTGCGCCACCCGCTCGCGCTCAAGGTCGCCTACCACGACGCCTGCCACCTCGCCCACGCCCAGGGCGTGCGCGACGAGCCGCGCGAGCTCCTGCGCTCGATCCCCGGGCTCGAGCTCGCCGAGCCGGACGAGTGGCAGATCTGCTGCGGCTCGGCCGGGATCTACAACCTCGTGCAGCCCGAGGCGGCCGCCAAGCTCGGGCAGCGCAAGGCCGACAACCTCGCCGCCACCGAACCTGACGCGATCGCCGCCGCCAATCCCGGCTGCGCCCTCCAAATCGCCGGGTATCTCGATCGTCAAGTCCCGATCTACCACCCGATGACGCTGCTGGACGCCTCGCAGCGCAACCTGCGACCCGAGGAGATCCGATGAGCGCCGCTTCGCGCATCGACGCCGCCCCCGCTCCCTCCAACGAGGAGCGCGCCGGCGACATCCTGTCCCCGGAGGCGCTCGACTTCGTCGCCGAGCTGCACGGCCGCTTCGAGCCGCGCCGCCAGGAGCTGCTCGCCGCCCGGCGCGAGCGCGCCGAGGCGCTGCAGGCCGGCGGCACGCTCGACTTCCTCGAGGAGACGCGCGAGATCCGCGAGGGCGACTGGCAGGT
This sequence comes from Solirubrobacteraceae bacterium, assembly GCA_039934455.1. Lineage (GTDB taxonomy): Bacteria > Actinomycetota > Thermoleophilia > Solirubrobacterales > Solirubrobacteraceae > DASQFQ01. The sequence goes on from JBDTMF010000307.1 coordinate 1,585, forward strand.
CGCGCCGCCCGCCGGCGACTACCTCGACCGCCGCGTCGAGATCACCGGCCCGGCCGACCGCAAGCTCGTCATCAACGCGCTCAACTCCGGCGCCAAGGGCTTCATGGCCGACTTCGAGGACTCGACCGCCCCGACGTGGGAGAACGTCGTCCTCGGCCACATCAACCTCATCGACGCGATCGACCGCACGATCACCTACGACGCCTCCGACGGCAAGCACTACGAGCTCGAGGAGGAGACGGCGACGCTGCTGGTGCGCCCGCGCGGCTGGCACCTCAACGACAAGCACGTCAAGGTCGAGGGCACCGAGGTCTCCGGCGGCCTGCTCGACTTCGGCCTCTACTTCGTCCACAACGCCAAGCGCCTGCTCGACGCCGGCTCGCGGCCGTACTTCTACCTGCCCAAGATGGAGCACCACCTCGAGGCGCGGCTGTGGAACGACGTCCTCACCTTCGCCGAGGAGGCCGTCGGCGTTCCGCACGGCACCGCGCGCGCGACCGTGCTGATCGAGACGCTGCCCGCCGCGTTCCAGATGGACGAGATCCTCTACGAGCTGCGCGATCACTCCTACGGCCTCAACGCCGGCCGCTGGGACTACATCTTCTCGATGATCAAGTGCTTCCGCGACCGGGAGGACTTCGTGCTCCCCGACCGCAACGACGTGAAGATGACCGTCCCCTTCATGAAGGCCTACTCGGAGCTGCTGGTCAAGACCTGCCACGCCCGCGGCGCCTTCGCGATGGGCGGCATGGCGGCGCTGATCCCGTCGCGCAAGGACGAGGAGGCCAATCAGCGCGCGACCGACGCGGTGCGCGAGGACAAGGAGCGCGAGGCCAAGGCCGGCTTCGACGGCACGTGGGTCGCCCACCCGGACGTCGTCGGCGTCGCGCTCGAGGCCTTCGACTCGGTGCTGGGCGACAAGCTCAACCAGATCGACAAGCTGCGCCCGGAGGTCGAGGTGGCCGCGTCCGACCTGCTCGACGCGGCCTCGACCCCCGGCGACATCACCGAGGAGGGCCTGCGCAACGACGTCTCCGTCGGCTTTCAGTACGTCTCGTTCTGGCTCGGCGGCCGCGGCGCCGCGGGGATCAACAACATGATGGAGGACGCCGCGACGGCCGAGATCTCCCGCTCGCAGATCTGGCAGTGGGTGCGCCACGGCAAGTTCACCCGCGACGACGTGCGCCGGATCCTCGACGAGGAGACGCAGAAGATCCACGACGAGGTCGGCGACGAGACGTGGGAGAAGGGGCGCCCGGACGAGACGCGCGAGATCTTCGAGCGCGTGTCGCTCTCGGACGAGTTCCCCGAGTTCCTCACCATCCCCGCGTACGAGTACCTGGACTGAGGGTCTAGGCGAGCAGCGCGCGGAGGGCCGCGAGGTCGGCGTCGAGCTTGCGCTCGAGGTACGGCTGGATCATCGGGATGAGCATCCGCCCCTTGATGCCCCCGCCGCTCGCCTCGACACTCTGGGTCAGCCACGTCGAGCCGCCGGTCTCGGCGAGCGCGTAGCGCATGACGATGTCGATGCCGCGGAGCTCGAAGGAGGAGGCCGCGCTGTCGGGCGGGTGGAACTCGAAGACCTCCATCTCGACCGTCAGGTGCTGGCCGGAGACCTCGAGCTTCTGCCGGAAGCGCGCGCCCTGTCCGAGCGGCCCGGAGTCCAGACGCTCGTAGTGCTCGAGGCCGGTGGTCCACTGCGGCACCTTGTCCTCCTCGAACAGCCACGGGAAGACCTCCGCGGGCGGGCGCGGGATCTCGACGGATCGTTCGGTGCCGGCCATCAGGAGTCGCCTCCGCCGAAGTCTCTCCGACTGGCCGGAGTTGGCGTCCGGTCGACGAACACGGCCGGCGCTACCCGCCGGCGGGGTTCGGCCCGCGCACGGGCCGCAGGGGCAGCACCTCGGCGCGCGGCTGGCGCGGCTCGCCGAGGACGTCGTCGAGCTCGCGCTCGAGCTCGGCGATCCGCTTGGAGAGCGCCTTCAGCGCGTCCGCGATCGGGTCGGGCAGGTGCACCCAGTCCGCGTCGGGCCCCTCGGGCTTGCGCCCCTCGACGCGCACGGTGTGCCCGGGGTTGCCGACCACGGTGGAGTTCGGCGGCACGTCGTGGACCACGACCGCGTTGGCGCCGATCTTGGCGCCGTGGCCGATCCGGATCGGCCCGAGCAGCTTCGCCCCGGAGCCGATCGTGACGTTGTCCTCGACGGTGGGGTGGCGCTTCTGCCCGCGCAGAGCCTGCCCACCGGCCAGCGAACGCGCGGTCAGCGAGACGCCCTGGTAAAGCTTCACGTGCGCACCGATGACCGCGGTTTCGCCGATCACGACGCCGGTGCCGTGGTCGATGAAAAAGTGGCCACCGATTTGCGCGCCCGGATGGATGTCCATGCCCGTGCGCGTGTGCGCCCATTCGGTCATCACCCGCGGGAGACTGGG
>JBDTMF010000308.1:0-4001 GCA_039934455.1 Solirubrobacteraceae bacterium
CCGAGCTTCTCGAGCGCCAGCACGGTCTCGCGCCGCACGTCGGAGCCGGCGTCGAGCGTGGTCAGGTCGAAGTAGCCGCCCTCGTCGAGGACCTCGGTGCCCTTGTTGTCGCGGAACAGGAAGTACTCGAGCTCGGGGCCGACGAAGAAGTTGTCGAAGCCCATCGCCTTGGCGCGCTCCTCGGCGCGGCGCAGCACGTGGCGCGGATCGCCCTCGTAGGGCTCGCGCTCCGGGGTCAGGATGTCGGCGAACATCCGCGCCACTCCGCCGCCATTCTCCTCGGGCCGCCACGGCAGCAGGCGGAACGTCGAGGCGTCCGGCATGGCGATCATGTCGGACTCCTCGATCGCGTTGAAGCCCGTGATCGAGGAGCCGTCGAAACCCATGCCGGCCTCGAAGGCGCCCTCGAGGTCCTGCGAGTTGATCGAGAACGACTTCAGCTGGCCGAGGATGTCGGTGAACCACAGCCGGATGAAGCGCACGCCGGACTCGCGGACGTAGGTGAGGACGTCCTCGGCGCTGCTGGGCTGCTCGCTCGGCGGCATGACGCGCGGAGCCTAGAGGACGGCGGGGCCACCTGTCTTTGGACGGGCGTCCAAAGCTTCGCCTAGAGCCAGCGCAGCGCCCACTCGCGCAGCTCGCGCAGGGCGGGGGCCAGCTCGCGGCCCATGTCCGTCAAGCCGTACTCGACACGAGCGGGCGAGCCCTCGCGGACCTGGCGCTCGACGATGCCGCGCGCCTCGAGCTCCTTCATGCGCTCGGACAGCAGGCGGTCCGACAGGTGCGGGACCGCGCCGCCGATCTCCGAGAAGCGCATCGCGCCGCCCTCGAGCAGCACGTAGACGATCGCGCCCGACCAGCGCTTGCCCACCAGTTCGACGGCCTCGTGCAGGTAGGCGCAGCATTCCCCCGGGCGTTCCAGCGTGGCGACCGCGACCCTGCGGCGGGGAACGCCCTGGCTCATGGTCTCAGGCCGCGCGCAGGACGCGCGCGTCCTCCACCGACCCGTCGGCCGGCACGTCGCCGGCGGTGTGGACCATGGCCGTGAAGGCCTCGAGTGCCACGACCGCGACCGCCTCGAGCAGCTGCTCGTCGGTCCAGCCGGCCTCGCGCGCCTCCTCGAGCAGGTGGCTCGGACACTGGCGCTGCTCGGCGAGCGGCCGCAGATAGCGCAGCAGCGCCGCCTCGCGGTCGTCGCGCGAGTCCCACTCGCGGGCGAGCGAGAGCTCGTCGAGGCCGAGGCCGGCCTGGCGGCCGGTGCGGCCGTGGAGCGTCAGCTCGGCCTCGCACCGGTGCACCGCGGCGACGCCGAGCGCGATCCGCTCGAGCGTCTTGAGCGACAGCGTGCCGTTGTTGCGCAGCTCCGAGCGGAACCGCGCATAGGCGCGCAGCGCGGCCGGTGAGCCTGCCAGGACGCCCAGGAAGTTCGGGAGCTGGCCGGCGCCGGCGAGGGCACCCTTGACGACCGGCAGCGACGCCTCGGGCGCCGTGAGATCGTCGTGGATCTGGAAACGCGACATCTGTGTCTTCATGGCGACCGCCGTGGGGAGGGGGAGCAGGGGGAGCGCTCGTCCGGCGTCCTTACCCTTGATAAGTGTAGGACCCAACGCTTGTCTGCGCAACTGCCTGCGCAGCCCTCCCCAGGGGGCTATGAAGTCAGGACCGCGATCAGGATCAGCAGCAGCCCGAGCAGGAACGCCCACGCGATGATCCGCGTCGGGTTCCCGGCGAGGCGCTCCTCGACGGTCAGCGGCGGGCGCCGGCGGCGGGCCGCCGACGTGAAGGGGGCGATCTCCGACACCTCGCCGGGCCGGCCGTTGATGCGGATCGTGCGGCGGCCGTCCGAGACCACCTGCTCGGGCGCCGGCGCGTCGACGACCTCGGCCACGATCGACTCCTCGGGCATCGGGGCCTCCGTCAGTGCGGCGGGCGGATCGAAGGCCTCGTCGGCGCCCCAGTCCTCGACCGGCCGGCGGCGGCTGCGCGAGGGTCCCTCGGACGCGCGGCCGTCGTGCCGCGCGAAGCGGCGCCCGCGGACGCGGGGGAAACTCTCGTCGATGCCCCAGTCGTCGGCCGGGCGCCGCCGGAGGGGAGCATCGCGTTCGTGGTCGTACAGACCCTCTAGGTCCCGGGTCGCGTTCTCTGGCATCGCTATTCCTCGATCCGTGCGCTTACGGGGTTAGCTGACGGGCTCGCGCCGGATTGAGTCGACGCTACGCGAAATGCGATTCGCCCCACCTGCCTGGGTCCCCCGCTCCCCGGATTTTCCGGGAACTCAGCGGTTGTGCCGCGCCGCATCGTAACAAGGGCGGAAGACCCTGCACGCAGACGGACTTATGACAAACCGCACGGCCGGCACCAGCGCGCGCGGCGCGGCGCGCGCCTACTTCTTCGCGGTCTGGCCGACGGCCTTGGCCACGTAGGCGGCCACGTCGTCGGCGTCCTTGCCCTGCACGAGGTCGGCGGCCATCTGGCCGTTGCCCCGCGCCCGGCCCTTGTGGATCGCGTCGAGGACGAGGTTCTTGGGCGGCCGCAGGGTGTCGAGATTCGGACCCACCTGGGCCACGGACCTGCTCGCCTTCAGCGTGTGGCAGTTGTGGCAGCGCTCGCCGAACAGCTCGCGGCCGTGCTTCTCGGCCGCCGTGAGATTGCTCACGTTCGCCGAAGGGACGTCGTTGCGACCGTTCACCGTGGCGATCACGGCGGCCGGGACCCCGAGCCCGAGGATCACCACTGCGAGCAGGAAGTTGAAGAGGGCGACCCGGCGCGTGCCCCGGCTCTGCGAGCCCATCCGCCGCCGTGCGCCGCTGGGCCCGCCGCTCAGCGCGACGAACAGCACGCCCAGGCCGAGCGAGACGAACAGGAGGGTGAAGGCGAGAAGGGCCATGCGGAGCGGCAGATTACCCGTTGCGGCGGCGAGGCGAGGCCCGTGACGAGCCCTTCGGGCGGGCAGCACGCGGGGCGGGGCTCACCGCCGCCGCCCCGAGGCGAAGCTCTGCACCGCCGGCGCCACCGTGCGGCCGTCGGCGAGCTCGCCCGCCTCGGCCTCCCGGCGCGTCCGCTCCTCGAGCGAGACCACCTCGGCGACGGTCCCCTGCGGCGCCTTCAGCGGCTCCAGATCCTCGACGAAGACGTTGATCGCGCCGCCCGCGACCGGCAGCCGCTCCAGCCGCCCCGTGGCCAGCATCAGCGGCTCGGAGCGCACGAGCAGGCGGTGGCGCTCGTAGACGGGCGGCGGGACGATCAGGTTCACGGTCCCGAACTCGTCCTCGATCAGCAGGAAGACGATGCCCTTCGCCGTCCCCGGGCGCTGGCGGGCGACGACGAGGCCGCCGATCCGCACCCGCGTCTCGTGCCCGAGCGTCTCCAGCTCGCGCACGGAGACCGTGCCGGCCGGGAGCTGCGGGCGCAGCAGCGCCATCGGATGGCGCCCGAGCGTCAGCCCGGTGGTGGCGTAGTCGGCGATCATCGACTCCCACGGCTCGAGCACCCGCAGCTCCGGAGCCCCGGGCAGCTCCAGCGGGAGCGAGAGCTGCGTGCCGTCCTGGACCGTCTCGCCGGGCGCCGCCACCCCGAGCTCCCACAGCACCTCGCGGCGGGAATGCGTGCTGGCGCACAGCGAGTCGCACACCCCCGCCCACGCCAGCTGCGCGAGCGCCGGCCGCCCCGCCCCGGCGCGCGAGGCGAGGTCGCCCAGCGAGCGGAACGGCCCGGCGGCCGCGCGCGCCGCCACCAGCGCCGCCACCTCGTCGGAGCGCACGCCGCTGACGTAGCCGAGGCCGATGCGGACGTCGGCGCCGTCGGTCGTGCACGTCACCTCGCTCGCGTTGACGTCGGCCGCCAGCAGCGCGATCCCGCGCCGCTGCGCCTCGTGGACCAGCGTGTCCGAGGCGTAGAAGCCCATCGGCTGCTCGTTGAGCAGCGCGCACAGGAACTCCGGGCCGTAGTGCACGCGCAGCCACGTCGACTGGTAGGCGAGCAGCCCGAAGGCCGCCCCGTGG
>JBDTMF010000309.1:0-3979 GCA_039934455.1 Solirubrobacteraceae bacterium
TCGGGCCGGATGGACCGGTCGAACGCGTCGTACGCGCTCGCGCGCGCCTCGATCCCCTCCCGGACCCCGGCGTGCCGCGTGGCTGTCTCCTGGATCTCGCGGAGGTGCTCGTGCTTCCCGTGCAGCGAGATCACGGACGACCGGCAGCCCTCGGGGGTGAAGCGCACCGAGACGTCGTCGCCCGCGACGACGAGCTCGCCGCGCGCCCCGCAGGTCGCGCACTCGACGTCCTTCCCGCGCAGCGCCACCACGTCGAGGTGGCACATCGGGCACAGCCCCGGCTCGTCGCCCCGGTACTCGACGTCGTCGAACGCCCGGCCGATCTGCTCGGCCACGTTGCGCCCGAGCTCCGCCGCGCGGGCGAGCGCGGCGTCGTCGAGAACGATCGAGCGCGGCGTCCCGGCTCCCTCGAACACGACCTGATCGGCGATCGCCGTCTGCATCGAGAAGGTCATCGTGTGCAGCACCGGCAGCGCCAGCGTCTTCCACTGCGGCGTGAGCGAGCCGCCGACCGCGATGAAGCCGCCGACGCGCGGCTTGAGTACGCGCTCGTCGATCCGGAACGGGACGGCGGGCTGCCCGCCCGCGGCGATGACACCGGGCCTGTGGCACGAGGTGCCGGCCGGGACGGCGCTCGTCGTCCAGCCCGGCGAGGACGAGCGCGGTCCCTTCACGCCGCGCTCGCCGTAGCTCAGTAGAACCCGAGCCGCGCGAGCGGCTCGATCAGCTCGCGCTCCTCGTAGGAGAAGTGCGACAGCAGCGCGTCGGTGAGGATGCCGATGGCGCGCTGCACGCGGTCGATCCCGTCCTCCTCGGGTGAGACGAGCGAGATGAGCGCGCGGTCGACGCGCTCGAGCAGCTCCGCGATCGTCTCGTGCTCCTCCTCGAGCCGCTCGATCACGGGGGCGAGCGCAGGGTCGCTGCGCTGGACGTGGGGGAAGACGCTGCGGTCCTCGAGCGTGTGGTGCTGCGTGACGACGCGGCAGTAGGTCTCGCAGAAGGTGCCGAGCGTCCAGTGGTTCTGGCGGATCGTCATCCGGGTGATGAACGAGCGCGCGGTGGCGGCCTCGGCCTCGCCCTGGGCGACCTGCCGGATGAGGTCGCGGAGCTGGGTGAGCTCTCGGCGGAGGCCGTCGTGGACGTCGATCAGGTGCCGGCCGGCCGCCTGCTGGTCGGGCGTGTAGCGGCGCCCCGGGTCGGGCGGCGGGCCGCTGGGGCGCGTCGTCTCGTCCCAGGGCCGCTCGGCGCTCAGGCGCTGCCCGTCGTCCGGCGTCGGCGTGACCGCGAAGGGCGCGGCGGCGGAGGGGGCCGAGACCGGCGGCGGCGCCGTCACCGGCGGGCTCGCCGCCGCGACGGTGCGCCCGGCGGCGACCAGCTCGTGGACCGCGGGCGCGACCTCCTCGGCGAACCGCCGCACGTCGTCGTCGGAGGACACCGACAGGATGTACGTGCTCATGCCGGTGCTCAGCGTCAGCTCGCTGAGCTGCTCGGCCCACTCGCGCGGGGCTCCCTGGAGGAACCCGGCGCCGCTCCCGAACGAGCCGTTGAGATTGAGCATCCGGCGCACCTCGGCCGGCAGGCGACCCGCCTCCTCGGCAGCCCGGTCGATGGCGTCGTTGCTCCCGGGCAGATCGGCGAGCTCGAGGTACCCCATGCTCGGCAGCCACCCGTCGGCCTTCGCGCCGGTGAGCGCGAGCATGCGGGGCTTGTAGGCGCCGAGCCAGATCTCGACGTCATGCGCCGGGGCCGGCCCGGGCTGGGCGCCGGCGATGCGGTAGTGGTCGCCCTCGTGGTGGATCGGGCCGCCGCCGGGGTTCCACGAGGCGCGGATCACCTCGATGGCCTCGGCGAGCGCATCGACGCCCTGGCCCGGCGTGAGCCGCGGCCCCCCGACGGCCGCGATGCCATCCCAGAACGCGCCCGAGCCGAGGCCCAGCTCGACGCGGCCGCCGCTGAGGATGTCGAGGCTGGCGACGCTGCGGGCGAGCACGACCGGAGGCCGCAGCGGCAGGTTCGCCACGTTCGGCGCGACCCGCACGCTGGTCGTCTGCGCCGCGACGACCGAGATCAGCGTCCAGGTGTCGAGGAAGCGCCCCTGGTAGGGGTGATCCTGGAAGGTGACGAGGTCGAGGCCGACGACATCGGCCAGTCTCGCGAGCCCGAGCACCGCGCCGGCCTGCTGGGCGCCCGGGGTGACGAAGATGCCGAACTGCAGCTCATGTCCGTAGTCGGTCACCGCTGGCTATGGTCTCAGGCGGTGCGCAGGCGCGACGATCACCCCGCAGGGGTCCCGTGCGGTGCGTGATCCTCACCGCCTCGATCGGGGCGGGCCACGATCTGCCCGCGGAGATTCTGCGCGCCGAGCTGATCGAACGCAGCCCGGAGGCAGCGGTCGAGGTGGTGGACTGCCTGGAGCTGGCCGGCGGCCTGGTCGAGCGGGCGATCACCGGCGCGTCGTTCGAGACCGACTTCGCCAACCGGCTGTTCGACGTCGAGCACCGGCTGCTCCACGACGTCGAGGTCACCCGCCGGGCGGCGGCCCGCCTCGGCGAGGTGCTCGCCGGCCCGCCGGTGCTGCGGGCGCTGGCGGAGCGGCAGACGGACGTCGTCGTGTCCACCTACCCCGGCTCGACCGAGGTGCTGGGCCGGCTGCGCCGCCGCGGGCGCCTTCGGATCCCCGTGGTCGCCGCGATCACCGACCTCGCGGCGCTGCGCTTCTGGGCGAGCTCGGGCGCCGATCTGCATCTGGTCACGCAGGCGGAGTCGATCCCGGAGGTGCGGGGAATCGCGGGACCGCGGACGGAGGTCGTCCACGTGCGCGGCCTCGACGACCCGCGCTTCGCCGACCCGCCGTCGCGCCCGGCGGCGCGCGCCATGCTCGACCTGCCGCCTGAGGGGCCCGTGATCGTGGTGTCCGGGGGCGGCTGGGCGGTCGGCGACCTCGGCGGCGCGGCCGAGGAGGCGCTCGCGGTGGCCGGGGCGTTCGTCGTCGTGCTGTGCGGCAGCCGCGATGACGTGCGCGCCGCGCTCGAGGCGCGCTTCGCCGGTTCGCCGCGCGTGCGCGTGCTCGGCTTCAGCGGCCGCATGCCCGACGTGCTGGCCGCCGCGGACGTCCTGATCCACTCGACGGCCGGGCTCACGGTGATGGAGGCGCTCGTCACGGGCTGCGCGGTGATCTCCTACGGCTGGGGCCGGGGCCACATCCGCGCCAACAACGCGGCGTTCGCCCGGCACGGGATGGCGCGGGTGGCGGGCGACCGCGGCGAGCTGCGCGCGGCGCTGGCGGCCGCGCTCGCGGCGCCCGGCGCACCCGACCCGTCGTTCGCCGCGCTGCCGACCGCGGCGCAGGTCGTGCTCGAGCGCTTCGGCGCTCAGGCCGTCGCGGTCTGACTGACGCGCGCGCCGCCCAGGACCACCGCGGCCGCGACGACGAACGCGAGACCGGCGAGGACCGCGGCCGGCGAGGCCCAGCGCTCGCCGATCGCCGCCGGGGCGAGCAGGACCGGGATCGCGGCCTGGGTGACGAGCACGAGCGGGCCGACGATCGCGGCCGGCACGCGCTGGAGGCCGGTCATCTCAGCGTTGAGGGCCAGCAGGCCGGCGACCCCGGCGCCCGCGCCCCAGCCGGCCGCTGACAGCAGCGCGCCGTCGGCGAGGTCCGTGACGGCGACCTTGGCGGCGATCACGGCCCACGCCTCGCCGAGGCCCGCGGCCAGCACGAGCAGGCGCGGCCGGTGGCTCGCGTGGGCGATGGCGAGCACGAGCAGCACGAGCACCGCGAAGACGCCGAGGACGGTTTCCGGGTGAGCGGCGGCCACGGTCCCGTTCGTCTCGCCGCCGAGGGCGATCAGCAGCACGCCGAGCGCCGCGGCGGCGACGGCGAGGCGTCCGCGGGGCGCGAGCCGCTCGCCGAGCCGGCGCTCGGCGAGGACGACGAGCAGCGCCTGAGCGCCGAGCGGCCCTGGGACGAGACGACGCG
>JBDTMF010000310.1:0-3979 GCA_039934455.1 Solirubrobacteraceae bacterium
CTTGGCCTTGGGCTTGGCCTTCGCCTTCTTTCCCGGCGGGGGTGCGGGCGCTGCCGCCGCCTCGGCTGCCACCGCCTCGGCCGCCCTCTTGGTCTCCGCGTCCTCCGTGGCGTCCTGCGCGGCGATCAGCCGGTCGACCAGCTCGGCGGCCTTCGCCTCGGCGTCCGCCGGCGCGAGCGCGCGCCACACCACCGTGTTGACCCAGGCGGGCCGGTTGACCAGCAGGTTCGCCATCAGCGCCATCGCCTTCTTGCTCGTGCAGACCTGGCCGACGGTGGTGGTCGTGGACGGCGCGCTGAGCCTGATCGTGCGGCCCCCCGACCTGATCGTCGGCCCGCTCTGCGAGAACCCCTTGTGCAGCAGCGTGGCGCCGTAGGTCATCGGCCGCGCGACCTTGCCGCGCAGGTCGTCGAGCCAGTCCTTGGCCGCCAGCAGCTGGTAGGCGCGTAGCCTGCCGGTGCCCATCGGCGTGGCGAGCGCGGACTCGACCTGGCCGCCGGTCGCGTCCTGGCCGCCGATCCGCAGCTTGCCGCCGGAGATCGACAGGCCGGCGTCGGTCGCCTGCTTCCAGGTGTCGATATAGAAACGGTCGCTGTCCGTGCGGTCCTTCTCGGCCTTCTTGGCGCTCGCGTCCGCGCGACCCTGGAGGCCGACGTAGAACTGGCCGAGCGACGAGCTCGTCTTCGCGGTCGTGGCCTTGGTCGCGCCCCACTGGAAGACGCCGAGGCTCGCCATCGTGTCCCACGACGGGCTCTTCGACTTCCACGGCCCCTCGATGATGGAGACCATCGACATGATGTCGAGGTCGTCCTGGACGCCGGTGGCCAGGTCCGACGGGAGGTTGGCGATCTCCTTGCCGATCTCGGCCTTACGGGTGTCGAACTCCTTGCGGTCGTGGTTGGACTGCACCCAGGTCGGCGTGAGGGTCTTGCGGTCCTTGCTGGGGAACTCGACCAGCCGCCAGATCGTGGTCTGCCCGCCCTCGAGCGAGATCCGGGTGCCGAGCTTGACCCTGTCCTTGACCGCGGCGGGCATGTCGGCGCCGGCGACGGGCTCGCTCCCGCGCATCACGACGCCGCCGAGCTTCGGCGCGGCCCACAGGACGCCGAGCGACCGGCCCTTCTTCTTGCGCGTGAAGCGCGTCACGCCGTCGGTCTCCACGAGCGTCACCTCCTCGACCCGCACGACCGGGTTGACCGTGCCGTCCGGGGTCTCGAGCCGCCCGAGCCGCGCGTCGGCGGGCGCCTTGCCGCCGGGCGTGACGAACGCGCTGCCGTCCGCCTCGCGGAAGCCGATGACCGTCCCGTCCTCACTGTGAATCGTGCCGTCCTCGTCGACCGTGCAGGGCGTTCCGGCCGGCTTCTTCGGGGCGGCCTTGGTCTTCGTCGGGCCGCGCATGATCGCGGTCGTGGCGCGGTTGCCCACAGTGCGCTGAAGGTCGAGCACGACGTCTTCGGGCGCGGAGCGAGGCCGCGCCCGGATGAGCTTCGTGCTCGCCGGCACGCCCCGCTCGAGGTCGGTGGCGTACGTGCCCATGCGTCAGGCGCGGAACGCCGCGATCGCCTCCGCGACCCCGTCGGTCAGCGGCCGCGACACCGGCCCGCCGACGAGCTCGGTGAACGATCTCGCGTCGACCGACGCCGGGAACGGCAGCGGCTCTTCGGCCGCGGTGATCCGCCCGGCGGCCTCGGGCGCCGCCGACTCGATCGCCGCGACGATCTCCTGCACGCTCGCGACCGGGCCGTCGAGGTTGTGGACCGACGCGCCCTGCGCCCCCGCCTCGGCCGCGCGCACGAACGCCTCGCCGGCGTCGGCCGTGTACTGGAGCTGGAGCGAGCCGCCGAACGGGATGTGGAACTCCTCGCCCCTGGCCGCGGCGACCATCGCGGCGGTCGGGGCCGAGGTCAGCCCCTGGTCGCGCCCCGGCCCGTAGAGCGTGTGGGGCCGCAGCCCGACGGAGGGCACGCCGTAGTCCGCGAAGTACCGCGCCGCCGTGCCCTCGTTCGCGAGCTTGAAGACGCCGTAGAGCGTGCTCGGGTAGCCGGCCTGCTCCGCCACGGCGGCGATCGACGACGCGTAGACGACCGGCCGCATGCCCTCGCCCCGGCGCCGCGCCGCCTCGAGCACGTTGACCGTGCCGGTGACGTTGACCTGCGCGCCGGCGATCGGGTCCTCCTTGACGAACGGCACCTGGAGCGCGGCGAGGTGGATGACGCCGGTCACGCCGTGCTCCTCCATCACGCGCTCGAGGTGGGCGAGGTCGGTGACGTCGCCGTCCACGCGCTCCAGCGCCGCGAGCTCCTCGTCACTCAGCGCGAGGCGCAGCCGGTGGTCGCTCCCTCCGAGGTCGTAGGTCACGACGACCTCGCCGCGGTCGAGCAGCGAGCGCACCGTCCACACGCCGAGTGCGCCGAGTGCGCCGGTCACCAGATAGCTCATGCGTGCCCCTCCAGCGGCAGCGTCGCCTTGACGCCGCGGTAGCCGGGTGCGCATGATGACGATGCGAGATGACACTGGCGCACACCGAGCACGCGAGCGATGACCGGGCCACGGAGGAGGTGGCGGCTCCGCACGCCGTCGCCGCGGCGCCCGGAGCCCCGGCACGGCGTCCCGGCGGCCTCAGCCCCTCCGCCGTCCTCGGGCTCCAGCGGACTGCGGGCAACGCGGCGGTCGGCCGGCTCCTCCAGCGCTCGATCTCCTACGACGCGTGCAGCTCGGCGCAGGAGACGACGATCAGCGACTCGCATGCGCGCGCGATGGTGCTGATCGACAACGCCCTCACCAAGCTCGCCGCGTACGACGGCACCGACCCGCCGGAGGTCCGGACCGGGCTGTCGACCCATCTCAAGAGCACGTCGACGTTCATCGCCTGGGCGGTCGGCAACCACCTGCGCAATGCGCGCAACGGGGCCGAGGATGCGACGTACGAGTGCAACGCCGCGGGCACCGCGCGCGGCTGGTCGATGTTCTGCGTGCCGTTCACCGACATCGAGCTGCACCCGGCCTGGTTCGCCGACACGGACATCGACGCGCGGGCGCGGACGATGATCCACGAGTGGCTGCACCGCTACGACTGCCGGCTCGACGTCGGCTATGAGCACTCGGAGGGCTACTCCGAGCACGGCACGCTGCGGTCGCTGGCCAACGCGGACTCGATGGCGCACTTCGTGATCTCGGTCCGCTGACCGCGCATGGCCGAGCCCGTCACCATCGCACCCCTGCCCGCGCCGCTGGCGTGGGACGTCGCGCCCGCGAGCTGGAGCCTCGACGAGGGGCCCGCGCTCACGATCGCCGCGCCGCCGCGGACCGATCTCTTCGTCGACCCCGCGGGCAGCGAGCCCAAGGCCGGCGCACCGCGGCTCCTCGGCCCGGTCGAGGGCGACTTCCAGCTCTCCGCGCGCGTGCGCTCGACGTTCGCGGGCGCCTTCGACGCGGGCGCGCTGCTGCTGTGGGCGGGCGAGCGCAGCTGGGCGAAGCTGGCCTTCGAGGTGTCGCCCCAGGGCGAGGCGATGGTCGTCTCGGTCATCACGGACGGCCGCGCCTCCGACGACGCCAACGCGTTCGTGGTCGAGGACGAGGCCGTGTGGCTGCGCGTCTCGCGCCGCGGGCCGGCGTGCGCCCTGCATGCCCGCCTCGAGGGGGACGACGGCTGGCGCTTCGTGCGCCACTTCGCGCTTTCCGCGCCGGGGGAGATGCGCGCGGGGTTCCTCGCGCAATCGCCGACGGGCGAGGGCGCCACGGCGCACTTCGACGCGATCGGGTTCGTCGCGAGCGGCGTCGCGGACCTGCGCTCGGGGGCGTAGTCAGGCGAGCGCCGCGCGCAGCGCGGGCAGGTCGGGCGCCCCGAAGACCACGCGGTTGCGCGTGGCGACATAGACGAGATCGAGGTCGACCCCGGCCCTGGCGATCCTGCGCGTCAGGTCCGCCAGCACGCCGGGGCGGTCCTCGACGTCGACCACGACGACCTCGCGCTCACGGC
>JBDTMF010000311.1:0-3914 GCA_039934455.1 Solirubrobacteraceae bacterium
CGACGACGTTCACCGCCTCGCAGGGCCTGCTGCTGATGATCCCGAACATGTACAAGATCGCCGGCGAGCTCACCGCGGCGGTCATGCACGTGGCGGCGCGGTCGCTGGCGACGCAGGGACTGTCGATCTTCGGCGACCACTCCGACGTGATGGGCGTGCGGCAGACGGGCTTCGCCCTGCTCGGCTCGGCGTCGGTCCAGGAGGCGCACGACCTGGCGCTGATCGCGCAGGCCGCGACGCTCGAGACGCGGGTGCCGTTCCTGCACTTCTTCGACGGCTTCCGCACCTCGCACGAGCTGAACACGATCGAGACGCTCTCCGATGACGACCTGCGGGCGCTCGTGCCCGAGGAGCTCGTCCGCGCGCATCGCGATCGCGCGCTGTCCCCGGAGCGGCCGTTCATCCGCGGCACCGCGCAGAACCCGGACGTCTACTTCCAGGCACGCGAGACGGTGAACCCGTTCTACGCGCGCATCCCCGACGTGGTCGAGGACCTGATGGCGCGCCTCGGCGAGCGCACCGGCCGCCCGCTCCACATCGTCGAGTACACCGGCGACCCGGAGGCCGAGCGCGTGCTGGTCGTCATGGGCTCGGGTGCGGAGACCGTCGCGGAGACGGTCGCCGCGCTCACCGCGCAGGGCGAGAAGGTCGGCGTTGTCCACGTGCGGCTGTACCGGCCGTTCCCGGCGCAGGCGCTGGTCGCGGCACTGCCGCAAACGGTTCGGCAGATCGGCGTGCTCGACCGCACCAAGGAGCCCGGCTCGATGGGCGAGCCGCTCTACCTCGACGTCGTCGCCGCCCTCAGCGAGGCGCACGCCGACGGCGAGCGTGAGGTCATGCCGAGGATCTCCGGCGGCCGCTACGGGCTGTCGTCGAAGGAGTTCACCCCCGGGATGGTCGCCGGGGTGTTCGCGGAGCTCGCACGCGAGAAGCCGCGACGCCGCTTCACCGTCGGCATCATCGACGACGTCTCCAAGACGAGCATCGACTACGACGCGTCGCTGGACATCGAGCCGGCGGACACGGTGCGCGCGGTCTTCTTCGGGCTCGGGTCGGACGGAACGGTCGGCGCGAACAAGAACACGATCAAGATCCTGGGCGCGGAGGAGAGCCTGAACGCCCAGGCGTACTTCGTGTACGACTCGAAGAAGTCCGGCTCGCAGACCGTGTCGCACCTGCGCTTCGGCCCGCAGCCGATCCGGGCGGCGTACCTCGTGCACCGCGCGAGCTTCGTCGGCTGCCACCAGTTCGGGCTTCTCGATCAGGTCGACGTGCTCGGCCGGGCGGCGCCCGGCGCGACGCTGCTGCTCAACTGCCGGCACCCGCCGGACGAGGTCTGGGATGCGCTGTCGCGGCCCGTCCAGGAGCAGATCCTCGCCAAGGCCATCAAGGTCTACGCGATCGACGCGGCGCGGATCGCTCGCGAGGTGGGCCTGGCCGGTCGCATCAACATCGTGCTCCAGACCTGCTTCTTCGCGATCTCCGGCGTGCTGCCGCGCGACGAGTCGATCGCCAAGATCAAGGAGGCGATCGAGAAGACGTACGGGCGGCGCGGGCCCGAGGTGGTCGAGAGGAACTGGGCCGCGGTCGACCGGGCCCTGGAGGGCCTCCACCAGATCGAGGTGCCCGACGCGGTCACGGCCACGCGCGAGCTGCCGCCGCCGGTGCCCGCGGAAGCCTCGGAGTTCGTCCGCTCCGTCACCGCGGAGATGATGGCCGGCCGCGGCGACGAGCTGCCGGTCAGCGCCCTGCCGGTGGACGGCACCTACCCGAGCGGCACGACGGCGTACGAGAAGCGCAACGTCTCCGAGCTGGTCGCGGTGTGGGACGACGACACCTGCATCCAGTGCGGCAACTGCAGCTTCGTCTGCCCGCACACCGTGATCCGTTCCAAGTACTACGACCCTGCGAGCCTGGACGGCGCCCCCGACGGGTTCCTGTCGGCCGCGTTGGTGGCCCCCGGCCTCCCCGACAGCCGCTTCAGCCTGCAGGTCTATGCCGAGGACTGCACCGGATGCGGGTTGTGCGTCGAGGCCTGCCCCGTCACGGTGCCCGGCGACCCGGTGACCAAGGCGATCAATCTCGGCGAGCGCGAGCCCCTGGTCGCCGCCGCGCGCGAGAGCGTCGCGTTCTTCGAGACGCTGCCGATGAACAACCGGTCCCGGGTGGACTTCGGCACGGTGCGCGGAACCCAGTTCCTGGAGCCCCTGTTCGAGTTCCCCTCCGCGTGCGCGGGCTGCGGCGAGACGCCCTACATCAAGCTGCTCTCGCAGCTGTTCGGCGACCGGCTGACGGTGGCCAACGCGACCGGGTGCTCCTCGATCTACGGCGGGAACCTGCCGACGACGCCGTGGACGACCGACGCCAACGGCCGGGGGCCGGCGTGGTCGAACTCCCTCTTCGAGGACGCCGCCGAGTTCGGCCTCGGCTTCCGGCTCGCCGCCGACGCACACACCCAGCTCGCGCACCGGCGGCTGAGCGAGCTGCGCGACGCGGTCGGCGCCGAGCTGGTGGACGGCATCCTCGAGGGACCGCAGCTGCGGGAGTCGGAGCTGAGCGACCAGCGCGAACGGGTGGCGGAGCTGCTGCGGCGCCTCGACGGGCTGGACGGCCCGGTCGTCACCGACCTGCTCAGCGTCGTCGAGCACCTGGTCCGGCGCAGCGTGTGGATCGTCGGCGGCGACGGCTGGGCGTACGACATCGGGTCCGGCGGGCTCGATCACGTGCTGGCCAGCGGCCGCAACGTGAACGTGCTGGTGCTCGACACCGAGGTCTACTCCAACACCGGCGGGCAGATGTCCAAGGCCACGCCGCTCGGCGCCGTGGCGAAGTTCGCGACCGCCGGCAAGACCGTCCAGAAGAAGGACATCGCCCTGCAGGCGATCGCGTACGGCAGCGTGTACGTCGCCCGGGTCGCCATGGGCGCCGACCCGCAGCAGACGCTGTCGGCCTTCCGCGAGGCGGAGGCCTACGACGGACCTTCGCTGATCATCGCCTACAGCCACTGCATCGCGCACGGCATCGACATGAGCAAGGGGCTCGACCAGCAGAATCGTGCCGTGGCCAGCGGGTACTGGCCGCTGATCCGCTACGACCCGATGGCGCGCGAGGCCGGCGGCAACCCCTTCCTGCTGGACTCGCTGCGGCCGCGCATCCCGCTGGCCGACTACACCAGCCGCGAGCTGCGCTACCGCTCGCTCGGGAAGACGGACCCCGCCGAGGCCGAACGGCTGCACAGCCTGGCCGAGCAGTCCGTCGCTCAGCGCTGGGAGGTCTACGAGGAGATGGCGACCCGGGGCGCGCACGGGTTCGCTGCCGACGGCCGAAAGGACTCCTGATGGATCTGTCCACCGAGTACCTGGGCCTTCCGCTGCGCAACCCGCTCGTCGCGTCGGCGTCGCCGCTGTCCCAGACCGTCGACGGCGTCCGCCGACTGGCCGACGCCGGCGTCGGCGCGGTCGTGCTCTACTCGCTGTTCGAGGAGCAATTGCGCCAGCAGGCCGCGCTGGATGCGGAGATGGCCGAGGCCGGCTCCGAAGCGTTCGCCGAGGCGCTGTCGTACTTCCCGGACGCGGCCCAGGAGGAGCCCGGCCCGCGCGCCTACGTGAGCCTGCTCGAGCGCGCCGTGGCCGCCGTCGACGTCCCGGTGATCGGCAGCCTCAACGGCGTCACGCCCGGCGGGTGGGCCGACTACGCCCGGGCGATGCAGGACGCGGGCGCCGCCGCGATCGAGCTGAACATCTATTACCTCCCGGGCGACACGCATACCTCCGGCCGCGATGTCGAGCAGCGACACCTCGACGTCCTGGCGCGGGTCAAGGACGCGGTGACCGTGCCCGTGGCGGTCAAGCTGGCCCCCTACTTCAGCTCGACCGGGGAGATGGCGCTGCGGCTGGACGAGGCCGGCGCGGACG
>JBDTMF010000312.1:0-3899 GCA_039934455.1 Solirubrobacteraceae bacterium
CACGGCTACACGGTGTACCGGTTGCCGGTCAACGTAGCCGAACAGCCGCCGGCCCTCGCCGATGAAGAAGTCACAGGTGTCGATGATCTCCTGCACCTCGCCGAGCGACTCGGCGTAGGGCTTGCCGACCTCGCGCGTGACGAGCCGCGACAGCGCCTCCTTGTTCTCCTCGACCAGCCGGCCGACCTGGGCGATCACGCGGCCGCGGGCCGGCGCCGGCACCGCGGCCCACCCCGGCTGCGCCGCGCGCGCGGCGCGGCAGGCGTCCTCGAAGGTCTGGGCGTCGCCGAGCAGGACCTCGGCGACCACCTCGTCGGTGCGGGCGGGGTTCGTGGAGGTCAGGCGGCCGCCGGGCGCGTCTTCGCGCTGCGTGCCGTCGACGATGGAGGCGATGGTGCGGGACATGGGCGAGCAACTTAGCGGGCGGCCGGCCGTCGCCCGCTTCGAGGTGGCCGCGTACGGCACGATGGCGGGATGGAGATCTCGCTGCCCCAGACGCTCACCGAGGGCGCCGTCGTGCTGCGCCGGCTGCGCGCCGACGACGCCGAGGCCTACGTCGCCGCGTTCAGCGACGATCCGGAGCTCGGGCGCCTGCTCGGGATGGAGGCGGACCCGGACGCGGCGGGTATCCGCGAGCGGGCCGAGCGCCTGCCCGCTCTGGCGAGCGACGGCAAGCTGGTCGAGCTCGCGGTCTCGGAGGAGGGCGGCGACGCGTTCCTCGGATCGATGATGCTGCACTCCTTCGACGCCAAGCACCGGCGCTGCGAGGTCGGCTACTGGCTCGTCCCGGCCGCCCGTGGCCACGGGCTCGGGAGCCGCGCCGTCTCGCTCGCCGTCGCATGGGCGTTCGACGCGCTCGACCTGCTGCGCGTGGAGATGACCACGACGCCGGACAACGAGGCGGTGCTCGCGCTCGCCCAGCGGCTGGGCTTCGCGCACGAGGGCGTGCTGCGCAAGCGCAACGTCGAGCGCGGCCAGCGTGTCGACGTGGTCTGGTTCGGCGTGCTGCGCGAGGAATGGGCCGGGCGCTGAAGCGCCGGGCGTACGCGCAGCTGCTGCGCACCCCGAACTGCTCGCGGCCGCCGGCCTCGCGCCGCTCGCCGCCGCGCCCGGCCTCGAGGTGATGATCGCGCTCGCGTTCATGGCCGCGTGGCGATAGCCGCCGCCTGCGCGGCCGGCGCCGCGGCGTGGTTGGTGGCGACGGTGCGGGCGCAGACGCTGGCGGCCGCGCCCGCCGCGGCCTGACGCTCAGCGCGCTGCGAGGCCCGCCTTGAGGCGGTCGATCGGGTCGATCGAGAGCGGGTCGGCACCCCGCAGCACGGCGGCGTAGAGCGACACGAGGTCGCCGAGCAGGACGTGCGAGACGAGCCGCTGGATGCGTGTGTCGCCGCGCGGGACGACGCGCTCGACCGTGCTCGCCTGCGTCGCCACGATCTCCGCGATCAGCGCGACACGGAGCGCCGCGCGCTCGCCCGCCTCGGGGTCCTCGAGGAAGATTGCCGCGAACGGCGCGAACGACGACGCGTCGGCCCAGCCGACGATCTCGTTGTGGCCCGCCTCGGGCAGCTCGGCCGCGAACGCGGGCATCTTCGCGTTCTCGTTGAACTGGCACTTCCAGCGATACGCCGCCGCCGCCGCGAGCCCGGCGCCCGCGATCACGGGCACCGTCTCGTGCAGGCGCCCCGCCAGCGCCTTCGCCTCGCCGTCCTCGTCGCCGTCCGGGCCCCACTCGGCGGCGAGCTCCCGGGCGAGCTCCGCCGCGCGCTCGACCTCGGCGCGCGCCGAGGGCGCCGCGCCGGCGAGCGCGGCCAGCTCGAGCGCCACCACGAAGGAGTAGCCCACCGCCGCGCGCGGCTGGAACCCGCCCGGCAACGGGACGACGGGCACGCCGTCGCGGCGGGCGCGGGCGGCGAGCTCACCGGCGCTGGCGCTGACCACCCGCGGCGCGCCGGTCTCGCCGGCCGCCTCGTAGGCGGCGAGTGTCTCCTCCGTGTCGCCGGAGTAGCTCGAGCACAGCACGAGCGTCTCGGGACCGGTCCAGGCCGGCAGCGTCTCACCGCGGGCGAGCTCGAGCGGGCGCGCGAGCTGCGGCTGCAGCGCCGCGCGGGCGAGCGCCCCGCCGACGCCCGAGCCGCCCATCCCGACGACCACGAGCCCGCCGGGCGTGTTGACGGGCTGCAGGTTCGCCGCCTCCACGCGCCACAGCGCGTCGAGCAGATGGTCGGGCAGGCCGAGGATGTCGGCGACCTGGGCCGAGGAATCGACCGCGGCCACCGCGGCGCTGTCGAGCGCCGCGGGCACTAGAAGAGGATCGCGCCGTCCGGCAGCTCGACGCCGGGCGAGATGCGGGCGCCGTTGGTGACCACGTTGTCGGCGCCGATGGTGACGCCCTCGCCGAGCACGGACATGCCCTCGACGTGCGTGTTGTCGCCGATCCGCACCCCGCCGCCGACGATGCAGCCGCGCAGCGTGCAGTTCTCGCCGATCTCGGCCCCGCGCAGCACGACGGCGCGCTCGATGCTCGTGTTCGCGCCCACCATCACGCCGGCCTCGAGCACGACGCGGCCGCCGACGCGCGCGCCCTCACCGAGCACGCAGCCGCTCTCGACGAGCGCCGAGGGGATGATGCGGCCGCGGTTGTCGACGCTCTGCTCCACGACGAGGTAGCCGTCGCCGGCGCGCTCGCCGAACGCGGTGCCAACCGCGCCCTCGAGGATGTCCCACGTCGCCTGGAGGTAGCGCTCGGGCGTCCCGATGTCGAGCCAGTAGTTCTCCGACACGCAGCCGTAGAGGCCGTTGCCGACGAGCTGCGGGAAGACGTCGCGCTCGATCGAGGCGGGCTGCTCGGCCTCGAGCAGGTCGAGGACCGAGCGCTCGACGATGTAGGCGCCGGCCGAGATGTTGCGCGTGTCGATCTGATCGACCGCGGGCTTCTCGACGAACTCGGTGACGCGGCCGTCCTCGGCCGTGCGCACGAGCCCGTAGTTGGAGGGGTCCTCGACCGGCGTCAGCGCGAGCGTCACGCGCGCGCCGGTGGAGTCGTGCTGGGCGAGCTGGACCGTGAGGTCGATGTCGGTGAGGACGTCGCCGTTGAGCATGAAGAAGCGCTCGTCGAGCAGCGATTCGGCGTACTTGAGCGCGCCGCCCGTCCCCAGCGGCTGGGGCTCTTCCACGTAGCGCAGCTTCACGCCGAAGGCCGAGCCGTCGCCGAGGACGTTGCGCACGCCCGCGGCCATGTGCCCGCAGGAGATGACGATGTCCTCGATGCCGTGGCCGCGCAGCCAGTCGAGCATGAAGGCGATGAAGGGGCGGTCGACCAGCGGGACGACCGGCTTGGGCACCGTCGAGGTCAGCGGCCGCAGCCGCGTGCCCTCCCCGCCCGCGAGGATCAGCGCCTGCATCAGACGGCCGGCTCGGCCGCCCGGCGGCGCTCGCCGATGCTCGGGCGCCCGACACCCTCGTAGGACAGGCCGGCGCTCGTCACGGCATCCGGGTCGAGGAAGTTGCGCCCGTCGACCACCAGCGAGCCGCGCATGCTCTCGGCCACCGCCGCGAGGTCGAGGTCCCGGAACTCGGGCCACTCGGTCACGAGCACGACGGCGTCGGCGCCCTCGACGGCCGCCTCGGCCGCCTCGACCAGCTCGACGCCCGAGAGCAGCTTGCGCGCCTCCTCCCCGGCCACGGGGTCGTAGGCGCGCACCCTCCCGCCCGCCGCCTGCAGCCGCGCGGAGAGCACGAGCGAGGAGGCTTCGCGCATGTCGTCGGTGTTCGGCTTGAACGCCAGCCCGAGCAGCCCGATCTCCTTGCCCACCAGCGTCCCGAGGTGCTTCTCGAGCTTCGACATCACGCGCCGCTTCTGCAGCTCATTGACCTCGATCACCGCGTTGAGCAGCTGGAAG
>JBDTMF010000313.1:0-3872 GCA_039934455.1 Solirubrobacteraceae bacterium
GCCCGCAGCGCCTCCGCGGCGACCCGCGCCAGCGCCTGCTCGGCCGCCTCGGCCCGCCGGGCGCGGCGCTCGGCCAGCGCCGCGCGGTCGATCACCTCGCCGCCCGGCTCCGGCTCGGCGACGGGATCCGGCACGCTCAGCCGCGCCGCGCGCTCGTCGAGCCCCGCCGGTGTCGGCAGGGCCGAGCGCTCGCCGCTCGCCCACTCGAGCCACAGCCCGGCGCGCGCGACCGCCTCAGGGACGAGGTACGCGCCGCGCCAGACCGAGCCGTTGGTGCGCGCGCTCGGCGCGTCCGGCAGCGAGTCCACCCGCGAGACCGCGCCGCCACCCTGGGCGCAGAGCGCAGGCAGCCCGAGCGGGTGCCCCACGCCGGCGGACCACCGCCCGCGCACGCGCAGGAGGCCCGTGTCGGCGCCCGAGGGCAGCCACTCGACCGCCTCGAGTGTGAGGCCGTCGAGAATCGAGGCAGGGATCGATTCCGTCACCGCGGCCGATGGTCTCAGACGCATCGGCGGTCCCGGAAACGGCTGGAAACCGGCCACGATCCCGCCCTGGCATCGCTCTGCGATGTCCGGGCAGGACGGTGCCGTTGAAGTTGAGGCGCTAGTCCGCGTCGCGCTTGGCGAGCGCGAGACCGACGACGAGCCCGACCAGCACGACCGCGCCGGCGATCACCGGGGCGGGCACGTAGGTCGGCCCGTTCTTGCGGCGCAGGAAGGCCTTGCCGCCCTTCCACACCAGCATGCCGAGAAGCTTGTAGAACATGCTCGGACCCTACCCTTCCTCTTGCTCGCGAACACGCTGCGCCATGCGCGACTGCAGCGTCCAGATCTCGATGAAGCCGGGCGAGGCCTGCTGGGAGAACAATCCGCCGGACTCGGCGAACGTCGCCAGCTGCGCGTCGTAGACCGCGTGCGGGCTCTCGCGCGTCACCACGCGCGCCACGCCCTTGAACAGCTTCAGCCCGATCGTGCCGGTCACGCGCTGGTTGACGTGCTCGATGTAGGCCTCGATGTCGGTGCGCAGCGGCTCCCACCACAGTCCCGCATACACCAGATACGCCCACTGCTGGTCGAGCCGCGGCTTGAACTGGTTCTGGTGGATCGTGCCGACGAGGCGCTCGAGCTCGCGGTGGGCGGGCAGCAGGATCGCCGCGGCCGGCACCTCGTAGATGTCGCGCACCTTGAGGCCGACGATCCGGTCCTCGATGTGGTCGACGATGCCGATCCCGTGACGGCAGCCGAGCTCCGCCGCGCGGTCGATCAGGTCCGCAAGCGCCATCCGCTCGCCGTCCAGCGCCACCGGCACGCCGTGCTCGAAGGAGACCTCGACCACCTGCGGCTCGTCCGGGGCGAGCTCGGGGCGCGTGACGAGCTGGAAGACGTCGTCGTCGGGCGCGTGGGAGAGGTCCTCGATCCACTTGCCCTCGGAGGAGCGCCCCCAGAGGTTGTCGTCGATCGAGTAGGGCGCGGACTCCGTCCCTCCCTTGACCGGGATCCCGTGCTTGCGCGCGTAGGCGATCTCCTCGTCGCGGCCCATCTGCCACGAGCGCACCGGCGCGATCACCTTGAGCTCGGGCGCGAGCGTCGCGACCGTGCCCTCGATCCGCACCTGGTCGTTGCCCTTGCCCGTGCAGCCGTGGGCGATCGTGTCGCAGCCGGTCGTGCGCGCGTACTCGACGGCGAGCTTGGCGATCAGCGGACGGCCGAGCGCGGTGAACAGCGGGTAGCCGTCGCCGTAGTTGGCGTTCGCGCGGATCGCCGGTGCGACGTACTCCTGGGCGAACTCCTCGCGGGCGTCGACGACGTGCGCCTCGATCGCCCCGAGGTTGAGCGCCTTACCCTTGACGACGTCGTAGTCCTCGCCGGGCTGCCCGAGGTTGACCGTGAGCGCAACGACCTCGGCCTCGTACTCGTCCTGGATCCACTTGAGCATCACGCTCGTGTCGAGGCCGCCGGAGTAGAGCAGCAGCACGCGCCCGACCTCGCCGGGCTGGGCCAGATAGGAGGCGACGCGGGTCGCCTCCGGGTCGGCGACGCGGTGGACCTCGGTGCGGATGGGCTCTCTCGGCTCGGTGCTCATGAGGCGCGACAGCCTACGACCTCCGTGGGCTAGCCTCCCGGCTCGTGGGCAGCCCGCTGCTGACAGGGGTGCACGAGCTCGAGGGGAAGCCGGCCGTCTCGGTCGGCGACCGGGGTCTCTCCTACGGCGAGCTGCGCGAGTCGGCCGCCGCGCTGGCCGAGCAGTTCGACGGCGCCCGGCGGGTCGCGGTGTGGGCCGAGCCGACGCTCGAGACCTGTGTCGCTGCGGTGGCGG
Organism: Solirubrobacteraceae bacterium; assembly: GCA_039934455.1. Lineage (GTDB taxonomy): Bacteria > Actinomycetota > Thermoleophilia > Solirubrobacterales > Solirubrobacteraceae > DASQFQ01. Next base: position 2,317 of record JBDTMF010000313.1, read on the forward strand.
CGATCGCCACCGGCGCCGCGCTCGTGCCCATCAACCCGAAGCTCGGCCGCGGCGAGCTCGAGCACGTCCTCACCGACTCCTCGCCCGACGTGATCGTCGGCGCGCCCGACGACCTCCCCCACGCGCCCCGCGCGCTCAGCGTCGACGTCGACGCCCGCGGTGCCGAGCTGCCGGGCACCGACGCCGGCGACGAGGACCCGGCGCTGCTCATCTACACGAGCGGCACCACCGGCAAGCCGAAGGGCGCGATCCTGCCGCGGCGCGCCGTCGCCTCCAACCTCGACGCCCTCGCCGACGCGTGGGAGTGGACCGGCGAGGACGTCCTCGCCCACGGCCTGCCGCTCTTCCACGTCCACGGCCTCGTGCTCGGCCTGCTCGGCGCGCTGCGCCGCGGGGGCGAGCTGCGCCATCTCGGCCGCTTCGACCCGTCCGCCGCCGCGGCGGCGCTGGCCGGCGGCGCGACGATGCTGTTCGGCGTCCCCACCATGTATCACCGGCTCGGCCGCGAGGCCGAGAGCGACAGCGGGATCGTGGACGGGCTGAAGCGCGCGCGCCTGCTCGTGTCCGGCTCCGCCCCCCTCCCCGCCCCCGAGTTCAACCGCATCGAGCAGCTCACCGGGCTGCAGATCGTCGAGCGCTACGGGCTCACCGAGACGCTGATGAACACCGCCGTGCGCGCGGACTCGCCGCGCCGGCCGGGCTACGTCGGCGTGCCCGTCCCAGGGGTCGAGCTACGCCTGGTGGGCGACGACGGCGAGGACATCGAGGCCCACGACGACGAGACGATCGGCGAGGTCGCGGTGCGCGGGCCCAACCTGTTCGCCGGCTACCTCAACCGGCCCGACGCGACCGACGAGTCCATGCGCGACGGCTGGTTCTTCACCGGCGACCTCGCCACCGTCGGCGAGGACGGCTACTGGCGCATCGTCGGCCGCCGCTCCACCGACCTGATCAAGACCGGGGGCTACAAGGTCGGCGCGGGCGAGATCGAGGTGGCGCTGCTCGAGCATCCCGGCGTGCTCGAGGTCGCGGTCACCGGCGAGGAGGACCCTGACCTCGGCGAGAAGATCATCGCCTGGGTGGTCGCCGACGACGAGCGGCCGCCCGAGAAGGACCTGATCGACCGCGTCGCCGGCGAGCTCGCACCGCACAAGCGCCCGCGCGAGATCCGCTTCCTCGACGAGCTGCCCAGAAACGCGATGGGCAAGGTCGTCAAGCAGCGGCTGAACGACTGACCGCGTCCATCGTCCGCATGATCGCGAGGGTCTCGTCGAGCGGCATGCCCGGGCTCTCGAGCAGTCCGTCGGCCAGGCAGCGCGCGACCTCGTCGGCCTCGTGGCGCAGCCCTTTGCGCTCGCCGGGCTGCGGCTCGAAGCGACGTGGCTCCCCGTCGCGGGGGATGAGCGTGTACGCCACCGGCGCGTAGAAGTCGCCCTCGATCTCGATCCGCGCGTCGGTGCCGACGATCGCAGCGCGCGTCGGGCTCTTCGCCCGCAGCGTGCAGGTCAGCACCGCGTGCGCGCCGCCCTCGTAGCCGAGCAGGATCGAGGTCTGGG
>JBDTMF010000314.1:0-3835 GCA_039934455.1 Solirubrobacteraceae bacterium
GAGATGCGCATCTGAGCAACTGCGCAGACACGCAGATGGCGAGTTGCGCGGGTGCGCCGACGCGCAGGGGACCAGCTGGGAGCGTGCACAGGTGACCAAGCGCGCAGTCGCGCGGCCGCTGACGTGCGCAACTGCGCGGACGCTACGGCGCGCACCGGTGGCCAGGCACGCGGCGAGCCATGCACCGGCCGCATGACGGCGCGACTGCGCGAACGCGATCGCGCGACATCGCGCGGCGATGCGCGCGCCTGCGGTGGGCCGACTCGGGAGCCAGCCGGGGAACAGAAGGGTGGTCGTGCGGTGGGTCATGTGGTTAGGCCTCCTTGGGCCGGGGGGGTCGTTCGGGGGGTCGAGGTCCAGCTGAGCGGGAGCTGCCAGTGACCGTGATCGAGCTCGGCGCGGTAGCGCGCCGCACGGGCGCCGACGCCGTCGAGCTCCGCGCAACCGTCGAGATCAACGAGCTGCGGGTCGCTACCGCGGGCCACGCGCAGCTCCGGGACGTGGCGCAGCGCGAGCTCGGCGTTCGGCCAAGCGGCCGGATCCGCGCCGGCGAGCAGGACCGCGTCGCGCACACGACAGCGGCGTTGCTCGGCCGTCTCCCACCGCGGCCGCGCGTTCCGGAACGCGATCGGCCCAGCCGGCGGGGTCAGACGTCGCGCGGCGCGCAAGCGCGCCCGGGCGAGCCGTTCAGGGTCGTGCTCGAGCGCGCTTGCCTGCATCTCACGGGATAGGCCCAGCAGCCGGGCGACGTCGCCGGCGAACCGATCAGCGCAGCCTTGGGCGGCGAGCGCGCACAGTGCGGCCGCACCGTTGCTCGGCCAGCCAGGGGGGCGGTGCTCGGCGTGCGCCTCATAGAGCGCGATCGCGCGGCGAACCAGCGGCCCAACGCTCGGGCGCTTCGGCCCGGCCGTCGCGCTACCGGACTCCCCGACCGTGGCCAGCCCGTAGCGGTGCACAACCCACGCCTCACGCAACCGGCCGAGCGGACACACGCGACCCGCCGGCCACGCCCTGACCTCAGACGCGCGCCGTGCGGCCTGGGAACGGATCATGGACCTCCGCCACGCCGCCTCTCGCTCACGCACGGCGACTCGCGCGAGCACCAAGGCGTCGAAGTCGCCCCTCGAAAGGCGCCCGATCTCCTCACTGCACGCTTTTGATGACTGGCCGCGCCACAGCCGCCGCTCGACCGCTCACCCCGTCCGCGCGCGCGCCCGTCCCTTCGACCAACGCTCCGTTCTCCATCGACGCTTGCACTGAGCTCCCGGCGAGCGGCGCTGCGCTACCCGGCGTTACTGATCTCCGCGAACGCCTCGGGGACCCAGACGTCTCCGCCGACGCAGGAGGCGCTCCGAAGGGATGCGTCAGAAGTCCACAGTCCTCGCGGAGCTTGCCTGCGCGCGCGATCTGCGCGTCGACGGCCGCCCGACGGCGCACCTCATGGGCAACGCGAGTCCGAGCGCGCGCGATTCGGGCACGCGACGCGCGGCCCGGTACGCCGCTGCGGCCACGAATCGCCGCCAGGCTCGGCGCGACACGCCAAACGCGCCGACGGGCGCGCTCGCGACGCCGCCAGCCGCGCGCACGGACACCTGCGACACGCAGCTCCTGCGCCGCCGGCTCGCCCGCGGCGAGCAGCACGATCTGGGTGCGCCACCACTGCCCGCGGACGTCACGTTCGGGCACATGCGCGACCAGCCCGGCAGCCTGCAGGTCATCCAGCCAACGCTGCACGCTCTTGCGATGCGCACGCACAAACCGCGCCCGCTCCGCACGCTCGCGCGGGACGCGGCCCCAGCCCATCACCGGCGCCAACCCCACCACCAGCTGCTCCACCGACGTCGCGAAGCGCGCTGACCGCGCCGCGTGACCGAGCCGAAACAGGTAACGCTTCACCGCGTACACCCGCGTCTCGATCCGATCATCCCCCGGCGTCGCGCACCCCCGAGCGCGACGAGCACGACCCAGCAACGCGCACACCACCAAGCGCCCGGGCTCCGGAGGCAACGGCGCGCGCGCCGGCCGATACCAACCCCGACCCGACGCCCTGCGGCGATGAAGCGATGCGCATTCCAGCGGCACCGCCAACGGCCGAAACACCCAGGCGCGGGGAGAACACAGCGCTCACGAGCGGACGCTCGCGGAGCAGCTGGAGAAGCCACCCGCAGCCGCAAGCACGGCTCAACCAGCGCACGACGACCCGACCCCAGGAAAAGGGGTTGGCGATCCGTCCGATGCTCGGCTACAGTTGGCGAACAAGGCATATGCAGGTGCTCCTCGCGGAGCACCGGATGGTCGGAAGACCACACGAAAGACCGGGCTGCTACCCGGTCTTTCTCGTGGTGCGGACCAGACGCAACGGTGGCCGCGGTTGCGTGTTGGCCCTCGTGCCGTCAGTGCCGATGAGCGGGGTTCGGTGGAGCCGCTCTCGAGTGCGGTCTTCGCGCCGTCGACGGATTGAGGCCCGCGTATCGCGCACCGAGCGCGGGCTAAGCACAAGGCCGCGGCGGGTCTCGCGACGGGCAGGAAATACCGCCGTGCGTGACCGCGGCGCAGCTCGCCCTCGCTCGACCGGAGCCCCGCCGAAGCTGGCCAAGACCGCCGCCGCGCAGAGCGCCCGGCCGTCACCTTTTCGTCACCTTTTTACGCGCGAGCGCTGCGAATCGCTGCTGAGCCGTGCGGAGCGCCGCTAGGCCGGGACGCCGCGAATGTCCTGCAATTGCTGCGTGCTGCGGTCTCGAGCGGAGCGGGAGCGACGGGACTCGAACCCGCGACCTCCGGCGTGACAGGCCGGCGCTCTAACCAACTGAGCTACGCCCCCTCGGAGCACGCGTAGTAAAGCAGAGGACAGCCCCACCGCCCGACCGAACCGAAGGCCCCTCAACGGCGCAACTGCGCCGTCGAAGCGGTGTTTCCGGTGGCGTCAACCAATCAGTCAGGAGGTGGGGCCATGCCCCATTCTGCCAAGTCGCTCGCGGCGGTCCTCGCGAGTGCATTGCTGGGCCTGTCCGTCGTGACCGCGACCGCGTTCGCGCTCACCATCACCGGGACCCCCGGGAACGACCGCATCCGCGGGTCCAAGGACGCGGATCAGATCACCGCCCTCGCGGGCGACGATCGCGTGGTCGGTCGCGCGGGCAACGACAGCGTCGATGCGGGCCCGGGCGCGGACCGCGTCTTCGGCAACCGCGGCAACGACACGCTCGAGGGCAAGGCGGGGCCGGACCGTCTGCACGGCAACCAGGGCGACGACACGCTCATCGGTGACGTGCCGCTGGTCGGCGACCTCGTCAGCCGCGACCGCCTGTTCGGCGGCCGGGGCAACGACACGCTCAAGGGCGGCGACGGGTTCGACCGCCTGCACGGCGGCCCGGGCAACGACACCGCCAACGGCAACGCCGGGAACGACCTGATGTCCGGCGGCACCGGTGACGACGTGCAGTACGGCGGCCCCGGGAACGACCGGATCTTCGCCAACCGCGGCAACGACACGACGAGCGGCGGACCCGGCAACGACATCCTGTTCGCGCTCGCGCGGCGTGATGTCCATGGCGCCGGCGACGTCAACGGCGACACCGTGCGCGGCGACGGGGGCGACGACCGCATCCGCGTCCGCGACGGCGAGCAGGACACCGTCAACTGCGGGCCGGGCCACGACGTCGCCTTCCTCGACTTCAAGGACAAGATCGAGGACGCGACCACCGCACGGCCCAACGGCTCGTGCGAGGTCGTCAAGCGGCACGTGCCGAACCGCGCCGACTCCCGTGCAGAGGACCGCACGGAGGAGCCCGCGGAGGACCGTCAGCAGGACTAGCTGATCGCGTGACTCGGGGGT
>JBDTMF010000315.1:0-3795 GCA_039934455.1 Solirubrobacteraceae bacterium
CCCCGCAGATAGACACCGGTCAGATGATCGACGGATGAGTTCGCTCGCTCCCTCGCTGACGCCCCGCGATCGGTCACAGCGGTGTCACGATCGTGCTCGGCCTCAGCGCGCTCGCTCGCGCCCGCCCCACGATCCGCCTCAGCGGTGTCGCGATCGCGCCCGGCCTGAGCGCGCTCGTTCGCGCTTGCCCCACGATCCGCCACGGCCGTGCCGCGATCGCGCTCGGCCTTAGCGCGCAAGCTCGCGCTTGCCCCGCGATCCTCCGAAGCCGTGCCGCGATCGAGTTCCGCTCGAGAGCGCTCGCCCGCCCCCTCCCGGCGATCCTGCGAGGCTCGTGTCCGGTCGGCGGCAGCTTCTCGCCGAGCCAGCGCGGAGCGGTCCAGGGCCTCGTTCGCTATCCCGGCACCTGCCCGCGTCTCGGACTCCTCGGCGGCCTGGTCCCGCTGCTCGGCGGCCTCGTCCCGCCGCTCGGCGGCCTCGTCCCGCTCCCCGCCGGCGTCGTCGCGCTGCCCGCCGGCCTGGTCACGCTCGTCGGCTGCTCGGTCTCGCTGGTCGGCGGCGTCGTCGCGAGCGTCGGCAGCCTGGTCGCGCCCGTCGGCTGCTTCGTCGCGTGCGTCGCCGGCGTCGTCGCGAGCGTCGCCGACCAGGTCGCGTTCGTCGGCGACGTGGTCTCGCTGCTCACCGGAGTGATCGCGCTGCTCGGCCGCGTGGTCTCGCTGCTCACCAGCATGATCGCGCTGCTCCGCGGTGCGGTCTCGCGCTTCTGCGTCCGGTCCGCTCCCTCCGGCTTCAGCCGCATCCGACCAACCCCTACTGACCACGCTTAGACCATCCTGGATCGATGGAGGTTGCCGCGCCCTGGCACCTCAGCAGCGGCCTCGTGCCCGGCAGAACACCAGCCAAGATTACTGCCCTCAAATAAGCCGATCCACACCGCGAGCAGGCCCGGCGGTAATGGCTACCGCGCGAGACGCGCGAGGACGCCGACCCGGGTCAGAACGTCAAACGCCGCCGCCCCAGGGCGCCGCCCGCTCGAAGCGCTCGGCTGCGCGCCGGGCACGGTGGAGCGCAGCTTCCCGGCGAGTGACGTCCTTCACGCGGCGCTTGACGCGCTCGAGCGAATCCTGCGGCACGTAGCCAACCGGCTTTGGGCGGTCGCGGGGAAATCCTTTAAGAGCCATCGCTGGCTCCTCTCGGCGCCGTCACGGGGTGCAGCAGTCGCCAAGCGGAATGGCATGAGTTCCCAGCGACAGCCCCGACTCTAGTCGGCCGGCTCCGGACTGCCTGGCGAGCGGCAGCGCCACTGCTGCAGGAGCAAGGCCTCGTCTCACGAAGGCGACCTGTCGCCGCTGGCGTATCGCGGACGTGGCGGTTACTCTGGCGAGGTGCACCAATCGGGGATTGGCGAGCGGGAGCCCGAGGCGACCGCTCTGGGCGAGCTGCTCGGCAACGGAGGACTCCGTTCGTTCTACCAGCCGATCGTCGACCTGGAGACGGGCGCGGTGTTCGGGTTCGAGGGACTGGCACGCGGTCCAGAGGGCTCAACCCTCGCACGTCCCGATCAGCTCTTCGCGGCCGCCCGGACGGAAGGGCGCCTGGCGGAGCTGGACGCGGCTTGTCAGCGTGCGGCGATCACCGGCGCGCGGACCCATACCGTCAGGACGCCGCTGACGCTGTTCGTCAACGCCGAGCCTGACGAGACCGGCTTCGGTCCTCTTCCGGAGCTTGAGCGAGGGATGCGTGGCGTGGTCGAGCTGACGGAGCGGACCCTGACCAACCGCCTCGCGGAGCTGCTGCCCGCGGTTCAGCGTGCGCGCGCCGACGGCTGGGGCATCGCGCTCGACGATGTCGGCGCGGACACGCGCTCGCTCGCGCTGATGCCCGTCCTGCGCCCCGATGTCATCAAGCTCGACCTGCGCCTGGTTCAGGAACAGCCCACGCCGGAGATCGCCGCGATCGCCGGGGCGGTCGGCGCTCAGGCCGAGCGCACCGGGGCGACGGTGGTGGCCGAGGGCATCGAGACGCATGAGCAGGTCCAGTACGCGCGAGCGCTCGGCGCGACACACGGCCAGGGCTTCCTTTTCGGCCACCCGGAGCCGGAGCCGCGGCGCGGCAAGGTCACCGGGGTCCCGCTTCCGCTGCTCACCACTGCGCTCCCCCACCCCTGGCAGGCCCCGTTTGACCTAGCCAGCGCTCGCCGTCCCGTGCGCCGCGGGACGATGCCGCTGCTGGCATCGATCAGTCGCGAACTGGAACGCCAGGCGGCACGTGGTCACCGCACGTCGCTGCTGATCAGCAGCTTCCCTGGCAGCCACGGGTCGCTCGAGGATGTTGACACCGTCTATGAGGAGCTGGCTGCGAACCTCGCCTTTGTAGCGACCCTCTCAGTCGGCGCGCCGCCCAACCTCCGGCCCGGCCTGCGAGGCGTCAGCATCCGCGAGGACGATCCGTTTCAAGGCACCTGGAACGTCGTCGTGCTCGGCGCCCACTTCGCTGCGATGCTCGCCGCCCGAGAGGACAGGCGAGCGGGCTCCGACGTGGACTCGGCGTTCGACTTTGTCGTCACCTACGACCGCGACATCATTGTCGAGTGCGCCCAGGCCCTGATGTTGCGCATCGCCCTCTCCGAAGGCCCCGATCAATCCCCAGGGCGCGAGCGAACGTTCCGTGACGACGACTGGGCAGGAAACCCCGCTCAGACGGGATGAGCACTTAGCACACGGCAACACGCGGTCCTGAGACCTGAACGACCTCGCGGACCGATCCGCGGCTCGAGCCGATTCGCCGTGGGCCGTCCGGCCGCCTCTTCGCGCCGACCGATACCTGTCCGTTCGCGCCGTGCTCTCCAATACGTTGCCGCAACGTGGTGAGCCCGCAGGCTGTGCGAGTCCTCAATCGTCGTTCGCGAACGCGCGAACGCGCCAGCGGCGCCCGCGCGGGCGCCTAATGGGTGGAGCACAAGTTCCTGACCGCGTAGCGGCGGCCTTGCCTCGCCCTGCCAGGGGTGCGCGAGGCCAGGGCTATGACCCCGAGGTCCGAACAATTGCAGCCGCAGCGCGTGCTGATTGGTTTAGGCTTACGCCCCATTCCGTCGGGACCGCGATCGGGCACCGTCATGAGCACACGTTTCGTCAAGAAGATCACGCCCCAGAGGCACGGGGAGGTGTTGACGGCCATCTCGGATGGGATGGTGGGGCTGCTGAAGGAGTTCTACGGCCGCGGACCGACGCGCACGAAGTCCTACTACGAGGACGACCTGGTGGTATGCCTCTTGCGCGGAGGCTTCTCACGCGTGGAACAGACGCTGCTAGCGGGCGGTCGCGGCCCCTCGGTCATTCAGCAGCGGATGGACTTCCAGGACTTGATGCGTGAGCGCTTCGAGAGCGTGATCGAGGATGCGACCGGCCGCAAGGTGATCGGCTTCATGAGCGGCAACCAGCAGGATCCCGACGTCATGTGCGAAGTGTTCATCCTCGCCCCGACCGACCTCGTCGACGAGCACGAGCTTGCCTGCGGAGCGGTTGTTCGCCGCGCAGCGTCCCGTGGCCTTCCGTGACGACGACGGTCGGAGGCGGGCAGCCGGCTCGAGCAGGCGCGCTCCGTGGGTTCGGCGAGGGCCTGCGTTCCTCGTTGAGCATTGTGCTTCCTATGGAGATCGAGCTCTTCCTGCTTCAGCCCAACCCCGACGAAACCTCGTCGGCGACGGACATCTAGCGGCCGCCCGACGGCTCGCGCTCTCGTCGTCACTGCGCGGAATCGATGGGCAAGCGCCCGACGGTGCCTAGCAGCAAATGG
>JBDTMF010000316.1:0-3757 GCA_039934455.1 Solirubrobacteraceae bacterium
GGCGTTCGCGGGCGAGGTCCTCGTCGACGGTCTCCATCGCGTGGCGCTGGTCGGTGGTCGGCGTGAACGGCAGCGCCTCGGCGAGCCAGCGCCGCGTCAGCTCGCCCGGTGCCGCGAGCGCCTCGGCGCGGGCGCCCTCGCGGCGACGGGCGCGGCGGCGCAGCAGCGCGATCTGGAGCAGCATCAGCTCCTCGAACGCGAGCCGCCGCCGGCCGCCCTCGTGGTCGCCGAAGTGCGCGGCGTCGAGCGCCGCGGCGCGGTCGGGCAGGCGCTCGAGCGCGCGCAGGCGCGCGGCCAGCGCCTCGAGCGTCTCCTGCGCGGCCCCGCGCCACTGGCGCGCCAGCGCGAGTATCTGCGTGGTCGAGAGCCCGTCGGTGGCCGGGTAGGTCGCCATCTCGCCGTCGTCGGCGCCCACGCCCTCCTCGGTCGGCGCGTGGAACTGCACGCGGAAGCGGTTCGCCGCCTGGTACTTGCCCGACAGCAGCAGGCGCGTGCCGCGCGGATACTTGCGCTCGAGCCAGGGCTGGTTGAAGAACGTCGCCTTCATCGCGCCCGTGGCGTCGGCGACGACCGCTTCGACCAGCGGCTTCATCTTGCGCGTCCGCACCGAGCGGCTCGTGATCGAGCGCACCTCGGTGACCACGGTCGCGGTCTCGTCGATCGCGAGCTGGCCGATCGTGCGCGCCTGGAGGCGGTCACGCGGCAGGTGCTCGAGCAGGTCGCCGACGGTCAGCAGCCCGAGCCGCTCCGCACCTTTGGCGGCGGGTGCGGGCTCGACCGGCAGCGGCGTGGCCAGCCGCGAGGGCCGCGGGTAGCGCGGCGGGCCGGCCGCGTGCAGCGCGTCGTCGGGAAGCGGCTCGGCGCTGGCGAAGGTCCGGATCACGACGTGGATTGTGACCCGCGAGGCGGTCGAGATCGCGCGGGCGAGCGCGCTCCCGGTCGCAGGTTCAGCGACCGTCTACTCGGCCGAGATCAGCCACCAGTAGCTGGGCTGGCCGCCGTAGGAGTACTCGACCTCGACCTCGGCCGGCGCCAGCGCGGTGACGGCCGCCTGGTCGAGCGGGACCCCGTCCCCGGCGATCAGCGTCACGAGCTCGGCGTCGCGCGCGAGCGCCCCCAGGACGGCCTCCAGCGTCGCAGCGGGCTCGCCCCAGGCCACGAGCTCCTCCTCGACGAAGCCGACCGCCTCGCCGCGGCGGAAGCGCTCGGAGGTGTCATCCCGCGCCGCCTCGGTGACGGCGCCGGTGCGCGCGTGGGCGAGCGCCTCGGCCATGGCGGCGGCGTTCGCCTTCGCGCCGTTGGTCGAGTCGAGCGCGACCGCGGCCGCGAGGCCCGCCTGCTGGGAGCGCGTGCGCACGACGCAGACGGCCCGGTCCGACAGCTCCGCGGCGCGCTCGGCGGCCATGATCACGTTCGGCGAGTTGGCGAGCACGACGACCTGCTCCGCGTGAACGCCGTGGATGCCGGCCAGCAAATCGTAGGTGGAGGGGTTGAGCGTGGGACCGCCGTCGAGCGGCACGGCCCCGAGCGAGGCGAACAGCGCCGCCATGCCGTCGCCGGCCACGACCGCGAGCGCGGCACACGTGGCTGCAGGAACGGCGGCCCCGTCGCCGTTGCCGAGCCGCTCGGCGCGCGCCGCCATCTGCAGGCGCATGTCAGCGACGTCGAGCCGCGAGACCGCGGCGGTCCCGTCGAACAGCCCGGTCGCGAGCTCGGGGTCGTCGGTGTGGACGTGGACCTTGAGCGTGTGGCGGTCGCCGACCACGAGCACGGAGTCGCCGATCGCCTCGAGCTGCGGGATCCACGGCGCCGGCGAGAGCTCGTCGCCGGTGACGGCGAAGTTCGTGCAGTAGCGGTAGCTCGAGGAGTGATGCTGGGGATGGGTGACGCGCGCCGGGGCGTAGTGCTCGAGCGGCGGCGGCGGCGTGCCGCGCAGCGCCGCCACGACCCCGGCGAACATCACGGTCAGCCCGTAGCCGCCGGCGTCGACGACCCCGGCCTCGCGCAGCACCGGCAGCAGCTCGGGCCCGCGCTTGACGGATTGCTCGCCGGCGTCGAGCGCGCGCTCGAGCAGCTCCGCGAGCAGCGCGTCCTGCACGTCCGCGTGGCTCTCGTCGGTCAGCCGCGTCTGCGGCATGTGGGCGAGCTCGGTGGCGATCCGGTGCGCCATCTCCCGCACCACGGTGAGGATGGTGCCCTCGGCCGGGGCGCGCACGGACCCGTAGGCGCGGTCGGAGGCGCGCGCCATCGCCGCGCCGATCAGCACCGGGTCGACGAGCTCGCCGGGCCGCGAGATCAGCTCCTCGGCGGCGCCGCGGATGAGCTGGGAGAGGATCACGCCGGAATTGCCGCGCGCGCCCAGCAGCGCCGCGCGGGCGACCGAGTCGACGATCTGCTCGCGGCCGATCTCGTCGAGCGGGCCTTCGTGCTCGGAGAGCCGGTCGAGCTCGTCCAGCACGGCGCGCAGCGTCAGCGTCATGTTGTCGCCGGTGTCGCCGTCGGCGACCGGGAAGACGTTGAGGTCGTTGACCTCCTGGCGGCGTGCCTCGAGCTCGCCGAGGGCGCCCTCGACGACGGTGCGGAACCGGAGAAGGCTTGGATCGGCCACGGCTGAAGCCGGGCCGCCTATGCCTTGGTGACTTTGCCCGCCTTGAGGCAGCGCGTGCAGACGTACACGCGCAGCGGGGCGCCGGCCTCAGAGATGCGGACCTTCTGAAGGTTGGCGTCGAACCGCCGCTTGGTGGCGACCATGGAGTGCGAGCGGCTCTGCCCGAAGGCAGGCCTCTTGCCGCAGGAGTGACATACGCGGGCCATTGCGACGGGGAAGTATAGGGCGGCCGTCGGGCGGGTACCGTTTCTGACCATGCCCCCGGTCTCACCGGCACGGATTTCTCTGCCCGATCGCTACAAGGTCGTCCGCCATATCGCGAACGGCGGGATGGCCGGCGTCTGGGAAGCCCAGGACGAACTGCTCGGCCGCGCCGTGGCCGTCAAGGTGCTCGCGCAGCACCTCTCCGACGACGATCGCGCCCGCAAGCGCTTCGAGCGCGAGGCGCGCGCCGCGGCCGGCCTCTCCACCCACCCCAACGTCGTGACGATCTACGACGTCGGCGAGCACGACGGGCGCGCCTTCATGGTCATGGAGCTGATGCGCGGCGGGTCGCTCGCCGACGTGCTGCGGCGCGACGAGGAGATCGGCCACCGCCGCGCCCTGCGCTGGCTGCACGAGGCCGCCTCCGGCCTCGACGCCGCCCACGAGGCTGGCGTCGTGCACCGCGACATCAAGCCCGCCAACCTGCTGCTCAACGACCACGACCGTCTCGGCATCGGCGACTTCGGGATCGCGCGCCTCGCCTGGGAGGAGCAGGTCACCCAGACCGGGCAGGTGCTCGGCACCGCCGCCTACCTCGCGCCCGAGCAGGCGATGGGCGAGCCCGCCACCGCCGCCTCGGACCGCTACGCGCTGTCCGTGGTCGCCTTCGAGCTGCTCACGGGCGAGAAGCCGTTCAACGCCGAGCACTTCGCCGCCCAGGCGCGGGCCCACGTCGAGGACGACCCGCCACGCGCCTCCGAGCTCAACTCCGACCTGACCGACCGCGTCGACGCCGTGATCGACCGCGGCATGGCCAAGGACCCCGACGACCGCTGGGAGTCCGCGGCCGAGTTCGTCGAGCGCCTCGACGAGTCGCTGGCCGCGCCGCCGCCGCGCCGCGCGCCCAAGGCCGCGCCCTCCGGCCCGACGCGCTCCACCCGCCTG
>JBDTMF010000317.1:0-3707 GCA_039934455.1 Solirubrobacteraceae bacterium
CAGCACGTGCGAGTGGCCGTCCTCGTGCTGCAGCCCCTCGCCGTTGAGCGTGGTGCGCCCCGCGGTCCCGCCGAGCAGGAACCCGCGCGCACGCGAGTCGCCCGCGGCCCACGCGAGGTCGCCGACCCGCTGGAACCCGAACATCGAGTAGTAGATGTAGAACGGGATCATCGGGACGTCGTGGTTGGAGTACGACGTCGCCGCGGCGATCCAGCCGGCGAACGCGCCCGGCTCGTTGATGCCCTCCTGGAGGATCTGGCCCTGCTTGTCCTCCTTGTAGAACATCAGCTGGTCGGAGTCCTCGGGCTGGTAGAGCTGGCCCAGCTGGCTGAAGATCCCGAACTGCCGGAACATGCCCTCCATGCCGAACGTGCGCGACTCGTCGGGCACGATCGGGACGACGTGACGGCCGATCTGCTTGTCGCGCAGCAGCGTGTTGAGGATGCGGACGAACGCCATCGTCGTGGAGTTCTCCCGCTCGCCGGTCCCCTGCAGCTGCGCGCCGAAGGCCGACAGCTCGGGAACGGCCAGCGGCTCCGACCTGGCGCGCCGGACGGGCAGCCCGCCGCCGAGCGCGTCGAGGCGCTCGCGCAGGTAGGTCATCTCCGCGGAGTCGGCGGGCGGACGGTGGAAGCCGCCGTTCTGTACCTGCTCGTCGGTGAGGTCGAGCTCGAAACGATCGCGGAACGCCAGCAGCGCGTTCTCGGTCATCTTCTTCTGCTGGTGGGTGATGTTCTGGCCCTCGCCGGCCTCGCCCATCCCGTAGCCCTTGATCGTCTTGGCGAGGATCACCGTCGGCTGGCCCGTGTGGGCCGCCGCGGCCGCGTAGGCCGCGTGGATCTTGCGCGGGTCGTGGCCGCCGCGGTTGAGCGCCCAGATCTCGTCGTCGGACATGTCCGAGACCATCTCGAGCAGCTTCGGGTCCTTGCCGAAGAAGTACTCGCGCACGTACGCGCCGTCGCGCGCCTTGAACGCCTGGTACTCGCCGTCGACGGCCTCCTCCATGCGCGCGAGCAGCCGGCCCTCGGTGTCGCGGGCGAGCAGCTCGTCCCAGCGCGAGCCCCAGACGACCTTGATCACGTTCCAGCCCGCGCCGCGGAACACGGTCTCGAGCTCCTGGATGATCTTGCCGTTGCCGCGCACCGGCCCGTCGAGCCGCTGCAGGTTGCAGTTGACGACGAAGATCAGGTTGTCGAGCTTCTCGCGGCCCGCCATCGAGATCGCGCCCAGCGACTCCGGCTCGTCGGTCTCGCCGTCGCCGAGGAAGCCCCAGACCCTGCGGCCGCTCGTGTCGGCGATCTCGCGACCGTGGAGGTACTTCATGAAGCGCGCCTGGTAGATCGCCATGATCGGGCCGAGCCCCATCGACACGGTCGGGAACTGCCAGAAGTCGGGCATCAGCCATGGGTGCGGATAGGACGAGATGCCCTCGCCGTCGAAGCCGCCGTTCTCGCCGATCTCCTGCCGGAAGCGGCGCAGCTGGTCCTCGCTGAGGCGGCCCTCGAGGAACGCGCGGGCGTAGAAGCCGGGCGCGCAATGGCCCTGCATGAACACGAGGTCGCCGCCGTGCTCATCCGACGGCGCGTGCCAGAAGTGGTTGAAGCCGACCTCGTAGAGCGTCGCCGCCGACTGGTAGCTCGCGATGTGCCCGCCGAGCTCGGAGGACTCCTTGTTGGCCTCCAGCACCGTCGCCATCGCGTTCCAGCGGATCAGCGTGCGGATGCGCCGCTCGACCGCCTCGTCGCCCGGGTACTCCGGCTCCCGGTCGACCGGGATCGTGTTGACGTACGGCGTCGTGCCCCCGAGCGGCGGCGAAGCGCCGACGCGCCCCGCCTGCGCGACCAGCCGTTCGAGCAGGAAGCGCGCGCGGTCGGCGCCGTCGTTGCGCAGCACCGAGTCGAGCGACTCCAGCCAGTCGCGCGTCTCCTCGCTGTCGATGTCAGTCGTCGTCCTGCCGTTGGTCTCCGTCGAATCCATGCCGCTCTCCGTTGTGGAAATACCGATCATCCCCCGAACGCCGCTACGACGTCCTCCAGCGACCCGGCCCCATTGCCGTTGACAGCCGCCGGCAGCTCGGCCTGCTCGCTGGGTTCGGCGACCACGATGGCGGGGTCGACGCGCAGCAAGGTATAGCCGCCGACCGCGCCCGCACCGAACGCCGGCGTGAACACTCGCATCGGCTTGTCGATCACACCCTCCCGGACGGCGTCATAGATCGCGATCGGGATGCTCGCGGCGGAGACGTTGCCGACCGACTCGACATTGAAGTAGAGATCGTCGGACTCGAGCCCGGACGCGGTCGCCGACTTGGTGACCATCGTCTTGTTCGCCTGGTGGGGGACGACGAGGTCGATGGAGTCCAGCAGCGACAGCTCGCGCAGCTCGCCCATCATCTGCTCGAGGTAGCGCTCGACCAGCGCCTTGACCTCGGGGCCGTAGACGGTGAGGTTGTTGTCGAACTCCGGGTTGGGCCAGATGATCGAGTTCACCTGGCTGACCGGGCCGCTCGCGTAGGCCTGCACGACCTCAATGTCGGGCGCCGCGCCGTCCTCGGCCGGCCCGACGACGAGCGCGGCCGCGCCGTCGCCGAAGATCATCCGCGAAGGTCGTACGTTGCCGATCTTGTCCGAGAACTTCTCGGCGCAGACGACGAGCACCGGTCGCTCCACCTCCTGCAGCAGCCGTACCGCCTCGGCGAGTCCGTACGGGAAGCCCGCGCAGGCGGCGATGAGGTCGAACGAGCCGTGCGTCTGGAAGATCCCGAGCTGTCCGGAGAGCCACGTCGCGACCGACGGGATCAGCGTCGTGGTCGTGCACGAGCAGAAGATCACCGCGCCGATCTCCTCGGGCCGGCGGCCGGCGCCGTCGAGCGCCGCGTGCGCCGCCTGCAGCGAGATGTGCTCGAGCCGGCGCTCGGTGTAGCGGCGCTCCCGGATCCCGGTCTTCTGCTCGATGTCCTCGGCCGTCATCGGCGACCAGCTGTGGGCGGCGTTGCGCACGATGTCGTCGTTCGAGCACACGTGCTCGCCCTTGACGACCGACAACGACTCGAGGCGCGGCATCAGCGCGAACTGCTCGCGGATCACCGTGGGCCGCAGCGGGGTGACGGGCTCGCGCGCCTCGGATGGCGGCGCGGGGCGAGGCCGCGCGGGCACGCCGGCGCGCACGCGCTCGATGAACTCGAGCACCTCGTGGCTGCGCGGCACGAACGCCACGACGAAGTCGTCGTCGCCGAGGTTCCCGACCTGCTCGAGCCGGCTCGCGGCCAGGTCCCACGGGTACTGGTTGTGGAGCACCATCGCCAGGCGGTGCAGCGGCTCGAGCTCCGGGACCGCCTCGCTGCAGTCGAGGATCTCCGCGTAGCTGAAGGTCGGGTGATCCGGGTCGTGGCTCGCGAGGCAGAACGTGAGGCTCGAAGGATCGCTGGTGATCTCGGCCACGGTCGGCTTGATCGGCGGCAGCTCTGCCGCGTGGTGGCGCTTGTGGCGGAAGATCTCGAACAGCCTCGCGAAGATCCCGTCCTCGGCCTCGGCGTCCCAGGTCGGCGGCAGCGCGTCCCACGCCGCCGCGACGGCGGCCACTTTGCGCTCGCCCTCCTCCCACGGTGTCAGCAGCGGGAGGAAGACGTCGTCGCGGTGGCGCGGCAGATCGCGCCACCGGGTCGGTCGCTTCTCGTACATCGTCATCGCGTAGCGGTTGCCCCAGAC
>JBDTMF010000318.1:0-3694 GCA_039934455.1 Solirubrobacteraceae bacterium
AATGCCGGCTACCTGCTGCAGCACGTCGGCGGCGCGGCCGCGCCGGCGGTCGACGTCCGCCGCCCGGTCGCGACGGTGCGCGGGCTCCTGCGCTCGCCGGTGTGGGTGGTGGGCATGGGCACGAACCTGTTCGGCTCCGTGCTGCACATCGGCGCGCTGGCGGTCGCCCCGCTCTCGCTGGTCCAGGCCTTCTCGGCCGCCGGGCTGGCGCTGGTCGTCCCGGCGTCGGCGCGGGTCGCGCGGAGCCCGCTGCACCGCGCCGAGCGCGTCGCCGTCGTGGTCATCATCGCCGCGCTCGCGGTGCTGGCGATCAGCCCGGCCACGACCTCGATCGCCCCCGCGGCGGCCGGTCCGCCGCTGCGCTTCCTCGGGCTCGTGCTGATCGTGGCGGGCGGGCTGGCCACCATCCGCGGCGCGCGCCGCGGCGCGGCGCTCGCGCTGATCGCCGGCCTGCTCTACGGGCTCGCCGACGCGGCGACCAAGGGCTTCACGGACGCGGCCGGGCACGGCCTGGCCGGCGCCGTGCTCTCACCCTGGCCGCCCGCCATCGTCGCGCTCTGCGTCGGCGCCTTCTTCGCGCTCCAGCGCGGTCTCCAGCTGGGCGCCGCCGCCACCGTGATCGTGCTCATGACCGCCGCGACGAACGTCGCCGCGGTCGCCGCGGGCGTGGTCGTGTTCGCCGAGTCCTTCGGCGCCCGCGCGGACATCGCGGCGCTGCACCTGGTCGCGATGGTGGCGATCGCCGCCGCGTCGTGGCGCCTGGCCGCCGTCCAGGCGCGGCTCGGGGAGCGTCACGCGGCGCCGGACGCCGAGCCGGGCCGGCGCCCGCGGCGCCGGCCCGCAGCGATCCCCGCCGGCGCTCGCTGAGCGCTCTCGATGGTGACGGTGTTGACACGCAACCTGTTCCTGGGCGCCGATCTGCGGCCCGTGTACGCGGCGCTCGCCGATCCGGAGCGGCTGGCGGAGGTCCCGGCCGCCGTGGCGGGCATCTTCAACCCGGGCGAGCCGCCGGGCCTCGTGCAGCGGACGGACTTCCCGGCGCGCGCGATCGCGATCGCCGACGAGATCGAGGCCACGCGGCCGGACGTGATCGGGCTCCAGGAGGCCGCCGAGTGGCGGACGCGCGAGCCGGGTGCGCCGGCGCTCGTCGTCGTCGCCGACCACCTCGGGATCCTCGAGGCCGAGCTCGCGCGGCGCGGGCTGGCCTACCGGCGCGTGGCGGTCGCGACGAACGGGGACGTGGAGCTCCCGAGCGCCGCCGGCATCATCGTGGGGCTGACCGACCGCGACGCGATCCTCGTGCGGTCCGAGCTCGCGGTCTCGCACCCGTGCAGCGGGAACTTCACGAACTCCGTGCAGGTCCACACCGCGCAGGGCACGTTCGCGTTCAAGCGAGGATGGGCCGCGGTGGACGTCGACCTTCCCGACGGGACGATCCGCTTCGTCACGACGCATCTCGAGGTCGGATCGCCCGCCGAGGCGCGCGTGGCGCAGGAGCTGCAGATGGGCGAGCTGCTCGAGGGGCCGGGCGACACGAGAACGCCGGTCGTGCTGGCCGGCGACTTCAACGCGCGCCCGGGCACCCCGACGTACGAGCGCGCGCTCGCCGGCGGCTTCGACGACGCCTGGACGCGCGCGCACCCGGACGGCCCGCCCGGGCTCACCTGCTGCCACCGGCAGCCGCTCGACGATCCGGCGGACCAGCTGCGCGCGCGGATCGACCTCGTCTTCACGCGCGACCTCGAGGTCACCGGCGCCGTCACGCTCGGCGACACGCCGGATACCTTCACCACCGCCGGACTCTGGCCGTCCGACCACGCGGGCGTCGCCGTGGCGCTCCAACCCCGAGAGGCCTGAATGCTGCACCTGTCTGAGCTCCACGGCGCCGTCACCCACCTCGCGGTGGTCGCCATCCCGGTGTACCTGATCGTGCTGCTGTGCCGGCGGGCCGGCGTGGGCGGCCCGCGCTCGCCGCCGTCGAGCCGTGGGTCGTGGGTGCTGCGGTCGCCGGGACGCTCCTGGCGGGGGCGACCGGGCTGCTCGTCTGGGGGCAGGCGCAGACCACGCTGCGGGCCGGCCACCTCGCCGTCGGTACGGCGCACTTCTGGCTCGGCATCGCGCTGACGGTGGTCGTGGCCGTCCTGGCCGGGTGGCGGCTGCGGCGGGTGCAGCAGGGCCGCCACACGCACGGGCACGCGCTCGTGGCCGGCGGCGCGCTCGCCCTCGTGGCGGTCATGGCCCAGGGCTATCTCGGCGGTCGCATGACCTACGACCAGGGCGTGGGCGTCGACCGCGGCGGCGAGTTCGCGCAGACCGGGTCGGGCGCCGCCGCGCTCGAGGCGGCGCTGGCACGGGGGCTGGCCCCGGCCGACGCTGGCGCCGGCCGTTCTCGCGCAGCGGCCTCGGCTGCGCGAGCTGCCACGGCGACAAGGCGCAGGGCCTGCGCGGCCCGAGCCTCTCCGGCGGCGTCGAGCTCGGGCAGTTCCGCCGCGTCCACGGCGACGGGCTGTTCCCGCCCGCCGCCGTCAGCGACCGCGACTTCACCGCCGTCGACGCCTGGCTGCGCACGCTGCCCCGCCGCCGCGGGCGCCGCGACTAGGTATCAGTTGCCGCCGTCGCCCTTCTCGCTGTCGGCCTCGGCGACGATCACCTTGTCGTTCTCGTCGAGCCGGACGTCGACGGTGGAGCCGTCGGTCCTGGCGACCTCGACCTCGTAGGTCGCGCCGTTCTCGTTGTCGAGCTCGGTCTGGTTGACCTTGCCGCCGCCGGTGTAGGCCAGCGCGGCCTTCTCGGCGCTCGCCTTCGCGTCGCCGGTGATCGCCGTGGACGCGTCGCCCGTGTCCGAGCCGCCTGAGGCAGCGCCGGCGATGGCGGCCCCGCCGAGCGCGAGGGCGGCCAGCGCGGCGACGGTGATGAGGACCTGCTTGAGCTTGTTGGTCATGGCGAGCACCGTACGTGGGCAAGATGAGGCTGCGCTGAGGCGCTGATCGAGACCAGGAGCTTCACTCCAGGGCGACGGGTTGTTCACGGCCCGGCGGTGCGACGCGCCGAACCTCGCGCTTCCCGGGGGCCGAACTAACCCGCCGGGCGTGCCTCCGCAAGCGTGCGCTCGAGGTTGTCGAAGGCCCCACCCCAGCCGGCCTCGTGCGAGCGCACGGCCTCCTCGTCCCAGAGGCCGCTGTGGGTGGAGCGGACCGTGGTGGCGCCGTCGTTCTCGTCGAAGTCGAGCTCGATCAGCTGTCGCGTGCTGTTGCCGTCCCAGATCCAGGTGAACGCCAGGCGGGTCGGGGGATCGATCTCCGGGTACCTGCCGCCGCCGCCGTATTCGACGTCCTTGTGAAGACCGCCTGGGCCGGCGCGCGGTAGGTGCGCTCGATGCGGAGCGTCGTGGTCTCGGTCATGGGTCGCGCCGGCGCCGGAGGTGCAGCATGACCCAGGCGCGCGCCAGCAGCAGCCGCCCGGCGCTCGCGCCGGCCACCGGCGCCACGGTCTCCTCCGGCGGAAGGCCGCCGATGTGAGCGAGGATCACGTGGCGGCCTTCTCGTACTCGTCGTGAAGGTGCCACCACTGGTACGGCGGGGTCTGCGGGGAGCCCTCGGGCGAGTCCTCCCATTCCTCCTGGCGCCCGAGCGCGGTGAGGTCGAGGTAGCTCCACGTGCTGCCCATCGCCTCGTCGCCGCGGTTGTTGATGAAG
>JBDTMF010000319.1:0-3584 GCA_039934455.1 Solirubrobacteraceae bacterium
TCGTGCGCGACATCAAGCCGATCATCGGCTACCTCCACACCGGCATCGAGAAGACGGCGGAGGACAAGAGCTACTGGAAGGTCATCCCCGTCATCGAGCGGATGGACTACCTCGCGTACTACTTCAACGCGATGGCGTTCTGCGGGGCGGTCGAGACGCTGCTCGACCTCGAGGTCCCGCCGCGCGCGCAGTACCTGCGCGTGATCCATCTCGAGCTCAACCGCATCATGTCCCACCTCGTGTGGCTCGGGACGGGCGCGCTCGACCTCGGCGCGATGTCGATGTTCTGGTACTGCTTCCGCGACCGCGAGCAGATCCTCGACCTGTTCGAGATGTCCTCCGGCCAGCGCATGCACACGCGCTACTTCCAGGTCGGCGGCGTCTTCGAGGACATCCCCTCCGGCTTCATGGCGAAGCTCAAGGAGTTCACCGACGGGATGCCCACGCGCGTGGACCAGTTCACGGATCTGCTCGACAAGAACGAGATCTTCCTGCAGCGGCTGCGCAACCTCGCCGTGGTCGACGAGGAGACGCTGCTCGGCCTCGGCGTGACCGGCCCGCTGCTGCGCGCCACCGGCAACCCGTGGGACCTGCGCAAGGCCGCCCCGTACTCGAGCTACGACCACTTCGCGTTCAAGATCCCGGTCGGCACCATCGGCGACAACTACGACCGCTACCGCTGCCGCGTGACCGAGATCAAGGAGTCGGTGAAGATCATCGAGCAGGCGGCGGAGGGCCTGCCCGAGGGCGCCTACATCACGGAGAATCGCAAGTACGCACTGCCGCCGCGCCACGAGCTGGCGACCTCGATGGAGGCGCTGATCCACCACTTCAAGCTCGTGACCGAGGGTTTCCGCGTCCCGCCGGGCGAGGTCTACTACCCGATCGAGTCGCCGCGCGGCGAGCTCGGCTGCTTCATCCGCGCCGACGGCTCCTCGAAGCCGGCACGTGTCCACATGCGCGACCCCTCGTTCGTCAACCTGCAGGCGCTCAGGCCGATGGTGAAGGACCTCTACATCGCCGACCTGATCGCCACCCTGGCGATGCTCGACCCGATCCTGGGCGGGATCGACCGATAGTGGGGCACTGATGGCGATCGACCCCTCACAGGTCCGGCGCTTCGCGCACGGCTCGCGCGTCCCGGGCTGGGACGACGCCGTCGACCTCACCAAGGACCCGGCGGTCGTTCCCGACCCCGCGACGACGCCGGTGCCGAGGGCCCTGCGCGAGCAGATCGAGGCGCACATGGCCAAGTACCCTGACCCGCGCTCGGCGTCGATCCCCGCGCTGCACGCGGTCCAGGTCTGGCACGGCTGGTGCTCGCCGACCGCGATCGAGCAGGCCGCCTGCGTGATGCGCCTGACCCCCGCGTACCTGACGTCGGTGGCGACGTTCTACGACATGTTCGACACGGTCCCGACGGGCGAGCACACCGTCTACGTGTGCACGAACATCTCGTGCTCGCTGCGCGGCGCCGACGAGCTCGACGCCGCGCTGCTCGAGGCCGCCGGCGGCGACCCGCGCTTCAACGTCCGCGGCTTCGAATGCCTGGGCGCGTGCGACATCGCGCCGATGGCGTCGGTCAACGGCGAGTACGTCGGGCCGCTCACGACCGATGACTGCAAGACCATCGTGAGCGAGCTGCTCGAGGGCACCGAGGTGCTGCCGGACAAGCAGCTGCGCAAGCGCCCGCTCGCCGACACGCTGCCGCTGAAGGAGCCCGGATCGTGAAGCTGTTCTTCGAGGGCCTCGACCAGCCCGGCCTCAACACGCTCAAGGGCTACGAGAAGGCCGGCGGCTACAAGAGCCTGCGCACGGCGCTGCAGATGGAGCCCGAGGACGTCCTCACCGAGCTCCAGGCCTCCGGCGTGCGCGGGCGCGGCGGCGCCGGCTTCGCGATGGGCAAGAAGGTCTCCTTCCTGCCCAAGGGCACGATGGACAAGTACCTCGTGTGCAACGCCGACGAGTCCGAGCCCGGGACCTTCAAGGACCGCGAGCTGATGCAGAAGAACCCGCACCTGCTGATCGAGGGCATCATCATCGCGGCGTGGGCGGCGGGCATCAACCGCTCCTTCATCTACATCCGGGGCGAGTACCAGCACCAGGCCGACATCCTCGAGGCGGCGGTCGCCGAGGCGCGCGAGCAGGGCTACCTCGGCGAGCGCATCCTGCGCTCCGAGCACTCGCTCGACCTGGTCGTCCACCGCGGCGCCGGCGCCTACATCTGCGGCGAGGAGACCGCGCTGCTCGACTCGCTCGAGGGCAAGCGCGGCAACCCGCGACTGAAGCCGCCGTTCCCCGCGCTGCAGGGCCTCTACAAGGGCCCGACGCTGATCAACAACGTCGAGACGCTGATGAACGTGCCGCACATCGTCCGCATCGGCGGCGCGGAGTACGCGAAGATCGGCACGGAGACCTCGACCGGCACCAAGGTCGTCTCCGTCTCGGGTTGCGTGCGCCGCCCCGGCAACTACGAGATCGAGCTCGGCACGCCGTCGCGCGAGTTGATCTTCGGGCTGGCGGGCGGCCCGGAAGAGGGCCGCACGGTCAAGGCGTGGTTCCCCGGCGGCTCGAGCGCGCCCGTGCTCCCCGGCAGCGACGAGATGCTCGACCTGCCCTACGACTTCGACTCGCTCGCCAAGGCCGGCTCGATGCTCGGCTCCGGCGCGATCATCGTCATCGACGACTCGATCCCGATCGTCCTCGTCGCGCTGAAGACGGCGAGGTTCTACCGCCACGAGTCCTGCGGCAAGTGCACGCCCTGTCGCGAGGGGACCAACTGGACCGTGAAGATGCTCGAGCGCATCGACAGCGGCGAGGCGACGCCGATGGACCTCGACATCATGGCCTCGGTCTGCGAGCACATCATCGGCAACTGCCTGTGCGTGCTCGGCGACGCGATGGCGATGCCGATCGGCTCGATGATCAAGCACTTCCGCGAGGAGTTCGAGGCGCACATCGAGATGCGCCGCGAGGAGAACGGCCTCGGGGCCGCGATCCCGCAGGTCAACCGCGGCCGCCACGCCGGGCCCGGCCCGATGCGCGAGCCGACCGGGATCGACCCGACCGCGGTGGTGGTCTAGCCGCATGCCGCGCCCCGAGTCCCGGGACGTGACCTTCACGATCGACGGTCGTGACGTCACCGCCCCGGAGAACGCCATGCTCGTCGACGCCGCCAAGTACGGCGACGTCGAGATCCCCGTCTTCTGTTACGAGCCCAAGCTCGGCCAGCCGGTCGGCGCCTGCCGCATGTGCCTGGTCGAGATCGAGGGCATCCCGAAGCTGCAGACCGCGTGCTCGACGCCGGTCAAGGACGGCATGGTCGTCCACACCCAGACCGGCCGCGTCCACACCGCCCAGCGCGCGGTCGTCGAGTTCCTGCTCATCAACCACCCGCTCGACTGCCCCGTCTGCGACAAGGGCGGCGAGTGCCCGCTGCAGGACATCACCTACGGCTGGGGCCCCGGCACCTCGCGCTTCATCGAGCCCAAGCGCCACTTCCAGAAGCCGCTCGAGCTGTCGCCGCTGGTCGCGATCGACCGCGAGCGCTGCATCCTCTGCTACCGCTGCGTGCGCTTCTCGCA
>JBDTMF010000320.1:0-3531 GCA_039934455.1 Solirubrobacteraceae bacterium
ATCTCGTGTGGGACGGCGCGCGGCCGTGGGTGGTGGAGGTCAACCCGCGCCCGGTGGCGTCGCTCGAGTCGATCGACGCGGCGTACGGCGTCCGGTCGTTCGCGGCGCACCTGGAGGCGTGCGCCGGACGGCTGCCAGCGGCCGTGACGGCCCCGTCCGGCGCGGCCGGCAAGGCGGTGCTGTTCGCGACCGAGGACCTGCGCGTCCCGGACACGAGCGAATGGACGGCCCGCGGGATCCGCGACGTGCCACACCCCGGCGAGGCGATCGCGGCCGGGCGCCCGATCTGCACGCTGGTGGCGACGGGACCTTCCCCCGAGAGCGTGCTGGCCGAGCTGGAGGCGCGTGCCGCCGCGCTGCGCGGCGAGCTCCAGGAAGTGGGCGTCGATGCCGTCGCATGAGCGCTCCGCGACCTGCGGCGGCTGTGGCCTGGTGTGCGACGACATCACGGCGGTCGTCGGCGACGACGGCGGGATCGAGCGCCTCGACCGCACGTGCCCGCTCGGTGACGCGTGGTTCAGCGAGCGCGTCGCGCCCGTGCCGCCGCTCGCCCGCGTCGACGGCCGCGAGGCGGCGCTGGCCGACGCCCTCGACGAGGCGGCGGCGATCCTGGCCGGAGCGCGCGCGCCGCTGGTCTACGGCCTGGGCGAGACCAGCTGCGAGGCACAGCGCACAGCGGTCGCGCTGGCCGAGGCGATCGGCGCGGTGATCGATCCCGCCGGCCCGCTGCTCGACGGCGCGTCCGGGCTCGCCTTCCAGGCGCGCGGAGCGAGCACGGCCACGCTGGGCGACGTCCGCGACCGCGCCGACGTCGTCGTGGTGTGGCGGGCCGACCCGGTCACGACGCACCCGCGGCTGCTGGAGCGCCTGCGGCTGCCCGGCGCGAACCGTCAGCTGATCGTCGTCGACGAGCGGCGGACGGCGACCGCGGAGCAGGCCGACACGTTCGTTGAGCTTCCGGCGAGCCGCGACGTCGACGCGCTGTGGACGCTGCGAGCACTCGTCTCCGAGGCGCCGGTCGCGTCCGAGCCGCCGCTCGAGGATCTCGCCGCGCGCCTGCGCGGCGGCCGCGCCGCGGCGATCCTGCACCACGTCAGCGGGCAGGTCGAGGCGCTCGGGCTCAACGCGCTCGTGCGGGACCTCTGTCAGGTCACGCACGCCGTCGCCGTGACCCTCCGCCACGAGGCCAACGCCGCCGGCGCCGAGGACGTGCTCGCATGGCAGACCGGGTACCCGTCGGCCGTGAGCTTCGCGAGCGGCTACCCGCGCTCGAACCCGGGCGAGCTGAGCGCGGCGGGGATGCTCGGCCGCGGGGACGCCGACGCGGCGCTCGTCGTCGGCTCCGATCCGCTCGAGCATCTGCCGCAGCCCGCGGCCGAGCGCCTGCGCGCGATCCCAGTGGTGTCGATCGACGCTCGCGCCACCACGACGGCGGACGCGGCGCGCGTCGCATTCACGACCGCCGCGGCCGGCGTGCACCACGCCGGCGTCGTACATCGCCTCGACGGCGTGCCGGTCCCGCTGCGCGCGCTGCTCGCATCCGCACGGCCGACCGACGACGAGGTCCTCGCCGCGATCGCGGGGCGGCTGGCATGACGCTCCGCATCGCCGGCGGGCGCGTCTACGACCCGGCCAACGGCATCGCCGGCGACGTTCGCGACGTCTGCCTGAGCGACGGCAAGGTGGTCGACGAGGTGCCCGAACACGCGCCGCGGATCGACGCGCGCGGCATGGTCGTGATGCCGGGCGGCGTCGACATCCACGCGCACATCGCGGGGCCGAAGGTCAACGCCGCGCGGCGGCTGACCCCCGAGGAGCACCGGCGCGACCCCGTCGAGCGGTCCGCGATCATGCGCTCGGGCAGCGGCGGGATCGTGCCGTCGACCTTCGTCACCGGCTATCGCTACGCGCTGCTCGGCTACACGACGGTGGTGGAGGCGGCCACGCCGCCGCTCGCGGCGCGCCACGCCCTCGCCGAGCTGCGCGACACGCCGATGATCGACGCCGCCTTCCTCCTCCTGATGGGCAACAATCAGGCGCTGTTCGACCTGATCCGGAGCGACCCGGCGCGCGTGCGCGACGCGGTCGCCTGGTGGCTGGAGGCGACCGGCGGCTACGGGGTCAAGCTCGTCAATCCGGGCGGCGTGGAACGCTGGAAGCGCGGCGACGGCAACGTCAGCTCGCTCGACGACGTGGTGGCCGGCGTCTCGCCCAGGCAGGTGCTCGAGGCGATCGCCGGCGCGGTGCACGAGCTGGAGCTCCCGCACCCGGTCCACGTCCACTGCAACAACCTCGGCATCGCGGGCAACTGGCGCACGACCCTCGACACGCTGGACACGATGGAGGGCCGCCGCGCGCATCTCGCGCACCTCCAGTTCCATGCCTACGGGGGCAAGCCCGGCGGGCAGCCGCGCTCGCGCGCGCCGGAGCTCGCCGAGTACCTGGGCGCCCACCCCGAGTTCAGCGCCGACGTCGGGCAGGTGATGTTCGGCGACGCGATGACGATGACCGCCGACGCGCCGGTGTCCGAGCGGCTGCGGGACATCACGGGTGGCAAGTGGGTGAACGCCGACACCGAGGTCGAGACCGGCTGCGGGATCGTGCCGTTCACGTATCGGGAGAAGAACTACGTGCACGCGCTCCAGTGGGGGATCGGGCTCGAGCTGTTCCTCCTCAGCCGCGACCCGTGGCGGCTGGTCCTCTCGACCGATCACCCGAACGGCGGCTCGTTCCTCAGCTACCCGAGGCTGATCCGCCTGCTCATGGACCGCGACTTCCGCAACGAGCAGCTGCGCAAGGCGAACAAGAAGGCGATCCAGAGCACCGTGCTGCTCGACGACCTCGACCGCGAGTACTCGCTCGAGGAGATCGCGATCATCACCCGCGCCGGGCCGGCGCGGCTGCTGGGCCTGTGCGACAAGGGCCACCTGGGCGAGGGCGCCGACGCCGACGTGACGCTCTACGACGACCTCCCCGACCGCGAGGAGATGTTCGCCACGCCGCGCTACGTGGTCAAGGGTGGCCGCGTGGTGGTGCGCGACGGCGAGTTGGTCGAAGCGCTGGCGGGGGACCTCCACCGCGTCGCGACGCCCCACGACCCCGCGATCGAGGACGTCCTGCGCGACCGCTTCGAGGAGCGCTACACCGTGCAGTTCGACAGCTATCCCGTGACCGAGCCGTGGCTGCTCGAGCCCGCGCGGCGGGTCGCGGCGGGGCCGCCGGCGTGATGCGGCTCCACGGCGTGGAGGTCGAGGACACGTTCGCCGAGGCGTTCGGGATGTGGGGCGCGCGGATCGTGGTCACCGCCGACTCGCCCGGCTGGGCGGAGCACGCCGCGCGCTCGCTCACGGGCTTCGCCACGTCGGTGATCGGGTGCAAGTGCGAGGCGGGCGTCGAGCGCGTGCTCGCTGCGGCGGACACCCCCGACGGGCGGCCCGGCGTCGCCGTTCTGCTGTTCGCGCCCGACGAGGAGGGCCTGGGCAAGCGGCTCGTCGAGCGCATCGGCATGACCGTGCTCACCTGCCCGACCAC
>JBDTMF010000321.1:0-3517 GCA_039934455.1 Solirubrobacteraceae bacterium
TCGCGATCGACCGCGAGCGCTGCATCCTCTGCTACCGCTGCGTGCGCTTCTCGCAGGAGATCGCCGAGGACTACCAGCTGATCCTGCTCGAGCGCGGCGCGCACTCGTTCGTCGGCACGTTCGACGGCCATCCCTACGTGGCGCCGTTCAGCGGCAACATCGTCGAGCTGTGCCCGGTCGGCGCGCTCACCTCCAGCGCCTACCGCTTCCGCGCGCGCCCGTGGGACATCGAGGGCGCCGGGTCGATCTGCACGTTCTGCCCGGCCCAGTGCAACGTCGAGCTGACGGTCCGCGACGAGCGCGTGATGCGCGTGCTCGCCCGCGACCACGACGAGGTCGACGACGGGTGGCTGTGCGACAAGGGCCGCTACGCCTACCAGCACGTCCACGTCGACGAGCGCATCACCGAGCCGCTCGTGCGCGAGGGCGAGGTCCTGATGCCCGCGAGCTGGGAGAAGGCGCTCGCCGCCGCGGGCAGCGCCTTGGCGAAGGCCGGCGGCCGTGCCGCCGCGCTCGCCGCGGGCGAGACGACCAACGAGGAGGCGTTCCTGCTCCAGCGGCTGTTCCGCGAGGGCCTCGGCTCCGGCCACCTCGCCTCGCGCGCCGGCGGCGACCTGACGCTCGCCGTCACGCGCGCGCTCGCCGACCCCGCGCTGCAGGCGAGCGTCCCGGACCTCGAGTTCGCCCACACGGTCATGCTGCTCGAGTCCGACCCGGTCGACGACGCCCCGATCCTCGACCTGCGCATCCGCAAGGGCGTGCGCCGCCACGGCGTGCGCGTCGCGGTCGCGAGCGCGCGGCCGACCGCGCTCGACCCGCGCGCCGACGTCGTGCTGCGCACCGCGCCGAGCGGCGGCGCGGCGCTGCTCGTCGCGCTCGACGCCGCGCTCACCGGCGACGTCGGCGACCTCGGCGGCGCGGCAAGCGCCGCCGGTACCAACGCCGACGCCGTCCGCGCCTTCGCCGAGGCGCTGACCGCGGCGGGCGAGGACATCGTGATCGTCTTCGGCGAGCGGCTGTTCGCGGGCCCCGGCGGCGACGTCGCGGCGCGCGCGCTGCTCAACGTCGCCTCGCGGCTCGGGCTCGCCGGGCGCGAGGGCGCGGGCCTGCTCGAGATCCCGGCCAGCACCAACGGCCGCGGCCTGCGCGAGGCCGGGTTCGCGGGCGGCCACGGGCCGGGCTACGCGACGCTGGCGGAGCCGGGCGGCGGCGCCGGCGCGATCGCCCAGGGCCTCGCCGACGGCGACCTCCACACGCTCTACCTCCTGCACGCCGACCCGCTGCGCACGCACCCGAACCGCGCGCTGTGGGAGCGGGCCCTCGGCACCGCCCAGAACGTGATCGCCCACGAATCGGTGATGACCGAGACGGTGCGCGAGTACGCCGACGTCGTCTTCCCGGCCGAGGCCTACGCCGAGAAGGAGGGCACGCTCGTGCACCCCGACGGCCGCCTGCAGCGCCTGCGCGCCGCGATCGGCCGGGCGAAGGGTGCCACGCAGGGCGGCGGGGTCCGCGCGGGCTGGCAGGTCATCGCCGACGTCGCCTCGCGCGCCGGGCACGACCTCGGCGTCGCCGCCGGCCCGATCGCCTCGCGCCAGCTGTTCGAGGCCGTCCCGTTCTACGACGGCATCACGCTCGACGCGATCGGCGGGCGCGGCGTGCGCTGGCCCGCACACGACTCCGCCGCCAAGCTCGAGCCGGCGCCTTGGGAGCCGGTCAAGCTCAAGATCCCGCGCGGGGCCCGCGCGCCGCGGCCGACGAAGGGCGCGCTGCGCCTCGGCACCTACCGCTCGCTGTGGAGCTCCAAGGAGGTCGACGTCTCACCGGCGCTCCAGTTCCTGCGCCCGCAGCAGGTGGTCGAGCTGTCGCCGCGCGACGCCGAGCGCCTCGGCGTCGGCGAGGGCGACCAGGTCGAGCTGGGCTCGCCTGTGCCCGCCGACGAAGTCGGCCGGGTGAACGGGACGCGCGTGCGCGGGCCGGTGCGCCTGCGGGACGCGGTCCCGCGCGGCACGGTCTTCATCGCCGAGGGCACGCCGGAGCAGCCGTCCAACGTCCTCACCGACCCGCTCGTGCAGATCGTGCGCGTCGGCGGCCCCGAGCTGCAGCCGGGCGCCGTCGCGACCCAGGTTGCGCCGGCCGTCGAGGGCCTTGCCGAGGCGCCTCCGTCGGCGCCGCTCGAGATCCCGCCCACCAACGGCCACTCGGGGCACGGCGCATGAGCGTCCTCGCCGAGGTCGGCTACTTCGAGCCCTGGTGGATCCAGCTGCTCAAGGCCGTCCTGATCTTCGCGGTCGTGTTCCAGCTCGTGCCGATCATCCTGGTCGTCGAGCGCAAGCTGCTCGGGCGCTTCCAGCACCGCTACGGCCCCAACCGCGTCGGGCCTTTCGGCCTCCTGCAGCCGATCGCCGACATCGGCAAGCTGGTCTTCAAGGAGCAGTTCCGCCCGCGCAGCTCGATCGGCTGGCTGTTCGCGATCGCGCCCGTGATCTCGATGATGACCGCGTGCGCGACGGTCGCGGTGATCCCGTTCTCGGACACGGTCGACATCTTCGGCACCAAGGTCGGTCTCTACGGCGTCGACACCAACATCGGCATCCTGTTCGCGTTCGCGTTCGGCGGCATCGCCTTCTACGGGCTGATGCTGGGCGGCTGGGCGTCGGGCTCGAAGTACTCCTTCCTCGGCTCGATGCGCGCCGCCGCGCAGCTGATCTCCTACGAGGTCTCGCAGGGCCTGGCGATCATCGGCGTGGTCATGCAGGCGGGGACGCTGTCGATGACCCAGATCGTCCACTGGCAGGAGGACAACGCCTGGTTCATCGTCCCGCAGTTCGTCGGCTTCATCATCTTCCTGGTCGCCGGCTTCGCCGAGACCAACCGGCCGCCCTTCGACCTCGCCGAGGCCGACGCCGAGCTCGTCGGCGGCTACAACACCGAGTACGGCGGCGGACGCTTCGCCGCGTACTTCGCGGCCGAGTACCTCAACATGCTCGTCGTCTCCGGCCTCACCGTGACGCTCTTCCTCGGTGGCTGGAACCTTCCCTTCGTCAACCCGCCGACCTGGGTCGACCCGATCGTCGTCCTCGCGAAGATGATCCTCTTCGCCTGCTTTTTCATCTGGGTGCGCGCGACGCTCCCGCGGCTGCGCTACGACCAGCTCATGTCCTTCGGCTGGAAGATCCTGCTGCCGCTGGCCACCCTCAATGCCCTCGTGACCGCAATCCTGGTGGTGATCTGGTGACCCCGTGGAGCCCAGGCGACGATGTCGTCGCCGTTCAGCGCGGCCCCCGCCCCGGCGGCGCGGGCGGCGCGTACCGTGCCTTCGGCGAGACGCTGCGAGGTCTGAAGACGACCTTCGCGCGGCTCGTGGAGGGTCCGATGACGATCCAGTACCCGGAGGAGAAGGTGCCGGTCTACCCGCGCTTCCGCGGCCGCCACAAGCTCCACCGCTTCGAGGACTCCGGCCTCGAGAAGTGCGTCGGCTGCTCGCTCTGCGCGGCGGCCTGCCCGGCCGACTGCA
>JBDTMF010000322.1:0-3513 GCA_039934455.1 Solirubrobacteraceae bacterium
GGGCACGCGATCGAGGTGGGCGACGGGCACTCGGCGCGCTACCTGCGCACCTTCGCCGACGCCGAGCCGGGCGAGCTGCTGCTCTACGAGGACGCGGCGGGGATGCTGGCGCTGGCCGTCAACGGCGGCGAGGCGAGCGGTGAGCTCGGAGGGCTGGAGCACGGCGACGAGGTCCGCTTGGCCGCGTCGTGACCGCCCTCGGCCACCCGCGCCTGCACCTGCGCCGGACCGACTCGACCAACGAGCGCGCGCGTGCATTGGCCGAGGCCGGCGCGCCGCACGGCTCGCTCGTCACCGCGAAGGTCCAGACGGCGGGACGCGGCCGCCAGGGCCGGCGCTGGGAGGCGCCCGCGGGGACCGCGCTGCTCTGCTCGCTGCTGGTGCGGCGGTTCGACGCCCTGCTCTCGCTGCGTGCCGGCCTGGCCGTGGCCGACGTCGCGGGCGGCGAGGCGCTGGTGAAGTGGCCCAACGATGTGCTGGTCGAGGGCCGCAAGGTCGCCGGTGTCCTGGTGGAGGGCCGCCCTCAGGACGGCTGGGCGGTCGTGGGGATCGGGATCAACGTGGCGGTCGACGTCGCCTCGCTCGGCCCGGACCTCAGCGAGCGTGCGGGGACGCTGGGTCGGCCGCGGTCGGCGCTCGAGCCGACGTTGGCGGACCTGCTCGGCGCGCTCGAGCGGTGGCTGGACGCGCCCGCGGGCGAGGTGTTGAGTGCCCTGCGCCAGCGCGACGCGCTGCTCGGGCAGGCGGTGTCCTGGAGCGGCGGCAACGGAGTCGGCACGGGGATCGACGCGACCGGAGCACTGCGCGTGCGGCTGGAGGGGGGTGAGGAGCGTCTGCTCGCGGCGGGAGAGGTGCACCTCAGCGCTGAGAGTCGACTGAGTCGGCCTCAGGCCGACTGAGTCGACACTCGACGCGCTCAGGCGGCTTCGTCGCCGGCGGGGGCGCTCGGCTTGGCCTCGCGGACCGCCTCGCGCACCCGCTCGGAGGCGCGCTCGAGCGGCGTTGCGCCGCCGTTGTCATCGGCGACGGTCTTCGGCTTCGCGCGCCGGCGCGGGCCGGCCGCGGCCACCGCGGCGATCGACTTCGCCGGATCGACGTCCTTCTTGGTCGCGCGGGCACGCGTGGGCTTCGCAGCGGCCTTGGGCTTGTCCTCGGCAGCGCCGGTCGCGGGCGCGGCCTTCTTCGCACGCGAGCGGGCCGGCCTGGCCTTCGGTTCCTCGGCATCGACGGAAGGACGAGCACGGCCACGACCCCCCGCCGGCTTCTTCTCGTCACCCGAGCCGTTCTCCGCGGCATCATCCGAACCGACCGCCGCACGAGAGCGAGACCGCGCCGGCTTGGGCTCCGCCGCATCATCCGAAGCCGCCGCCGCACGGGACCGAGCCCGGGCCGGCTTCGGCGCAGCCGCATCGTCCGAACCGGCGGAAGCACCAGCCCGCGTTCGACGCGCGGGCTGCTTCGCCTCGACCGCGCCGTTGCCCTCCCCGTCGGACGGCTCGTCGCTCTCGCGCCCGGGCGTCTCGGTATCCGGATCCGCGTGCTTCACAGCGCGCGAGCGGCCGCCCCCGGACCGCGAGCGGCGGCGCTTCGGCGGCGTCGCCTCCGCCCCGCTCTCCTCCGAGTCGAACGTCGCCGCGCCGACCTCCTGCAGCTCGGTCTGGCTGCCCTCGCCGCCCTTGCCCTTCTTGCGGCGGCGCTGGCCGCGACGGCCCTTGCCGCCCTTGGGGAAGTTGCGCAGCAGCTCGCGCGCCAGCGCGGCGGGCTTGCGTGACATGCGGGTGCGGGCGCCGTTGATGACCTCGCCTGCCTCAGCGGTGTGGGGCAGCGCGGCGGCGAGCAGCGCGGCCGCCAGCCGGCGGTCCTGCTGGCGCGCCGCTTGCACGAGGCGACGCGCGTTGCGCGCGTGCGCCCCAGCGGAGGAGTTCACGAGCAGCCCGAGCAGGCGCTTCGTCTCGGGCCAGCGCTGGACGGCGTACTCCTCGTGGACCTCGCGCGTCATCTCCGCGCAGGCCCAGATCCAGTTGTTGGCCTGGTCTCGGCGGCCGATCTTCTTCTCGGCGAGCGACTGCAGGACGACCTTGACGCCCTCGCGCTTCTCGTCGCGCGGCCAGCCGCCGATCATCTCGATCGCGCGGTCGAACGCCTCGGCGTCGCGCGACGCGGCGATCTCCTGCAGCGCGCGCTGGCGCAGCGCCGGGTTCTTGTTGCGCTCGACCGCGGTCAGGAGGAACGCGCGCTTGAGCTCGCCGCCCTCGTCGAAGTGGAGCATCGCCCGGGCGCGGCGCCAGCCCGCCGGCGCGACGCGCGCGCCCGCCAGGGCGGCCCACTGGACCTGCTCGCCGTAGTCGAGGTGCTCGACGGCGATCCGCCACAGCTCGCGCTCGAAGACCTCAATCCGGCGGTTCTCGTCCGAGGTCACCGGCACCACGCGGCGCTCGACCCGCAGGCGGCGCCCGCGGCCGCGGCGCACGGGGCCGACGACGATCGCGCCGCCGCGGTAGACGTCACGGTCCAGCAGCGAGTGCAGGGTCACGACCGGGTCGTCGTGCTTGGTCGCCGGGTGGACGAAGTCGACGACGATGCCCGCCTCCTTGCCCGGATGGCGGCGCGTGACCCGGCCGACGCGCTGCTGGTAGATGCGCCTGGAGGCGGTCGGGGCAAGGTGCATGCAGACCGTGGCGCGCGGCGAGTTCCAGCCCTCGGCGAGCAGCTGCGCGTTGACGAGGACGTCGATGTCCC
This sequence comes from Solirubrobacteraceae bacterium, assembly GCA_039934455.1. Classification (GTDB taxonomy): domain Bacteria; phylum Actinomycetota; class Thermoleophilia; order Solirubrobacterales; family Solirubrobacteraceae; genus DASQFQ01. The sequence goes on from JBDTMF010000322.1 coordinate 2,740, forward strand.
CGCGCTCGTAGGCGGCGAGGATCCGCGCCAGCTCGCGCTTCTTCGTTTCGCCCGAGACCGCCTGCGCCTTCATCCCGCTGTCGCGGAAGGCCTGCGCGACGTTGTAGGCGTGGCGCACGCCGGCGGAGTAGACGACGCCGGGCACGCCGTTGAAGCGCGTCTTATAGAGGTCGGCGATCGCCAGGTTGAACGGCATCTGGTCGAGCAGCTCGGCCAGCATCTCCTGGTCGAACTCGGTGTCGACCTCGCCTCGGCGCAGCGGCACCTTGGCGATCGTGCGCACGCCCGGGCCGGGCGGGATCCGCACGGCGCGCAGCGGCGCGATGACGCCGCGGCGCGCGGCCTGCGCGAGGTCGAAGCGCGAGGTCTGGGTCGGGAAGAGGTCGGTGACGTGGCGGGCGATCAGCGCGCCCGTCGCGGTCATGCCGACGAAGACGGGGCCCGACCAGTTGCGGATCGCCGCCGAGGTCTTCTCGCCGAGCGCCGTGTGGGCCTCGTCGCAGATGACGATCGTGTAGGCATCGGAGATCTTGCCCGCGTTGCGGACGAACCACTGGTAGGTCTCGACGGTGACCGGCCCGTGCGGGTTGTCCTGGCCGGTCAGCAGCGCGGGAGAGATGCGCTTCGCGTAGCCGCGGTCGCGCAGCTCGCCGTGGAACTGGTCGACGAGGTTGCGGCGGTGGGTCAGGATCAGGATGCCGCCCGTGCGCGAGGCCTCAACGAAGCCGAGCGCGGCGACCGTCTTGCCGGCGCCGGTGGCGTGCTCGAACCAGA
>JBDTMF010000323.1:0-3501 GCA_039934455.1 Solirubrobacteraceae bacterium
GCGGTGATCAGCGGGAACAGCCAGATCGAGCCGAACAGCAGCAGCACGAGCGGGATCGCGAGCCCGCTCGTGTGGATGTAGCGCCCGAAGGCGACGTCGTCGGGCCCGCCCGGCTGCGCGGCCACGGCGGTGACGAAGAACAGCGGCACGACGACGGCGGCGCCAAGGCCGAGGTAGGTGCGCTTCTGGAAGCGCAGCTTGCGCAGCTCCCAGCGGTAGACGGTCAGCGCGCTGGGGTTCATGCGGCGTCCCGGACGAGCGCCGGGCCGGGCGCGGCGGCGGCGGCCGGCCTCTCGTCGCCCTCGGTGAGCGAGAAGAACAGGTCCTCGAGCGTGACGGTCTGGGGCGCCAGCGCGCGGATCTGCGCGCCCGCCTCGATCAGCGCGACCGACAGCTCCGGCACCGCGGCCTCGTCGGCGTTGAAGTGGATCTCGCCCGCCTCCATCTGCGGCTCCGCGATCCCGCGCTGCGCGCGGCAGACCTCGAGCGCGCGGGCGTCGTCGGTGGTCCGCAGCCGGTAGGCCGAGGCTGCGGTGCGCTTGAGCTCGGAGATGTGGCCCTCGTAGACGATGCGGCCGGTGCGGACGATCGCCACGCGGTTGCAGAGCTCCTCGACCTCGGCGAGCAGGTGGCTCGACAGCACCACGGTCATGCCCTCGCCGGCGAGCCGCCGGATCAGCCGGCGCATGTCGCGCATGCCGGCGGGGTCGAGGCCGGTGGCCGGCTCGTCGAGCAGCAGCAGCTTGGGGTTGCGCAGGAGCGCCGCGGCGATGCCGAGACGCTGGCGCATCCCGTGCGAGTAGCCGCCGACCTTGTCCTTGGCGCGGTCGGCCAGCTCGACGGTGTCCAGCGCGGCGGGCAGGCGCTCGGCCGCGTCGCCGCCGTCGAAGGCCGCCAGCATCTCGAGGTTGCGGCGGCCGGTCAGGTAGGGATAGAAGCGCGGGGCCTCAACGAAGCCGGCGACGCCCTCGAGCGCTGCCACCCCGGCCTGCGGATCCCGGCCGAACAGCCGCACGGATCCCTCCGTGGGGACGATCAGGCCGAGCATCATCCGCAGCGAGGTCGTCTTCCCGGCGCCGTTGGGGCCGAGATAGCCGTAGACGTCGCCCGCCTCGACCGTCAGGTCGACATGGTCGACCGCGACGATCTCGCCGTAGCGCTTGACGAGGCCCCTGATCTCGACGGGGGCGGCGGTCATCTAAAGACCGCGCGCCGCGGCCTGCGCGGCCGCCGGCGGGACGGAGCCCAGCACGGTGTAGGCGACGCCCCCGCGCTCGAAGCGGATCATCGTCGCCAGCGCGGTGTCGAGCTCCTGCCCGGTGGCGCCGTTGATCGAGACCTTCGGGAGCTGCAGGCCGCCGCGGCGGTGGCCGCGCTTGTCGCTCGGCGCGGCCTTCGCCGCCGGGTCGACCGGCTGCTCGATGACGACCATGCCGCCGAGGCCCCGGCCGTAGGTCACGATCGCGGCCTTCTCGCCCTTCCAGTCGACGAGGCGGACCTCGTGGCGGGGCAGGCCGACGAGCGTCGCCGGTGCCGACAGCGTGAACGGAACGGCCTTCGAGACGGGCCCGACGCCGGTGACCGCCCGCTCGCCCGCGGCATGATTGTCCTTGGCGCCGGCGGGGCCGCCGCTCGGGACGTCGACGTTGACGACCTTCGCGTCGGCCGGCGGCGAGACGTCGAAGGCGGTGGCGGGCACCTTGGCGAAGCTGATGCGGTCGGCCTTGAGCTCGAGCACGGGCGTGCTGCTGCCCTGGGCGTAGACCGCGGCGCGCAGCGGCACGCCCTTGGCGGCGTCCCACGCCAGCGCGCCGGCGCCGAGCAGGCCGCCGTCGTGCTTCGGGGAGATCCGCACCGTGTAGGCCGGGCGGCCGGCGACGTTGCCGGGCGTGGCGCGCGACAGGTCGGCCGTCTTCGCGAGCTCTCCCAAGCGCTTCTGGACCTCGGCGAGGGTGGGCACCTTGCCGTCGGCCGTGTCCTGCTTGCCCTGCTTGTCCTGGGGCAGCTTGGCCTTGTAGACCGTGTGCGAGCCGGAGTCATAGACCCAGGCGTTGACGCCGTCGGAGACGATCTGCGCGTCGCCGTTCTCGGTCTGGAGCTCGAGCCGCAGCTTCTTTCCGTCGCCGAGCCAGAGCCGGCCCTTCGCCCCCTTCAGGAGCGGGCCGCCGCCCTCGAGGCTGGCGGAGTCGATCAGCTTGTTCGTGAATGTGATCCTGGCGGTGATGCCGTTGACGTCGGGCGCCGCGACGGCGTCGTGGACCGCCCGGGCGAGCGGCTTGGCGGGCGGCGTGGCGCCGCCGCCGACGGCGCCGAGGGCGATCGCCGTGCCTCCCGCCGCGATGGCCGCGACGGCGACGAGGAGGGCGAGGAGGCGACCGGTGGGGAGGGTTCGGAGCAAGCTCATGGCAGGCAAGGTACGAACGAAGCCTGAAAGAAGCTTGACACTCGCCGGATCTGGCGCGGCGACGCATTCAGGAATGGTTCATGTGCCGTGGCTAGAAGCAGGGGATGCCCAAGGTCAGCGTCCTCGTCCCGGTGTTCGAGCCGGGCCCGCTGATCGAGCCCCTGATCGCCTCGCTGCTGTTCCAGACCATGCCGGCCGGCGAGCGGGAGCTCGTCTTCGTCGATGACGGCTCGCGCGACGGGACCGCCGAGCGCCTCGACGCCCTCGCCGCCGAGCACCCGCACGTCCGCGCGCTGCACCTCCCGAACTCGGGCTGGCCCGGGCGGCCGCGCAACGTCGGTCTCGACGCCGCGGAGGGCGAGTTCGTGTTCTTCGCCGACCACGACGACTGGCTGGAGCCCGAGGCGCTGGAGCGCCTGTACGCCGCCGCGACCGGGCACGCCGCCGACATCGTCATCGGCAAGGTGGTCGGGCACGGCGGCCGCCGCACGCCGCACCTCAGCCTCGAAGACCGGCACGGCCTCGACGCCGCCGAGGTCCCCCTCGGGCTCCTCACCCCGCACAAGCTGTTCCGCCGCGCGCTGCTCGAGGAGCACGGGCTGCGGTTCCCGGAGGGCGAGCAGCGGCTCGAGGACCATCTGTTCACCGTGCCCGCCTTCTTCGCGGCTGAGCGCATCAGCGTGCTCGTCTCTCACCCGATCTACCACTGGGCCCTCCGGCCGGACGGCCAGAACGCCTCCTCCCGCCGGGCGGCGCCCGACGCCCACTTCGCGGCGGTCCGCGAGCTGCTGACCATGGTCGACGAGCGGACCGAGCCGGGCCCGGTGCGCGACCGCTACCACCGGCACTGGCTCCGCGGCAAGGTGCTCCTGCGGCTCAGCGGACGCGACCCGGAGTACCGGGCGCAGACCTTTGCCGCGGCGCGGACGCTGATCGGCGAATGCTTCCCGCCCCGCCTCGACGAGGGGCTCGCCTTCAACCTCGCGCTGCGGGCGCGGGTCGTCCGCCGCGACGACCCCGGCGGCGTGGCATCTCTGGCGGCGTTCGAGTCCGGCCTCCGCGCGCGCGCACGGGTAGTTGTGGCCCGACCCGGCGCT
>JBDTMF010000324.1:0-3456 GCA_039934455.1 Solirubrobacteraceae bacterium
TCCTCCGCGCGCAACTCGCCCGCCAGCGCGATCTCGAGCCCGGCGGCGTGCGCCTCGGCGACCAGCGCGGCGAGCGCGTCGCCGGCGAGCCACGACAGCAGCCCGCGGCCGTCCTTGATCGCGGTGTCGATCAGGCAGCCGCTCACGCCCGCCTCCCGTGCCGCCGCGACCAGCTCCGCCGGCGCCAGCGGCCGGCGTGGCACGCGCTCGGCGTCGGCGTAGGCGACGGCGACCACCGCCGCCTCGCCGGCGACCGCGGCCTGCGCGGCGCGCAGGACGACGGCGGCATCCTCCGCGCGGGCGACGCCCCAGAGGCCGAGCTTCACGTAGGCCGCACCCGAGCGCGCCGCGCCGACCGCGGCGAGCGCGGCCGTGCCCGGGAGGCAGGGCAGGTCGCCGAGCGCCGCGCTCAGCGGCGCGTGCGCCGGGAGCACGTCGCGCACCTGCGCGATCACTCGCGGGGCCGGGGCGCCCAGCGACCCCTCAGATGGGTTCTTGACGTCGACGATGTCGACGCCGCCGGCCATCGCCAGCCGAGCCTCGGCGGCGTCGGTCACGCTGACGAGCAGCTTCATGTGACGTCCACGCGCGCGCCGTGGTTGTCGAAGCGCACGACCTCTACGCGCCCGCCGGCGCCGAGCTCGGCCTCGAGCGCCCGTGCGACCACTCGCCCCTGCTGCTCGCTGCCGACGAGCCCGTAGACCGCGGGCCCCCACGAGCTCTGGCCGGCACCGCGCGCCCCGAACCGCAGCAGCGCATCCACGAGCGGGCCGGACTGTGGATGGAACGTCCCGCCCTGGGCGGGCGCGAAGGAGTCGCCCACCAGCCGCTGGACCCGGGTCAGCGCCGCACCGAACGCGCTCAGGTCGCGCTCGACGAGTGCGGGCAGCAGGGCGGTCAGCACGAGCTGGGCGATCTCCGCCGACCGAGCGGGATCGGGGCGCAGGTCCGTGAACGCCGCTTCCTCGGGCCCACCCGAGAGTCCCGGCTCGGCCGCGGGGATCACGAGCACGCACCGCCACTCGTCCGGCATCGCGTGGCGCGTCAGCAACGGCGCGGGCTCCGCCCCCCCGGGGCGCCGCCCACCCTCGACGACGAAACCGCCGAGGGCGAAGGTCCACAGGCCCACGGCAGAGCGGGCGCCGCGCCCGGCCGTGCGCGCCATCGCCGCCGGATCCGGTGACTGCCCCGCCAGCGCGGACAGCGCCGCCGTCACCGCGAGCGCCAGCTTCGTGCCGGAGCCGAGGCCGGCGTGGGCGGGGATGGCCTCGAGCACGCGCACCCTCGCCCCCGTCGCAAGCCCGAGCGTGTCGCGGCAGCGCTGCGCCACGGCAAGCGCGCGCTCGGCGTCCGGCCCCTCGACGGTGAGCTCGTCGCTCGCGCTCGCCTCGACGACCACCGCCGGCCGGCTCACCGCCACCCCCAGCCCGCCGAACCGGCGGGGTCCGTCGCCGGAGGCGTCGAGCATGCCCACATGCAGCCGCGCCGGCGCCTCGACGCGGACCGTCGTCATCCGCCGCCGATCGCGGTGCGCACGTGCGCCAGGACGCAGTCCATCGCCGCCCGCTCGCGCGGGCCGGCCGTCTTGTCCACGACGACCGTCAGGCGCGCCAGCTCGGCGTGGACCGCGTCCGCCGGCAGCCGGCGGGCGCGCGACGCGAGGATCGAGGCCTCGAGGACCGCGTGGCTCGCGCGGCTGAAGCCGACGAACTCGCGCCCGGCGCCCCGGCCGACGACGCGCGTCGCCACGCGCGCCCGGGCTCCGGTCGCGTCGATCTCGTCGACCGTGACCTCACGCCACGAGCAGGCGTCGGCGAGCACGGCGCCGTCGACGACGGCCGCCGGCCGCGTCGGCGGGCGCGGATCCTCGAGCGCGGCCTGCGTGAACAGCAGGATGTCGTCGGTCAGGTTGACGACGGCCACGCCGCGCTCCTCGAGGTTGCGCAGCGTCCGCGTCGAGCGATACGGCTTGATGACGATCACCTCGTCGCCCCACTCCACGCCCATCGCGGCGCAGTTGACGCTGCCGTCCGCGTTGATCGTCGTCGTGACCGTCTCGACGATCATCCCCGGAAGGACTGCTCGAGCACGTCGAGCTGCACGCTTCCGGCGTGAAACGACCGTCCGCTCTCGACGCTCACGAGGCGGACCTCGGCCGGGCTGAACAGCAGCGGATCGATCGCGTAGAAGTCCCAGTCCGCTGCTTTGAGGAGCTCCCCGAACGGCCGGCCATGGTCCTCCGACGCGGACGAGGGCAGCCGTTCGACGAGCGTCTCGAGCTCGTCGCCGGGCGCATCGATGGTGAGCTCGACCTGGCCGCCGTAGAGGATCGCGTCGTTCGTGCGCCCGATCGCCTCCGGATCGGACTTCGCCACCGGCGGCAGCGGACAGGTCCCGAAGCCGCTCACCACGCGCCGGGGGTCGAAGTCGAGCTCGTGGAGCTTGTGCAGGGCGGTCTCGACGATGCGCGCGGCGATCTGGACCCCGCCGGCGAGGCTCGCCGTCGGCGCGAACAGCAGCGTGAGGTCGCCCGGCGCCACGCCGGCACGGTCGGCCACGTACGCCGCGAGCTCCTCCGGCGGCTCGTCGCCGGTCTCGAGGGTGAGGACCGCCGCGCTCGCGCGCTCGTCGACGTCGAGGTCGTCGTAGAGCTCCTCGGCGCGGATCAGCGCGCGGCCCGGCCCGCTGGCCATCGCGAAGTAGCCGTCGCGGTCGATCTTCCAGCCCGCGTACTGCGAGCCGAGGCAGGCGAGGGCGGGATGGTCGGTGACGACCGTGAGCGCGGGCATCCAGCGACCCTCGAGGACGAGCGGCGTGAAGCTGACCGCGCCGAGGCCGCCCATGGTGATCTCGGCGAAGCGGCGCCCCGCCTCGAGCCCGCCGGGGACGGCGCTGCCGCAGTCGATCACCCGTGTCCCGCCGTCCAGCGTGCGCACCGCGACGCGCAACGCGTCGGCGTCGGCGGCGAGCTGATCTGCGTGCGCGTGCGCGCGCTGGTTGAGGGAGAGGGTCATCGAGGCGGCTCCAGGATCAGGATCTCACCGCGCCTGAGCTCGACGCTGTCACCCGACCAGCGCGTGTAGCGGCCGTCGATCTGCTCGTCGGTGACGGGAAGGCCAAGCGCGCGCAGGCGGCGCAGGCAGAGCCGCAGGAACGGAGGCCGGTACGTGCAGGCCGGTGCATAGGTGGGCAGGAGCGTGGTCGTAGTCATGGCGACGATGCTGGCGCGACGCATACCCGCGCCCGGGTGGGCGCCAACCGCCCCGAAGGCGACGATCGTGCCGGCGAGCGCGCTCAGGCCTGCTGCCGCGCCGACTCGCCCCGCGACCGCGATCAGCCCGCGCCGCAGGCCGGCGCCCGCCTCCTCGCCGGCGTCTCCGTGGATGAGGACCTCACCGCCCTGCATGCCGGCGCGCGTCCCCGCGTAGGCGCCGCCGAGCCGGCGGCCGGCGGAGC
>JBDTMF010000325.1:0-3440 GCA_039934455.1 Solirubrobacteraceae bacterium
CCGTCCATCTCGGTGAGGATCTGGTTGAGCGTCTGCTCGCGCTCGTCGTTGCCGCCGCCGAAGCCGACGCCGCTGGAGCGCGAGCGTCCGATGGCGTCGAGCTCGTCGATGAAGATGATCGCGGGCGAAGACTCCTTGGCGGTCTTGAAGAGATCACGCACGCGCGAGGCGCCGATGCCGACGATCGCCTCGACGAACTCCGACGCCGAGATCGAGAAGAACGGCACCTCCGCCTCCCCCGCGACGGCCTTGGCCAGCAGCGTCTTGCCGGTGCCGGGCGCGCCGGAGAGCAGGACGCCGCGCGGGATCCGCCCGCCGAGCTTGCGGTAGCGGTCGGGGTTCTTGAGGAAGTCGACGATCTCGGTCAGCTCCGCCTTGGCCTCGTCGATGCCGGCCACGTCGTTGAAGGTGATCCGCTGCTCGCCGCTCTCGACGCGGCGCGCCCGCGAGCGCGAGAACGCGCCCAACGCGCCCATGCCGGCCCCGCCGCCGGCACGGCGGGCGAGAAACACGAACAGGCCGACCAGCAGCACCGCGGCGCCGAAGCCGAGCAGCAGGTTGACCAGGAGCCCGCCCGAGTTGATCGGCTTGGCCTGGACGATGACGTTGTGCTCCTCGAGCAGGTTGGAGAGCTCGTCCGTGTTGGCGAAGGTCGGGACCTCGGTCACGAAGTTCTTGGCCGCCTTGCCCTTCGGGTCGTCGGGCGGCTTGACCGCCTTCTTGAACTTGCCCTCCACCGTCTCGCCCTTGGCGGAGATGCGCTCGACGTTGTTCGCGGTGACCTGGTCGCGGAAGGTCGGGTTGTAGGCGATGTCAATCGACGGTTCCTTGCCCGGGCCGAGCAGCGCGACGCTGACGTAGTTGAGCGTCAGCAGGACGAGCACGATCACGATGAAGCGCGGGCGCGGCATCTTCATCCCGCCGACGCTGCGCCCGCCCTCAGCCGGCTTCTCGGGATCCCGCGTGGGCTCGTGGGGTCGGCGCTCGTGCTCGGCCATCGAGTGGGGATTCTCGCAGGAGCGCTCAGCCGGCCTCGGCGCGACGGCCCAGGCGGCGCCCCGCGCGCTCCGGCGCCGGCGTCCCGGCGATCGTCTTCGCCGCGCTCACAGCGCCGTCCAGGTCGCCTTCACGCCTCCACCCTGGGCCATGTTCACGACCTTGGAGTCCTCGCCGAGCGCGACCCGGGTCAGGCCGCCCAGGACCGTCGCATGCTCGCCGCCGTCGTAGGCGATCAGCGGTCGCAGGTCGATCCGCCGCGGGGAGAGCTCCCCGTCGAACAGCGTCGGATGGCGCGAGAGCTCGACCAGCTCCTGGGCGATGAAGTCCTGCGGCCGGCGCTCGATGTCCTCCCGCGCGCCCTCTGCCTCGGGCCCGATCAGCACGCCCTCGCCGCCGACGCGGTCGCGGACCTTCACGACCATCTCGCCGAGCCGCCCGAGCGCGTCCTCGCGCGCGTCGGCGTCGGCCAGGTCGTAGGAGCGCGCCGGCGCGATCACCGGCTCCTCCTCGAGGTAGAAGCGGATCATGTCCTCGACGTAGGCGTGGGCGAGCTTGTCGTCCGCGATCCCCACCCCGGGCGGGTTCACCACGGTGACGGTGCCGCGCCGGATCGGCTCGAGCAGCTTGTCGGCCAGCGCGCTGGGCGAGCCGTCCTCGTCGCGCAGCAGGTGGTAGTTCGAGCGCCGGTAGATGACGTCGACCTCGCGCCGGCGCCCGTCGACGTGCGCGTAGACGCGGCCCTCGCGCCGGCGCAGGTCGTCGAGGCCGACCATCGGCACGCCGAGGCGGAAGGCGACGTCGGAGATCTCCCACTGCGCGTCGTTCTCGAAGCCGTCCCCGAGCACGACGATCGAGGGGTCGCCGCGGCCGTCGGGCGCCGCCGAGCGCAGGATCGAGGCGAAGCGCTCCGTCGACTCGCCGGGCGCCGGGCTGCGCTCGGGCAGGCCGTCGATGAGGTCGCCGGCGGCCTCCCAGGCCAGCGGCGCGAAGCCGAGCCCGGTCGGCATCCGCACGTTGTCCTCGAGCACGTTGAACTCGCCGTCGGCGCCGCGGACGACGTCGAGCCCGGCGAAGCCGACCCAGACGGGGACCTCGACACCCTGCATGTCGGGCTCGTAGAACGCGCCGTCGCCGATCAGGCGGTCCGGCACGATCCCGGCCTCGACGATCCGCCGCTCGCCGTAGGCGTCGCGCAGGAAGGCGTCGAGCGCCCGCACCCGCTGGGCGAGGCCGCGATCGAGCGTCTCCCACTCCTCGCGCGTGAACATGCGCGGCACGGCGTCGATCACGAACGCGTCCGGCCCGGTCGAGCCGTAGCGGACCTCGCGCTCGAGCACCCGCGCCCGCAGCTGCCGGCCGAGCTCGCCCAGATCGTGGTTGTGGAGGGCTTCCAGCACCGCGCGGTAGTGCGGCCGGGGCTCGCCGCCCGGCTCGTAGGCCTCGTCGAAGTAGGGCGGCGTGGTCATGCCGCCGAGCGTACCCGGCGCTACGCGGGGGCAGCCTCCGCGAGGCCGAGCGTCTCGACCGCGGCGCCGCGCATCTTGTACTTCTGGACCTTGCCGGTGACAGTCATCGGGAACGCGTCGACGAACGCCACGTAGCGCGGCACCTTGTAGTGGGCGATCTTGCCGCTGCAGAACTCGCGCAGCTCGTCCTCGGTCAGCGAGGCGCCGTCGCGCAGGATCACCGAGACCATCACCGCCTCGCCGTAGCGCTCGTCCGGGACGCCGTAGACCGAGGCGTCGGAGATCGCGTCGTGGGAGTAGAGGAACTCCTCGATCTCGCGCGGGTAGACGTTCTCGCCGCCGCGGATGATCATGTCCTTGGAGCGGCCGACGATCTTCACGTAGCCCTCGTCGTCCATCGTCGCGAGGTCGCCGGTGTGCATCCAGCGGGCCGGGTCGATCGCCTCCAGGGTGCGCTCGGCGTCCTCCCAGTAGCCGAGCATCACCGAGTAGCCGCGCGTGCACAACTCGCCCGGCGCGCCGCGCTCGACGGTGAGGCCGGTCTCGGGCTGGACGATCTTGACCTCGACGTGCGGGTGCACGCGACCGACCGTGCCGACGCGACGCTCGAGCTCGTCGTCGGCGGTCGTCTGGGTCGAGACGGGCGAGGTCTCGGTCATGCCGTAACAGATGGTCACGGCCTCCATGTTCATGCGCTCGATGACGTTGCGCATCACCTTCTCGGGGCAGGGCGAGCCGGCCATGATCCCCGTCCGCAGCGAGCTCAGGTCGAAGGAGGCGAAGTCGGGGTGCTCGAGCTCGGCGATGAACATCGTCGGCACGCCATAAAGGCTCGTGCAGCGCTCCTCGGCCACCGCCTCGAGCGTCGCGCGGGGCTCGAAGGACGGCGCCGGCACGACCATGCAGGCGCCGTGGGTGACGCAGCCGAGGTTGCCCATCACCATCCCGAAGCAGTGGTAGAAGGGCACCGGGATG
>JBDTMF010000326.1:0-3423 GCA_039934455.1 Solirubrobacteraceae bacterium
TGGAGGACTACCTGCGCGGGCTGCACCAGCGCTTCGCGAACCTCGACCTGAGCGGCCGGCGCGTGCTGCTCGACTGCGCCAACGGCGCAACGCACCGCGCCGCCCCGGAGATCTTCCGCCGCCTCGGCGCCGAGGTCGACCTGCTCGCGGCGGACCCCGACGGGCGCAACATCAACGACGGCTGCGGGTCCACGCACGTCGAGAGCCTGACCGACACGATGCGCGAGGGGCGCCATGACGCCGGCTTCGCCTTCGACGGCGACGGCGACCGCGTGCTCGCCGTCGACCGCAACGGCGCCGTCGTCGACGGCGACGAGCTGATCGCGCTCGCCGCGCTGCACCTGCGCGCGAACGACCGCCTACCGGGCAACGGCGTCGCCGTGACGGTGATGACCAACTACGGCTTTCACACCGCGATGCGCGCGGCCGGCATCGACATCGCGACGACGCCGGTGGGCGACCGCTACGTGCTCGAGGCGCTGCGCGAGCGCGGCTGGGCGCTCGGCGGCGAGCAGTCCGGCCACATCATCGACATGGGATTCGTGTCCTCCGGCGACGGGATCGCCGCCGCGCTGCTCACGCTCGAGGCCCTCGGCGCCGGCGACCTCGCGGGGCGCCACGCGATGGAGAAGCTGCCGCAGCGGCTCATCAACGTGCGGATGGCCGACCGCGCCGCCCTCGCCGCCGCCACGGCCGCCACGCGCGCCGCCATCGAGCGCGAGATGAAGGCGCTCGAGGGCCGCGGGCGCGTGCTCGTGCGGCCCAGCGGCACCGAGCCGCTCGTCCGCGTGATGGTCGAGGCGCCGAGCGAGGACGAGGCCGACGCGGCATGCGCGCGCCTCGTCGCCGCGGTCGAAGCCTCGACGAACGGCGGGGCAGGGTCCCCAGGCCCGGTCTAGAATCGCCCTCTCTTGTGCGGAATCGTCGGCTATGTGGGACCGCGCGCGGTCCAGGACGTCCTTCTCGGAGGGCTCGAGAAGCTCGAGTACCGGGGCTATGACTCCGCGGGCATCTCGGTGCTCTGCGACGGTCACTTCGACTCCGTGCGCTCCGTCGGCAACCTGAGCGCGCTGCGCTCCGCCATCGACGAGGAGATCGCCGCCGAGGACACCGGCGCCGTGGCTGTCGCGGCGCCGCCCGCGACGACCGGGATCGGCCACACCCGCTGGGCCACCCACGGCCGCGTCACCGAGGCCAACGCGCACCCGCACTACGACACCGACGACCGCGTCCACGTCGTCGTCAACGGCATCGTCGAGAACTACATGGAGCTCAAGCAGGAGCTGGTGGCCGCCGGCGCCGTCTTCACCTCCGAGACCGACGCCGAGGTCATCGCCCACCTGATCTCGCGCCATCTCGACGAGGGCGACCAGCTCGTCGACGCCGTCCTGCGCGCCTACAGCCGCCTGCGCGGCCACTACGCGTTCGTCGCGATCGCCGCCGACGAGGCCGACCTGCTGGTCGGCGCCCGCAAGGAGTGCCCGCTCATCATCGGCCGCGGCGACGACGAGCAGTTCATCGCCTCCGCCATCCCCGCCTTCCTCGCCCACACCCGCCGGGTGCAGCTGATCGAGAACGACGAGATCGTCGTCGTGCGCCGCGGCGGCGTCGAGTTCCTCAGCGCCGCCGGCGAGACCCTCGAGCGCTCGATCGACGAGGTCGACTGGAGCGAGGAGGTGGCCGAGAAGGGCGGCTACGAGACCTTCATGCTCAAGGAGATCCACGAGCAGGCCGACGCCGTCGCCGAGACGATCGCCGACCGCACGGTCCGCCCCGACGGGGTCGACCTCGACGGGCTCGGCACGATCGACGACGCCTTCCTGCGCGGCTGCAACCGCATCATCGTCGTCGCCTGCGGGACCTCGTACCACGCCGGCCTGATCGGCCGCTACGCGCTCGAGCAGTGGGGCCGCATCTCGGTCGAAATGGACATCGCGTCGGAGTACCGCTATCGCGATCCGGTGGTGGGCCCGGGCGACCTCGTCATCGGTATCACCCAGTCGGGCGAGACCGCCGACACGCTCGCCGCCATGCGCCTGGCCAAGGAGCGCGGCGCGAAGGTCCTCGCGGTCACGAACATCATGGGCTCCCAGGCCACGCGCGACGCCGACGGCGTGCTCTTCACGCGCGCCGGGCTCGAGGTCGGCGTGGCGGCCACCAAGACCTTCGTCGCCCAGGTCGCCGCGATGTACCTGCTCGCGCTGCGGATCGCCGAGCTGCGCGGCACGCTCGCGCCCGCCGAGCTGCGCCGGCTCGTCGCAGAGCTCAAGCAGATCCCACATCACATCGCCGCCATGCTCGAGAACGGGCTGACCGCCGCGATCGACCGCTGCGCCGAGGCGCACCACCGCGCGGAGTTCTTCCTCTACCTCGGCCGCCACGTCGGCCTGCCGGTCTGCCTCGAGGGCGCGCTCAAGCTCAAGGAGATCTCCTACATCGCCACCGACGCCTACGCGGCCGGCGAGATGAAGCACGGCCCGATCGCGCTGCTGAGCGAGAAGACGCCTGTCGTCGTCGTCGCCACCGACTCGCCGGTGCTCGAGAAGGTCGTCTCGAACATGCAGGAGGTGCGGGCCCGCGGCGCGCACGTGATCGCCGTCGCGACCGAGGGCGACCTGAGCATCGGCGAGCACGCCGAGGAGGTCCTGCGGATTCCGCAGACCGACTGGATGCTCCAGCCCATCCTCGCCGTCATCCCCCTGCAGCTGCTGGCCTACCGGATCGCGCGCCTGCGCGGCCTCAACGTCGACCAGCCGCGCAACCTCGCCAAGACCGTCACCGTCGAGTAGGCGTCAGCCCTCCTCGGCCGTCGCGTGGTGGGGCGCGCCGACCGGCTTGGACTGCGACGACCCGCGCTGGCGCAGGTACACGCTGAAAATCGCCATGCTGCCGACGGCGAGGAACTCCGATTGCCAGTTCTGCAGCGTCGCCTCCCAGAAGTCGGGCGGTGGTGATGTAGCCCAACCAGTCCACGGTCGGCTGCAGGTGCTGGATCTGGTCCGCGTAATAGACGCTCCAGCCCGTCACGGACTGGGCCGAACCAGGAGCCGAGCCAGATCACGCCCATCACGATCAGCAGCGAGTTGGAGAGCAGCCACAGCCGCAGCCTCCCCGCCTTCGCCGACTTCGGCGAGTCCTCCTGCGCGTAGGGCCCGACCTTCTGCTCCCCGTAGGACTCGCGGCCGGCCGCGTCGAGCTTCTTGGACTCGGTCGAGCCCTTCTGCACGAACCACACGCCGGTCAGGATGAAGATCGTGAACTGCAGATACTCGGACTGCCAGTTCTCCATCACCGCCTGGCCGAACGACGACGAGGTCACGTAGCGCCACAGCGTCAGCGTCTCGGGCGTCTGGTGCAGCAGCCTGGCGTGAGCGGTCTCCTCGTCGTTGTAGAGCGCATGCCCGGCGAGCGCCTGCGACGAGC
>JBDTMF010000327.1:0-3379 GCA_039934455.1 Solirubrobacteraceae bacterium
GGGTGCGCCGCAGGTCGGTCCGGCGCCCGTGGCGCGCCCGCTCGTGGCGGCGCGTGCGCCGCAACGGCGTGGCGACCTCGAGGCGCGTCATCAGCCGGTAGAGCTGCGCGAGCTCGTGCGGGTCGAGCGCGTCGAAGCGCTTGCCCGCCAGCCGCTCCTCGTCGCTCGCCATCGCGAGGGGAACCTCGACCTCGGCCGCGTCCTCGTCGCCGCTGCCGCCGGCGCGGGGCGAAGTGGACCCGAGCGTGGCGCCCGCGGCCGCTCCGTCCACCGCCGGCCGCTCGTCCGGGGGCGCCCCCTCGGTGCGCCGTTCGTCGTGGGCGACGGCATGGTCCGAGGGCGTCCGGCCGAACACCGAGAAGAACACGCGGTCGAACGCCTGCGCGTGCGCCTGGTCGGAGACGAACACCGAGCGCGCCGTCCAGTACAGCCGCTGCCGCGACACCGGCCGCACCAGCGTCAGCGCGCGGGCGAAGTCGGCCGGGCGCTCGGGCGTCATCGGCACGCCCGCGTCGTGCAGGCGGCGACTCAAAGCCGCCGCCAGCGGCGCGAGGTCGAGGTGGATCGTCTCGACGCCGAATTCGGTCACCGCTTCAGCACGAGCTGCTCGAGGCCGGCCGCGCGGATCACCTCCTGGTCCTCGTCGTACTTGAGCACCGACCCGAGCGTCCGTCCGACGGCCGCCGCGTCGAGCGTCTCGACGCCGAGCAGGCTCAGCGCCGCCAGCCAGTCGATCGCCTCCGCGATCCCGGGCGGCTTCTGCACGTCGGAGTCGCGCATGCGCGAGACGGCGTCGGCGACCTGGACCGCCAGCGTCTCCGAGGCGCCCTTCACGCGCCGCCGCACGATCTCGACCTCACGCGGCGCGCTCGGGTAGTCGATCCAGTGGTAGAGGCAGCGGCGCTTGACCGCGTCGTGGAGGTCGCGCGTGCGGTTCGAGGTCAACACGATGATCGGCGGGTGCGTGGCGACGATCGTGCCGAGCTCCGGGATCGTCACGGTCGCCTCCGCCAGCAGCTCGAGCAGGAACGCCTCGAAGTCGTCGTCGGCGCGGTCGATCTCGTCGATCAGCAGCACGGCCGGTCGCGGGCCCGGATGCTCGAGCGCGCGCAGCAGCGGGCGCCGGATCAGGTAGTCCGGCCCGAACAGCGCCTCCTCGCTCAGCGTCTCGCCCCCCGCCTCGGCGAGCTTGATGCTCAGCAGCTGGCGGGGGTAGTTCCACTCGTACAGCGCCTCCGCCGCGTCGATCCCCTCGTAGCACTGCAGCCGGATCAGCGGCGTGTCGAGCACGGCGGCGAGCGCTTTCGCCGCCTCCGTCTTGCCGACGCCCGCCTCGCCTTCGAGCAGCAGCGGCTGCGGCAGCCGCAGGCTCAGGAACAGCGACGTCGCGAGGCCCTCATCGACGAGGTAGTCCACGTCGGCGAGACGTCGCGCGAGCGCCTCGACGTCCGGGACGACCCGGCGGACCTCGCCGCCGGCCTCGCCCGTTTCCTCCGGCGGGTTCATGCCGCGGCCAGGGCGGCCAGGACCGCCTCGTAGTCCGCCGCCGTGTCGACGTCGAGCGGGATCTGGCCCGCCACGAGCACCTCGGCCACTCCGTCGCCGGCCCGGTCGAGCAGCCGCCACACGCCCTTGTCGCCGTGCAGCTGGGCGAGCGAACCGAAGACGCTTCGGTTGAACGCGATCGGGTGCCCGCGGCCGTCGTCGTAGCGGCACACCGCGAGCGTCGCGTCACCACGTCCGGCCAGCAGCGCGGCCACCGCGTCCGCGGTCACGCCGGGCTGGTCGCCGAGCATCAGCACCAGCACGTCGCAGCGCTCGTCCATCACGCCGAGCGCCGCCGCGATCGAGGACGAGCAGCCCTCGCCGTACGCGTCGTTGACCACGACCTCGGCGCCGCTCAGGTCCACGCCCGCGCGCACCTCATCGGCGGCGCCGCCGATCGCCACCACGAGCTGGTCGAACGAGCACGCGCGAGCGACCCCGACGACATGGCCGAGCAGCGTCCCGTCGCGGTAGGGGAGCAACTGCTTGGGGCGGCCCAGGCGCGTGGAGCCGCCCGCGCCCAGCACGAGCCCGCAGACGAACGCGTCAGTCGGAGACGGCATGCCGCAGCTCGAATTCGGCCTTGCAGCCCTCGCGGCAGAAGTAGACCGTCGCTCCGTCGTGCTCGACCGAGGGCGTCCCGGCCATGACGACGACGGTCATGCCGCAGATCGGGTCGACGGCCTTCGTCACCTCGGGCGCGCCGATCGTCCCGCGGCGGATCTCGACGATCCGCGCGAGGATCGAGAGCGCGATCTCGGCCGGCGTGCGCGCGCCGATGTCCAGCCCGGCCGGCGTGTCGATGCGCTCCAGCAGCGCCCGGTCGACGCCGTCGCCGCGCAGCTCGCCGAGCACGCCGTGGCCGCGCTTGCGGCTCGCCACGAGCCCGACGTAGGGCAGGCCGGCCTCCAGCCCGCGCCGCAGCGCCGGCAGCTCGTCGCGACCGTGGCCCGCGACGACCAGGGCGAGGTCGCCGGCCCGCGGCTCGAAGTCGCCGCCCACGACGCCGCGCATCTCGAGCCCGAGCTCCGCGCCGAGGCGCAGCAGCGCGTGCGAGATCGGCAGGTCGCCCTCCACGAACACGCGCGGTGCGCTCACGACCGGCTCGAGGAAGACCTCGATCGCGCCGCCCGAGAGGCATGGGTTCTCGACCGTCACGGCGCCGGGCTCGCGCGCCACCTCCTGGGTGGGTGGGGACTGATTCTTGTCGCCGAACGGGAGGATGCGCAAGAGCAGCGGCTCGCCGCTCTCGATCGCCTCGAGCGCGTACGTGCGCACGCTGTGCTCCGCGCACTCGCCGCCGACGAAGCCCTCGATCGTGCCGTCGGCCAGGACGAGAGCGGTGTTGCCGGCCGTGGCGCTGGTCGGGCGCTGCGCGCGCACCACGGTCGCGGTGACGAACGGCTCGCCCCGCTCGGCGAGCTCCTGCGCCCGCCGCGACAGCGCGAGCGGCATCATTGCGGGGGCTGCGGCCGGCCCTGCATCGCCGCCCACACGCGGGCCGGGGTGCACGGCATGTCGATGTGGTCGACGCCGTGGCTCTCATACAGCGCGTCGATCACCGCGTTGACGATCGCGGGCGGCGAGCCGACGTTCGGCGACTCGCCGACGCCCTTGGCGCCGAGGGGATGGTGCGGGCAGGGCGTGACCGTCTCGCCGAGCTCGAAGTCGGGGCACTCGAGTGCGGTCGGGATCAGGTAGTCCATGAACGACGAGTTGAGGCAGTTGCCCTCCTCGTCGAAGGAGATCAGCTCCATCAGCGCGATCCCGACGCCCTCCGCGAGGCCGCCGTGGATCTGGCCGTCGACGACCATCGGGTTGATGCGCACGCCGC
>JBDTMF010000328.1:0-3375 GCA_039934455.1 Solirubrobacteraceae bacterium
CGCCGCGCGGGCGGGCCGCCGGGCGGCGCGCCCGGGCCTCCTCGGCCGCGACGACCTCGGCCTCGCGGCGCGCGGCGACCGGGTCGGGCGCGGCCGCGAAGGGCCGGTCGTCATCGCCGCCGCCGCCGACCAGGCGCAGGATGTCCTTGACGGCGCCGGCGCCGCCGCGCAGCGCCATCTCGAGCAGGATGAGGGGGAGTCTGAGGAGGGAGTGCATGCGAGGGACCTACCCCGCTGGGCGCTTCATTCACCATCGCCGGCGCGCGCGGGCACCAGCTCGCTCGTGACCAGGCCGGTCGGCTGCGTGAGCTCGTCGACGATCGCGGACCAGCGCTCGACGTTCGCCGGCGTGTCGACCACGACGGTCACGACCGGGACGCGCCGGCGCAGCTGCCAGAACAGATCGCCGTGGGGCGCGTGGTCGCCGTGGTAGCCCCAGTGGCCGCGCAGCGCCGTCGCCCCGGCCGCGCCGGCGCCGGAGCAGCTCGGCGGAGAGCGGGCGGCCCTCGTGGCGCGCCTGCTCGGACGCGTAGATCATCAGCTTCTGGCGCATCGGCAGGCCCGACGGATCGGTCTCCGCGACGTGGCCGGGGTCCGCCAGCCGGCGGCCGTCGCGCTTGCAGACGCGCACGCGCTCCCACGTCGCGAGCGGCTCGGCGAGCAGCGTGCGCAGCTCGGCCAGCGCCGCGGCGACCTGCTCGGCCGCGCCCACCGAGATGATCATCAGCGGCACGTCGGCGTTGCGGCCGAGCAGCCGCGCGCGGCGGCGCGTGCCGTGGGGCGTGCCGTCGACGCCGAGGAGCACCGTCGCCCCCGCGACCCCGTGGCGGTGCAGCACGGCGCCGCCGCCTGGTAGGCGAGCTCGGAGCCCGCCCGCTCCTGGCGCCCCACGTAGAGCGTCAGCTTCGCCTCCTCCGCCCCGGCCGGGATCTCGCCGGTGAGCAGCCGCGCGCGCTCGAGCGTCAGGAGCCCTCCGCCCCCGAGCCGCTCGACGTCGGGCAGCGCGGCGAGGACGCGCGCGCGGGTGTCGACCGCCACCGCCACGACCGGCAGGTCCTCCGAGAGCGTCAGCAGGCGGTCGGTGCGCAGCCGGTGCTTGCCCCCGAACCCGCTCGCTCCCCTCAGGATCACGCTGCCGCGCAGCGCGTGCGCGGCGAACACGTCGACGAGCGCGTCGGCCAGGAAGCGCTCGCCGGCGCGGTCGCGCTCCCCGAGACGATGAAGATGGCCCACGGCCACTGCGCCGGGTCGTGCGGAAGCGCCTCGGCGATCAGCGCCCGCGCCGCGGCCCCGAGGAACCCGCCGGCGAAGATGGCGCCGAGCTCGCGGCGGTCGATCGCCACGGCCGTCGGCTCAGCGCAGCCGCACGCGCGCGGTCCGGTGCGCGACCGTCCCGGAGGGCTCGCGGACCGTGGCGCGGAGGGTCAGCCGCAGGCGGCCGCGGTGGGTGCGCAGGACGTCGCGCCCGCGGTGGGTCAGGCGGACCAGCGACCTCGCCGGCCGCCGGCCGGAGGGCCGCGCGCGCTTCGTCGACCGGGCGAGCAGACGCCGGCCGCGGAGGACGCGCAGCGTGGCGCGGCAGCCGTTGCGGCAGAGCACGCCGGCGGCGAAGCCGTCGTGCCTGAGCACCGTTGCGCGCGAGCGCTTCAGCAGCCGCACGGACGGCGAGCCTGCGCCCTCGCCCGCCCCCGGGCGCGGTGGCGGGACCACACCGGGGCCGGTCGGGCGGAAGCTCAGCAGCGTCGCCTTGTCCGGGTTGTAGGTCGGCGGCTTCTGCTCGTCGTTGAACGGCTGGATCAGCCAGCTCAGCGTGCCGCCCTTGACCGAGGCGGTGACGAGTCCCTCGGACTCCCCCACGATCCGGCGCTCGATCTCCAGCCGCCGGGCGCCGGTGGCGAGGTCGATCGACCAGACGCGGAACGGCCCGCCGCCCTGTCCGGCCACGAACATCCGGTCGCCCACGAAGGTCGCGCCGGTGATCCCGCTCGGCGGCACGGCCCCGCGCAGCCGCCGCACGGAATGGATCGGCGCGTGATCCGGCGCGGCGTTGGCGCGCGAGATGTCCGCCGTACGGTAGGCGAGCAGGTCGTCCCCGCTCGAGGTCCACAGCAGCGAGCCGTCGGGCGAGACCTCGTTCCACATCGCCTTCGGGATCTCCGCGGGGTCGAGCTTCACGTAGTAGCGCCACTGCAGCGAGCCCGGGCCGGCGACGCCGATCGAGCCATGCAGGCACGGGTTGCCGCCGTTCGGCCCGTTCGGGAGGTAGCACTCCAGCGGGAGGAGGATGCGCCCGCCCTCCGCCCGGTCCCAGGAGATGTCGCCGATGTGGTTGTAGCCCTCGCGCAGATGGACGTCGGGCGGGATCACGTCGTCGGTGCGGCCGGTCTCCTGGAACGCCGGCGTGGTGCGGTAGAGCCCCACATAGACGCCGTCGAAATACAGGTTGCGCGCGGC
Source organism: Solirubrobacteraceae bacterium (assembly GCA_039934455.1). Lineage (GTDB taxonomy): Bacteria > Actinomycetota > Thermoleophilia > Solirubrobacterales > Solirubrobacteraceae > DASQFQ01. The sequence goes on from JBDTMF010000328.1 coordinate 2,455, forward strand.
GTCGACCGTCACGCCCTGGTAGTAGACGAGCGGAAGCGTGGTGGTGCCGCTCAGCCTCCAGCGGCCCGGGTCCGCGGCCTGCGCGGGGACGGGAAGACCCAGCCACGCGGCGAGCACGAGCGCCGCCAGTCCCTTCCGTCTCATCGAAAGCAGCTTGTCACACGCTCCCATCGCTGTACGCTGGCTGCGATGCCCCAAGCCGCGTTCCGCCACGAAGTCATGCTCTACGACGGCCCCGAGACGTTCGTCGACGGCGCCGAGCCGTTCATCCGCACCGCGGTCGCGGCCGGCGAGCCGATCATGGTCGCCGTCGGGGCCGAGAAGATCGATCGCCTCCGCTCGCGCCTCGGCGAGGACGCCGACCAGGTCGTGTTCGCGGACATGGCCACGCTCGGGGCCAACCCGGCGCGCATCATCCCCGCCTGGCAGGAGTTCGTCGATGCCCACGTCGGCTCCGGGCGCGCGCTGCGCGGGATCGGCGAGCCGATCTGGGCCGATCGCAGCCCCACGGAGCTCGTCGAGTGCCAGTGCCACGAGGCGTTGCTCAACGTCGCCTTCGCCGCGGCCGGGGACTTCCACCTGATCTGCCCCTACGACACCGGGCAGCTCGGCGCGGACGTGATCGCCGAGGCCGAGCGGAGCCATCCCTTCGTCGCCGGTGCGGCGAGCGACGCCTACCGCGGCCACGACGCGGTGCCGCAGTTCGCCGCGCCGCTGCCCGAGCCGCCGGCGGACGCCGCGGAGTACGAGATCAGCCGCGACGCGCTCGTCGACCTGCGCCACGTGACGGCGGCGGAGGCCGAGCGCGCCGGGCTCTCGCGCCAGCGCACCCACGACCTCGTGCTCGCCGTCCACGAGGTCGCCACCAACAGCGTCCGCCACGGCGGCGGCCGCGGCGTCCTGCGCGTCTGGCTCGAGCCC
>JBDTMF010000329.1:0-3371 GCA_039934455.1 Solirubrobacteraceae bacterium
GCTCCGCCGCCGGCGGTTTGGCGCGCTGCTCGCGGTCCTCCCCCCCTTCCTCGTCTACCTCTTCGCGGCGCCACGCCTCTCGCCGTATGCGGACGCCAAGTTGCTGGTAGCGCTCTCGCCGATGGCTGTGTTCAGCGTTGGAATCGGCGTCTGGTGGCTCTCGCGCCGCGCCGTAGCGGTCGCCGTCGTGGCTGCGGTCCTGATCGGCGGCGGCGTCCTGTTCTCCGACGCGCTCGCCTATCACCACGTTCGCGTCGCGTCCGTGGACCGCCTCCTGAGCTTGCGCGATGCCGCCGAGCATGCACCGCACGACAGGCAGTGGCTCCTGCCGGAGTGGGAGGAACTCGCCAAGTACTTTGCCGGAGACCTGCCGCTCAACGTCGGGCCCGAGTCGTACTCGCCCCGGCCGGTGGAGCCGCGTGCGCCGGGGCCGATCTTCGGCCTCTCGTTCGACCTCGACCAGTTGAGGCTCGCCTATGTGGAGTCGTGGCCTGGTCTCATGCTCCGGCGCTCCCCGTTGGCTTCAGCGCCACCTGCCAACTACGCGCGCACCTACTCGAACACCTATTACGAGCTCTGGCGCCGCCGATCGACGCCGCGCGTGCTCGAGCATTTGTCGCTCCAAGGGTTCGCTCAAGGCGCCGGACGGCCAAAGTGCGACGAGGTCCGGCAGTTGGCGCGACGCGCGGGTCCGGGGCAGCGATTGGTCGCCGCCGCGCGTCCGATCCTGCCGGAGTTCGACCCGGCACGCTCACCGACCCGGCCGCGCAGCTGGGGCGTCGCGCCCGTTCCGGGGCTCGTGATCCCCCAGTCCCGGGCCCAGGCCTCGGGGCGTGTGAGGGTGCCCGGCGGGCGCTATCGCGTCTGGGTTCGAGGCGGCGGCGGCAGGGCGATCAGCGCTGTGATCGACGGGCGCGAGGTAGGAGCACGGCAGCAGGTCAACACACCCGGGCAGTGGCTCGCGCTCGGTGACGCCGATCTGGACCCGGGGATGCATGCCGTTGCCATCGTCTGGCCGGGCGCCTCGCTGCGGCCGGGCAACGGCTTTCCCGGGATGATCGGGCCCCTCGTGCTGGAGCCCCAACGGCGGCGGACACTCGTGAACGTGTCGCCGAAGCGCGCCCCGGGAGTTTTGTGCGGCCGCTCGTGGGACTGGATCGAGCGGGTCACAGGGAAGCGCTAGCTTGCCTGCCGAGCAGCGGCGGTCATCGTGGCGTGGTCGGCCTTCACCCCGCGCGAGACCAGGCGTGGAGCGAGCGTTCGGTGCGGCACGGCTAGCATCGCCGGCGTGCCCAAGACGAGGATGGTCACCGTCGCGCTTCCTGTGCTCGACGGCGGCGCGCTTCTCGAGCGTGTGTTCGAGTCGGTGCGTGCGCAGCGGCTGGACGCGGAAGTCGAACTGCTCGTTTGCGACTCAGGCTCCCGCGACGGATCGGTCGCGGCTGCCCTGCGCGCGGGTGCGCGGGTGCTCGAGATCCCGACTGGCGCGTTCAGCCACGGCGGCACGCGCAACCTGTTGGTCCGAGAAGCGGCGGGAACGCACATCGCATTCCTGACCCAGGACGCTTTCCCCGCCGACGACCGTTGGCTCGCGGCGCTGCTCGGCGGCTTCTCCCTCGCCCCAGACGTCGCGCTCGTCACTGGGCCCTATCTCGCCGCTCCGGATGCCATGCCCTGGACGCGGCGCGAGCTGCTCGAGTGGTTCGCCCGCTTCGAGCGCGAGGCCCCTGGTGTGGTGCGCCTCGCCGACCTGCCGGGCCCCGGTCCGTCGCCGGCCTCGTTCCACACGGATGCCAACGGCGCCGTCGCACGGTGGGCGTGGGAGCGTGTCCCGTTCCGCGAGGCGTCCTATGCCGAGGACCAGTTGCTGGCGATGGACATGCTCCGCGCGGGTTACGCGAAAGTTTTCCGCCCCGAAGCTGCGGTCGTGCACTCGCATGAGTGGGGCGTCGTTGAGCGCGCGCGTCGGTCTTTTGACGAATTCCGTGGGCTGCGCGAGGTGTATGGGCACCGCGAGCCAATGTCGCCGCGTCGGCTGATCGGCCGCGCCCGCCGCGAGGCCGCGCGAGACCGATCGTTTATGCGCGCCGACGGACTCGGTGCCGCGGTGCTCGACAGGTTGACGCTCGAGGCGTTCGCTCATCACCTGGCGCGCGGCGCGGGCGCTGCGCTGGGCACGCGCGCCGACGTCCTGCCCTCCGCGCTGCGCGGCCTAGCCTCACTCGAGCAGCGGCGCAGCTTCGAGCCCGCTCAGTAGCCTGGTCGCTCGTGTCTGGGCGCGGCCGACGCTGTTCTGAGGCGCGGGCTGGCGAACGGCGCACGATTCCGATGCACACGCGATCTCCTCACCCCCCCTCCCCGACCGGACGCCTTGCGGACCTGTGGCGGCGCGCCCGCCTCACTCTCAGGTACCACGGGCCTCGCGAACTGGCCTTCCGCCTCTTCACCTTCCCGCTGCGCCGGACGCCGTTGGCGACCCGGCTCGGGCACGGGCGTCGCTACGGCCCGGAGGCGGCTCGGGCGCGACGGTGGTTTTCCGAGGAGGGCCGGCCGGTGACCGTCGTCGTCTACGGGGTCCGGGACTCGGTCCCGAGGGGCGTGCGGCGGCGCGCGAGGCAGGATCGGAACCGAACCCGCATCGAGGCCACCGACGGCGATTTCGGCAGTGCCGTGCGACGTGCCTGCGCGTTGGAGGGGGACGTCGTCCTGCTCAAGGGTGACGCCACCGTCGAGCGTGGGTGGCTCGAGCGGCTCCAGTACAGCGCGTATCGAGCCGACGAGATTGGCATCACGGGACCGAAGTTGCTCGACTCCTCGGGGCGGTTGCTGTCCGCGGGGGTTCACTACGATGCGGCGGTGTCGGGCGAACTCGGGCACCGCTACGCGGGCCGCGAGGCGGCCCTCGGGGAAGCCAACATCATCGTGCCCGTGACCGGTCTCGACGAGGCGTGTCTCTACGTCAAGCGGGAGGCGCTGACCCGGGACTCAACGAGCGCCGTCGACCTGAGTCTGCGGGGCTGGCACGAGGATCGGCGCACCTACTATGTCCCGTCCGCAACTGTACGAGCGGCCGCCGCCGAGCTTCCCCGCTCTCTGGGCGCCCGTGGCTTTTTTGGCGCACGCGACGTACGCACCTCAGACGGCCGCCTGCGCGTCGTCTACGTCACCGAGGACACGGGCGTGGGCGGCGGCCACCGGGACATCTTCGAGCACCTCAACCGGCTCGCTGCGCGCGGCCACGAGGTCGAGCTCTTCTCGCTCGGCGAGCATCCGATCTGGTTCGACCTCGAGGTGCCAACGCGTATTTTTGCTTCCTACGGCGCGATGCTCGACATTCTCGAGCCGTTCGATGCGATCAAGGTCGCGACCTG
>JBDTMF010000330.1:0-3360 GCA_039934455.1 Solirubrobacteraceae bacterium
CGAGGTCGCAGCGGAGCCGGCGGCGGCGGCCGGCTTGGCCTTCTGCCGCAGGTCGGGCACCGAGCCGCCGCCGCGGTGCGGGGCGACTCCGGCGCCGACGCTCGCGACGATCAGCGTCGCCGCGACGGCCGCGGCCTTGGACCACGCGGCGGCCATCGGCTCGGAGACGGGGACCATGTGCTCGCCCCCGTGGAACCCGCGCGAGCGCAGGAAGGCCGGGATCGGCAGGAGGCCGGCGACCTTCTCGGCCACGCGCTGGCGAACCGGCTTGCGCGCCAGGATCGCGGCGTCGATGCCGGAGGCGACGGCCTGGCGGCGGCACGGCTGGCAGTGGGCGATGTGGCGGGCGAGGCGGCGCGTGTCGCGCGCGCCCAGCGCGGCGCTGGCGGCGCTGACGATGATCGACTGGATGCGCACGCAGCGCTGGCCGGAGACGAGCTCGTCGTACTCCTCGGTCAGCCGCCTGCGCGCGCGGAAGAGCGTGCTCTCGACGCCGGGGCGGCTGAGGCCCATCCGGTCGCCGATCTCGCGGTAGGAAAGGCCTTCGAACTCGCGCAGTACGAGGATCTCGTGGTGGGAGTCCGAGAGGCCGCCGAAGGCTCCGCAGAGATGGTCGAGCTGCTGCTTGGCGTCGACCGCGACTTCGGGCGTCGGCTCTGCGGCCACGAAGCGGCCCTGGGTGGCGCCGCCGAGGCCCTCGCCGGCGTCGAAGGAGACCTCTTCGGTGCGGCGCGCGCGCCGGAACTGGTCGATGCACGCGTTCTTCGCGATCTCGTAGACCCACGGCTTGAAGGCGATCGCCCGGTCCGTCTCGCGCATGCGGCGCAGCGCGGAGATGAAGACCTCCTGCGTGATGTCCTCGGCGCGGCCGTGGTCCTTGACCATGCCGAACACATAGGCGGAGATCCGGCGCTGGTAGCGGCTGTAGAGCTGTTCGAAGGCGCGGTCGTCTCCCCGCCGGACGCCAGCGACGAGATGGCAGTCGGAATCGCGCTCGGGAGCCTCCGCGACTGCGGTGACCGTCGGACTCAGGACCATCGCTCCCCTACCCACAGTTCCGTCCTCCGTGCCGACGATTGAATGCGCCCAAATCCTGCTAACCGAACTCCAACGTTCAATTGACAGGATCGCCGTAGTCGCGCAATCTGAAACCTTACCGGTGAGCGTGCCTGCGCACGGTTGGTAGCCGAATGTTTATGTCCCATTGATCGATCTCCGTTGAGACCGTCGGAAGCACCCGGTACCTTGGAGGTCAGAGCGCAAACCTCACTAGGAGGACAGTCGAGATGGCAATCCACCTCACGCCCACGGAGCTGGCCCGCGAAGCAGGCCTCGAGCGCCGCGAGGTGATTGAGAAGTGCATGGAGCTGGGCGTGCCGATCTTCCAGGGCCGCATCGACAAGACGCTGTTCCTCTTGAACCTGAGCGAGCAGCCCGCGACCTCGCACTCGTCGGCCGGCGGCATCGCCACCGCCTGACGAACGGTAAGTAGTATCGCCCTCCTCAGGGATCCGAGGAGGGAGCACGACACGATGGAAGCCGGGACGGTCGCCCCCGCGGCGGCATCGACTGGATCGAAGACCATCGCCGACCTCATGGCGCTCGCCGCAGAGCGGCATGGCGCGCGCGAGGCTCAGCGGTTCAAGCGCGACGGCGAGTGGCACAGCGTCTCTTACGAGGAGCTGGGTCGTGCCGTGTCGGAGATCGCCCGCGGGCTCATCGACCTCGGCATCGAGCCCGGTGAGCGCGTCGCGCTGCTGTGCGAGACGCGGCCGGAGTGGACCTCGTGCGACTTCGCGATCTCGAGTGCCGGCGCCGTCGTCGTGCCGGTCTACCCCACGAACGCGCCGAACGAATGCGAGTGGGTCGCCGGCAACTCCGAGTCGGTCGCGGTCATCTGTGAAGACGCCGCCCAGCTCGCCAAGATCGTCGAGGTTCGCAAGAACCTTCCCGCGCTGCGGCACGTCGTGGTGATCGAGCCGGTGGAGCGAGGCGAGGCCGGTGACGAGCCTCTCGGCGAGGCAGCGGTCGACGCGATCTCGCTCGACGAGCTGCGCGAGCGCGGCCGCAGCCGCGAGGAGGCCGGGCTGCGCGAGCGCCGCGAGGCCGTCTCGCCCGAGGACACCTACACGATCATCTACACGTCGGGCACCACCGGGCCGCCCAAGGGCTGCGTGCTCTCGCACCGCAACTACCGCCAGGTGGTCAACATGTGCGAGGAGCAGGGCGTCATCGACGAGGGCGACCTCGTCTACCTCTTCCTGCCGCTCGCCCACGCCTACGCGCTGCTGATCCAGCTGCTCGCGATCGACCTCGGCGGCGGGATCGCCTACTTCAGCGGCGACCCGAAGCAGATCGTGCCCGAGCTGATGGAGACCCACCCGGACTACCTTCCCTCGGTGCCGCGGATCTTCGAGAAGATCTTCACGCTCGTCACCTCCAGCGGCGACCCCGAGCAGATCCGCGGCGCCGTCCAGGTCGGCCTCAAGGTGCGCGCCCTCGAGGCGGCGGGCCAGGAGGTGCCCGCCGAGCTGCAGGCGCACTACGACAAGGCCGACGAGGCGCTGTTCAAGAACGTCCGCGGCGCGTTCGGCGGGAAGCTCAAGCAGGCCAACACCGGCGCGGCCCCGATCGCCAAGGAGATCCTCGAGTTCTTCTACGCCTGCGGCGTGCCGGTGATGGAGGGCTACGGGATGACCGAGACCGCCACCGTGGCCACCACGCAGACGGTCGACGACCACCGGCTCGGCACGGTCGGCAAGCCATTGCCCGGGTGCGAGGTCCGCATCGCCGAGGACGGCGAGGTCCTCATCAAGGGCCCGAACATCTTCGGCGGCTACTACAAGAACGACGACGCGAGCTTCGGCACGATCGTCGACGGCTGGCTCCACACGGGCGATCTCGGCTCACTCGACGAGGCTGGCTTCCTCCACATCACCGGCCGCAAGAAGGACATCATCATCACGGCGGGCGGCAAGAACCTCACGCCCGCCAACATCGAGAACGACCTCAAGCAGTCGCGCTGGATCTCCCAGGCGGTGATGCACGGCGACCGCCGCCCCTACCCGGTCGTGCTGATCACGCTCGACCCCGAGGAGATGGTCCACTTCGCCAAGGAGCAGGGGCTCGACGAGGACCCGGCGTCGCTCGCCCACGCCCCGAAGGTCCACGAGCTGATCCAGGGCATCCTCGACGAGGCGAACAAGCGGTACGCGCAGGTCGAGCAGGTCAAGAAGTTCGTGATCCTCGACCACGACCTCTCCCAGGAGACCGGCGAGCTGACGCCGACGCTGAAGGTCAAGCGGAACGTGGTCAACGAGAAGTACGCCGACCTGTTCGAGGCGCTCTACAGCGGCTAGT
>JBDTMF010000331.1:0-3359 GCA_039934455.1 Solirubrobacteraceae bacterium
CTCGACGGCGGCGCGCGCGCGCCGCGGCGACGCTCGAGCGCGGCCGCGGCCGCCCGCGGACGCCGCCTGCCCGCGGCCTGGATCGGGGCGCTCGACGCGTCCGGCATCGCCCCGCGCTCGCGCCAGCCGTCCGACACGGTCGAGCACCTCGACCCCGCCTCCGGGGAGGCCGTGCTCGACTTCGCACTCGCCTGCGTCGACGCGCTCGACGCCGATCTGACGCGTTGATGCAACTCGGTTGCAATAACCGGCGCGAGGAGTAGGGTCGGCCGCGACGGAAGCCGGAGGAGGAGGGAGCGAGTGTCGCGATTCGCGCGGATCCAGGCAGCGCTGACGCCGGAGGAGTGGCGCCGCGCGGCGGTCCTCGCGGCGGTGATCCTCGGCCTGCACGTCGTCGGATTCTTCATCCTGCTTGCGCTCGTCGTGCCCAACGACTACAGCCTGGCCGGCGGTGGGGTGTTCGGCCTCGGCATCGGCATCACCGCCTACACGCTCGGGCTGCGCCACGCGTTCGACGCCGACCACATCGGCGCGATCGACAACACCACGCGCAAGCTCATGGCCGAGGGCCAGCGCCCGCTCAGCGTCGGGTTCTTCTTCTCGCTCGGCCACTCGACCGTCGTCTTCGTCCTCGGCGGGCTCGTCGTCTTCGGCGTGCGCGGGCTGAGCGGCGCGCTGGAGGACGACGGGTCCACCCTGCACACCGCGACCGGCCTCGTCGGGCCGGCGGTGTCGGGCACCTTCCTGTTCCTGATCGGGCTCCTCAACCTCGTGATCCTCGTGAACATCCTCGGGATCTTCCGGCGCATGCGCCGTGGCGACTTCGACGAGCAGGAGCTCGAGCACGAGCTCCAGGCGCGCGGCTTCATGAACCGCTTCTACGGCCGTGCGACGCGCGCGATCCGCACGCCGTGGCAGATGTACCCGCTGGGCCTGCTGTTCGGCCTCGGATTCGACACCGCCACCGAGGTCGGGCTGCTCGTGCTCGCGGGCGGCGCGGCGGCCAGCGGGCTGCCGTTCTACGCGATCATCTGCCTCCCGATCCTGTTCGCGGCCGGCATGTCGCTGTTCGACACGATCGACGGCGCGTTCATGAGCTTCGCCTACGGCTGGGCGTTCTCCAAGCCTATCCGCAAGATCTTCTACAACCTCACCGTCACCGGGCTGTCGGTGGCGGTCGCCCTCGGCATCGGGTCGATCGAGCTGCTCACGGTGCTCGCGCAGAAGCTCAGCCTCAGCGGCGGGCTGTGGGACGTCGTCGTCGGGCTCGACCTCAACAGCGTGGGGTACATCGTCGTCGGGCTGTTCGTGGGGACGTGGGCGCTCGCGCTCGCGGTCTGGCACTTCGGCCGCATCGAGCAGCGCTGGGGCACCGACGTCCGGCAGCCGTGACCACGGCCCCTGAGCGCCGCCCGCTGGCCTTCGCCGGCGTCGAGGAGATCCTCGCCTCGCTGCGCGAGGCGGGGCACCGCGTCTCCGCGCCCGCGACGCTCGTGCTCGAGGCGCTGTTCGCCGCCGACGGGCCGGTCTCGGTCGAGCACCTCGCGGGTGCGAGCCCCGGCCTCGAGCGCACCTCGGTCTACCGCAACCTCGAGCGCCTCGAGGCGCTCGGCGTGGTCAGCCACGTCCACGTCGGGCACGGCCCCGGGCTCTACGCGCTCGTGCGCGGAGCCGACCGCGAGTACCTCACCTGCGACCGCTGCGGCCGCGTGACGACCGTGGATCCGACGGCGCTCGACGGCGTGCGCGCGGCCCTCCACGCCGACTTCGGCCACCACGCGCGCTTCAGCCACTTCCCGATCCATGGGGTGTGCGCGAGCTGTGCCGAGTCGGGCCACCACGGGCACGAGCACGAGCACTAGCGGGGCGAACGGCAACTGCGCTGGGCAGGGAGGTGGTTGTCCGGAGCGTGACCGGATAAGTCCCCACACGAAGCAGTTCGGGGCGGAGACCGGGGAGTTACCCGGCTCCTGGACGGATAACTCCCCGCATGGCCGGACGAGCCAATCGAGTGGGGACTCATCGGGGCGGTCCCGCTCCCGCGCTTCCCCCTCCCCAGCGCAGTTGACGTTCAGCCGCCCTGCCGGGCGGCCGCGATCGCCGCCTGCCCGTACGACACCCCGCCGTCGTTGGGCGGCAGGCGCTCGGGCACGAGCACGCGCAGGCCGCGCTCCTCGAGCGCGCTCGCGGTCGCGGCGAGCAGCACCCGGTTCTGGAAGACGCCGCCGGAGAGCACGACGGTGCCGAGGCCCGCGCGGCTCGCGACCCCCGCGCACGCCTCCGCGGTGGCGCCCGCGACCGCGGCGTGGAAGCGCGCCGCGACGACCCCGGGGCCGGCGCCGTGCGCCACGTCACGCGCCACCGCGAGCACCGCCGGGCGCGCGTCGAGCACCCCGTGCGCGCCCACCGGGAGCTCGTAGGCGCCGCGCTCCCCCTGGTCGACCGCCGCCTCGAGCTCGACCGCCGCCTGGCCCTCGTAGCTGACCTCGGAGCGCAGGCCGCAGAGCGCGGCGACGGCGTCGAAGAGGCGGCCCATGCTCGTCGTCACGGGCGAGGAGACGCCCGTCCGGACGAGCTCGGCGACCTGGTCGGCGCGCTGCGGGTCCGGCCCAGGGAGCGGGCCGTCCCAGCCAGCCTCGAGCAGCCACGCGACCGCCATCCGCCACGGCTGGCGCACCGCGCGGTCGCCGCCCGGCAGCCGCACCGGCCACAGGTGCCCCGCGCGCTCGAAGCCCCGCAGGTCGCCGACGAGCAGCTCCCCGCCCCATACCGTGCCGTCGCTCCCGTAGCCGGTGCCGTCGTAGATCGCGCCGACCGCCCGGCCGGTCTCGCCGTGCTCGGCGAGGCACGCCGCGAGGTGCGCGTGGTGGTGCTGGACGGCGACCGTCTCCACGCCCTCGCGGGCGAGCGCGTAACGCGTCGAAAGGTAGTCGGGATGCTCGTCGTGGGCCACCACCTCCGGCACGACCGCGAACAGCCGCTCGAAGTGCTCGATGCCCGCCTCGAACGCCTGCAGGACCTCGAAGGTCTTGAGGTCGCCGATGTGGTGGCCGACCCACGCCCGCTCGCCCTTGGCGACGCAGAACGTGCTCTTGAGCTCGGCCCCGCAGGCGAGCACGTGACGCGCGGCGGGGGCCGCGAGCGCGAGCGAGTCGGGCACGAACCCGCGCGAGCGCCGCATCAGCAGCGGCCGCCGGGGTGGGTGGGATCCGATCGCGCGCAGCACGGAGTCGTCGGTGCGTGTGTGGATCGGGCGGTCGTGGAAGAGCACGAGGTCGGCGATCCCCGCCAGGCGCTCGAGCGCGTCGGCGTCCTCGTACGCGATCGGCTCGTCGGAGACGTTGCCGCTCGTCATCACG
>JBDTMF010000332.1:0-3290 GCA_039934455.1 Solirubrobacteraceae bacterium
CCGCGGCCACCGCCAGCGCGCGGCACGGGAACCGCCCGGGCGCGCGCAGGGCGAGCAGGCCGACCGCGGCCAGCGCGGCGGCGACCGGGATCACGACCCGCAGCGCGGGCGCGAAGTCCGGCGTGCGCGCCAGCAGCGTCACGGCCAGCCAGGCCGTCCCGGCGAGCGTCACCTGGGCCGCGACGAGCCAGGCCCACGACGCGCGGGCGAGGCGCCACAGCGCGACCACACCGCCGCCGGCCAGGGCGGCGACCGCGGGCGCCAGCGCGCTCACGTAGTACGGGTGGAAGATGCCCTGCTGGAAGCTGAAGAGCACGACGTGGACCACGGCCCAGACGCCGAACAGGACGAAGCCGGCGCGGCGCAGGTCGGTCCGGGGCGCGCCCCGCGCCGCCCACAGCCCGGCCACGAGGCCGACCGCGGCGAGCGGCAGCAGCCACGCGATCTGGCCGCCGACCTGCGTGTTGAACATGCGGCCGAGCCCGGCGACGCCGCCGAAGCCCGCGCCGTTGCCGCCGCCCTCGCCGCCGAACAGGCGGCCGAAGCCGTTGTAGCCGAGGATCAGGTCCCAGACCGAGCCGTTCGTGCTGCCGCCGATGTACGGCGCCGAGCCCGGCCACAGCGACACGGCGACCGGCCACGCGGCGCTGACCATCGCCATCACGACGCCCGCGACCGCGAGCTCGCGGCCGCGGACGAGCAGCGAGGGCTTGCCGGCCAGGAGGTACGCGGCACCCAAAGCGGGCACGACCATCCAGCCCTGCAGCATCTTCGTCATGAAGGCGAGGCCGACGACGGCGCCCGCCCACGCCAGGTGCTTGGTGCGGCCGGTCTCGACCGCGCGCAGCGTGAACCAGGCTGACGCCACGAGCAGGAGCACGAGCAGCGCGTCGGGGTTGTTGACCCGCGCGATGGCGATCGTCACCGGCGTCAGCGCGAGCGCCGCCGCGGCGAGCAGCCCGGCGCCGGGCCCGAAGGCGCGGCGCACCGTCGCGTAGAGCAGCCCGACGGCCCCGATCGTGCAGAGCGCCTGCGGCAGCAGCAGGCTGAAGCTCGAGAAGCCGAACGCGCGCGCCGACAGGCCCATCAGCCACAGCGAGAGCGGCGGCTTGTCCACGGTGATGAAGCTGCCGGGGTCGAGTGCACCGAAGAACCACGCCTTCCAGCTCTCGCTGCCGGCCTTCGCTGCCGCCGCGTAGTACGTGTTGGAGTAGCCGCTGACGGTCAGGTGCCAGAGGCACAGCAGTGCCGCGAGGGCGATGACCCCGAGCAGTGCGGGTCGCACCCAGCGCGGATCCTCGGCGCGGCCGCGCGCGAGCGCGCGGAGCCGCGCCGACGACAGCGCTGGAGTGGGGAGGGGGGCGGTGGTGGTCGACACGTCAGGCTCCTTGGGTGGTGGGTTCGGGCTTGGGGGGAGTGAGGTGGTTCCGGCGCGCGAACACCCAGGTGCGCAGCGCGACATAGCGGGTGACGGTGGCGGCGGTGCTGGCCACGATCAGGACGGCGAGCTCGAGCCCGCGCGAGGGATGCGCGGACAGCCCGTGCAGCACGCCGAGCGCGCCGCTCGTGAGCCCGAGCGTGAGGAAGAAGACGACCGCGCCGAGCGAGTGCTGGCGCAGCAGGCCCGCGCGGCCGCGGACCCCGAAGGTCAGGCGCCGGTTGGCCGCGGTGTTGCCGACCGCGGTCAGCGCGAGCGCGACGGCGATGGCGCCGCCGGCGCCGAGCGCTCCGTGCAGCGCGAGGTAGAGCAGCGCGTAGGCGAGCGTGCTCGCCACGCCCACCGCCATGAAGCGGAAGATCCGCCCGGAGGCCATCAGCCGCCCGACGCCGCGCAGGTCGTCGAGCGCGGTGCGCATGAGCGCGACGCGCGAATCCGGGTCGTCGATCCAGTCGACCGGCACCTCGTGGATCCGCAGCCCGCGGCGCTGGGCGAGCACGAGCAGCTCGGTGTCGAAGAACCACGCGTCGTCGCGCACCTCGGCGAGCAGGCCCTCGAGCGCCTCCCGCCGCACGGCCTTGAAGCCGCACTGGGCGTCGGAGAAGCGCGCGCGCAGCGCGGTGTGCAGGAGTACGTTGTAGGCACGCGAGATCAGCTCGCGCTTCGGGCCCCGCACGACCCGGGCGCCGCGGGCCAGCCGCGTGCCGATCGCGAGGTCGGAGTGGCCGGACAGCAGCGGGGCCACGAGGGGGAGCAGGCCGCGCAGGTCGGTCGAGAGGTCGACGTCCATGTACGCGACGACGCGCGCGTCGCTGGCCGACCACGCGGCCCGCAGCGCGCGGCCGCGGCCCTTGCGGTCGAGGCGCAGCACCCGCACGCCGAGGAGCGTGGCCGCGAGCTCGCGGGCGATCGCGGGGGTCGCGTCGGTGCTCGCGTTGTCGGCGATCACGATCCGCCAGCTGAACGGGAACTCGGTGTCGAGGAAGCGGTGCAGGCGGCGGATGCTGCGCTCGAGCCCGGCCTGCTCGTTGTAGACCGGGACGACGATGTCGACCTGCGCGGGCTGCAGGCTCCGGGCGCCGGGGCGGGCGGCGAGCGGAGGCTGGGGGAGGGCGGGAGCGGCCATGACCCCAGCCTCGGGGACGGCCGTGCGGAGCCACTGTGAGCTCCCTGGGAGGCGTCTGAGTCCGCTAGGTCTGCGCGGCGGCGGCGGCGGCGACCGGCGCGGCGGGCAGCGTGACGACGAACGCCGCACCGCCGCCGTCGGCGTTGGCGGCCGTCACGCGGCCGCCGTGGCCGGCGACGATGACCGCGACGATGGCCAGGCCGAGCCCGGCTCCGCTCTTGCCGCGCACGCGGCCGCCCTCGGCGCGCCAGAAGCGCTCGAACAACGTGTTCGGGTCGTTCGTCGGGAGGCCGGGGCCGTGGTCGCGCACCTCGAGCCGGATCTCGTCGCCGCTCGCGCTGACGGCGACCTCGATCGGGCTCTCGGCGGGCGTGTGCACGAGCGCGTTGCGCAGCAGGTTGCCGAGCACCTGGCGCAGCTGATGCGCGTCGCCGAGCACGACCGCCGGGCCGTCCACGCGCACGTCGATCGGGCGCTCCGCCGCGGTCGCGCGCGCGTCGGCGACGGCGTCGCGGGCGAGGTGGGCCAGGTCGACCTCGCCGTGTGGCGCGTGCACCACCTCGTCGAGCCGCGCGAGCGTCAGCAGGTCCTCGACGAGCACGCCCATGCGCTCGGCCTCGTCCTCGATCCGCCCCATCGACCGCTCGACCTCGGCGGGCTCGCGCGCCGCACCCATGCGGAACAGCTCGGCGTAGCCGCGGATCGAGGCGAGCGGAGTGCGCAGCT
>JBDTMF010000333.1:0-3240 GCA_039934455.1 Solirubrobacteraceae bacterium
CGCACGGCAGCGGCCCGCCTCGTTCGCGCTGCTCGTCCCGGACGCGCCGTCCAGGGATCACGCCGACTGGACGCTGGAGCTGGCGCTTCCGCTGCTCGAGCGGGCTGCCGGCTCCGCCGTCGAAGGGCTAAGCGCGGAGGGCGACGACGTGATGAACGCCATTCGATCGGTCGTGCAGAGCGGCCAGTTCGACGAGATCATCATTTCGACCCTTCCGCAGCGCGTTTCGCGCTGGCTGCGGCGCGACCTGCCGTCCCACGTCAAGCAGCTCGGCCTGCCGGTGACGGTCGTCACCTCCCCAGAGCTCACGCGCCGGGGAGAGGGCGTGCTCCCACCCGCCGCGATCCGATAACGCCTGCGTCGCTGGACGCTCCTCGACGAAGGCAGCCCTCTCCAACTGCCAGCACGACGTGGAGCGGGGTGCCTTGCCCGGCGCACTGGCGAGTGAGAAGGTTGGACGACACCCTCAAACGAGGAGGCACTTGATGCCCAAATTCCTAATCGAGGCCTCGTACACGTTGGACGGCGTCCAGGGCGTCCAAAGCGCGGGCGGGAGCAGCAGACGCGACGCCGTGGCTGCGGTCGCCGAGAGCGTTGGGGGACGACTTGAGAGCTTCTACTTCGCCTTCGGCGACCATGACGCCTACGTGACCGTCGACCTTCCCGACAACGAGAGCGCCGCCGCGGTCGCGCTCACCGTCAACGCCGCAGGAGGAGCGACCGTCAGGACCGTGGTGCTCCTCACACCGGAAGAGGTCGACGCAGCCGCAAAGCGCTCGGTCGACTACCGGCCCCCCGGCGCCTGACCAAACGCGGGCACACAGAGGCGCCACCGGCCGCTCTCCCTTCGTCGATATCGAGGCGCCTCGGTCGGCGGCTGCGAGACGCCCGCTGCGGACGGAAACGCGAGCGCGACCCGCATGCTTCTCGCGCACCCGCCGCTATAGGCCGGCCCCGCTCCACCCTCGGTGGCGCGCTCCCGGGCCAAGGATGGACCACATGGGCGAACGGACGGAGTTGGCAAGCACGCGCGACCACCGGCGGGCGTCAAAACGCCGGCGGTTGACAAGCCGACGGCTGTCTCAGCGCACGGTTAGTGGTGTCCCTATGGGCATCTCCCGGTCGAGGCGGAGAATCTCGGCGTTGCGCATCCTGATGCAGCCGTGGGAGACGCGGCCGGGGATCAGGGTTGGCTGGTTGGTGCCGTGTATGCCGATGAAGCCGCCGCCTGGCCAGTCGGTCAGCACGGCCGAGCGGGCGCTCGTTCCGAAGGCCAGTGGCCCGTATATCGGGTCCGAGAAGCCGCGCAGGCGGTTGCGCACGAAGAACTCGCCTCGCGGCGTCGGCCATCTTGGCTGGCCGACGCCAACGCGCGCGCGAAACACGGTGTGACCGCGCCGCAGCAGGCGCGCGGTCCGCTTGCGCGTGTCGACGATGAGGTGCGTGCGGACCGCGTGGTAGGGGCCGAGGCGCTCGCGGCGCACCCAGCCCGTGGTGTTGTTCGGGAGCACCGGCAACCGCACCTGCACCCACAGGCTGTCTCGGACCTCGACGCGGGCGAGGACCATCACCAGCCCGTGGGTGCCCTCGGGGGTCCGCGTGGAGAGCCTAGCCAGCCGGCGACCCCGGCCCGGCTGCGAGCGCGCGACGGTCGCGCGCTCGATAAAGGCCCAGCGCGACAGGCTGCCCGGCTTAGACAGCGTGAACGGGGCGGGCTCCGACCCGGGCTCGCCGGCGCGCACAGTCGGCGCACTCGCGAGCAGACCCGCAACGAGCGCCAGAGCGGCCGTGAGGCCGCCGTGGCGCGTCCAACTTCGGGTCAGGGCTCCGCTCACCCGGTGAAGCGGGGCGCAGTGCTGCGGCGTCGTGTTCTCCGCCGGGGCGCCTGCGCCGGCACGATGAACTTCGTCTTGGAGACCGCCGCCAAGACGGCGCTCTTCGACAGCGGCTTGTCGAACGCCGTCGGGGCCGGCGCCGTGCCGTTGAGGTCGCGGATCCACGCCGCGTGGCGCGCCTCGACGGCGTGAATCGCCAGTGCCGCGTTGAGGATCGCGTTGGACTTGATGCGCGGCGCCTGGCCCTTGTAGGCCTTCACGCCCGTGTCCTCGAGCACCTGGGCCGTCGCGCGGAACTTGCTCTCGCTCTCCGTCGTGCCCCGGAAGTTGAACTTCGGCTTTTTGACCGCCTTGCGGCCGAGCACCTTTTTCAGCGCCGAGACGTGCGCGCGCTCATGCGCAGCCACGACCCGAATGAAGAGTGCGAGCTCGCCATCCGCGCCGAGCATCTGCTCGGCCTCCGTGTAGAACGCGGCCTCCAAGTACTCGAGCGTGAGGGCGAAGTTGAGGATCGCCACGTCGCTCTTGGCCGTCGCCGCCGCCGCACCTTCGGCCGTAAGGCCGAGCAGCGCCGCGCCGCCGAAGGCACCGCCGCCGAAGATCCCGGCCTTCGCGAGGAACTGCGCGCGGGTGTCTCCATTGACGACGTCCAGGGTCTCCCGGATCGCGCCGTCGGCGTCGACCTGGTCGAGGGTGAAGTCAGGCACGTGAGTGGTCTCCTGTCGCATGGTCATCGCTCAGATCAGCTCTTCACGAAGCCGGTCGCAGCAACGATGTCCTCGATCTGCTTCTTGGTCTTGCCGGGGTCGAGCACGCCGGGGGCGGGGTAGTTTGCGGCCTGCCCGCCGTAGCTGGGCTTGCCCGTGATGCGGCGGATCCAGGCAGCGTGCCGTGCCTCGACGGAGACGATCTGCGCCGCGGCGGCGAGCGTGGGCTTGGTGAGCCTGGGGCCCTGGCCGTTGTAGGCGGCCACGCCGGTGTCCTCGAGCGCGATCGAGGTGGCGCGGAACTTGTCCGGATCCGACGTCGTGTCCTTGAAGTCAAATTGTGGCTTGGCGCTCGCCTTTGAGCCCAGTGCGCTCTTCAGGAACGCCACGTGGGCCAACTCGTGGTCGCGGACGACCGTGGCGAAGGCGAGCGTCTCGCCGCCGATCGCGTTCTTGGCGACGGCCTCGATGTAGAACTCCGACTCGAGGTACTCGAGCAGCAGCGCGAAGTTGAGGATTTCCACGTCCTGCGACGCGGAGGGCGCTCCCAGTGCCAGCTTGGGCAGGCCGCCGATCAGCATGCCTCCGGCGAGAAACGTGCCACCTCCCACGATCGCGCGCCGGAACAGCTGCGCCCGCGTAGCGCCACGGCCCTCGTCCAACGCCTCGCGCACCCCACCTTCCCGATCGACCAAGTC
>JBDTMF010000334.1:0-3210 GCA_039934455.1 Solirubrobacteraceae bacterium
CCTGGCGCGTGTGGTTGGACTGCACGCCGCCGATCGAGACGAGCGTGTCGCAGCCCTTGGCGCGCGCGTCGGCGACCAGGTACTCGAGCTTGCGCGTCTTGTTGCCGCCGTAGGCAAGCCCGCTGTTGCAGTCGTCGCGCTTGGCCCACACGTCCGCCCCGCCCAGCTCCGCGCTCAGGCGCTCGAGCCGGTGCACCGGCGAAGGCCCGAACGTCAGCGGGAAGCGCTCGAACGCATCCAGGTTCACACCCGGGAGCCTAGGCCACGCGCGCGCCCCGCAGAGCGGGCAGCACGTGCTCGCCGTCGACGCGGATCGCGCCTATCTGGTCGTCGCCATGCCGTCGGCCCACCCCGCGCCCGTTTGGCCGAAGCGGCGAGCAAAAGAATGCGAGGATGCTGGAGCCTGTCCCCTGCGATCAAAGCGAGATCTTCATGAGCGATTACGCCGTCGTGAACCCGGCCACCGGAGAGACCGTCAAGGAGTACCCGACGATCTCGGACGACGCGCTGCGCGACGCGATCGGCCGCGCGGACGCGGCGAGCCGTGAGTGGAGCGCCTCGACGACGGTGGAGGAGCGCGCGGCGCTCGTGCGCCGCGTCGGCGAGCTGCACGCCGAGCAGCGCGAGCGCCTCGCCGACATCATCGTGCGCGAGATGGGCAAGCCGGTCGAGCAGGCGCTGGGCGAGCTCGACTTCTGCGCCGCGATCTACGAGTACTACGCCGACAACGCGCCCAAGCTGCTGGCCGATGAGCCGATCGAGCTGCTCGACGGCGACGGCTCGGCGTTCATCCGCCGCAGCCCCTACGGGGTCCTGCTCGGCATCATGCCGTGGAACTTCCCCTACTACCAGGTGGCGCGCTTCGCCGGCCCGAACCTGGCGATCGGCAACACGATCCTGCTCAAGCACGCGCCCCAGTGCCCGGAGTCGGCCGAGGCGATGGAGCAGCTCTACCACGAGGCCGGCTTCCCGCCGGACGCGTACATCAACATCTACGCGACCAACGACCAGGTCGCGACGGTGATCGAGGACCCGCGCGTGCGCGCGGTGTCGCTGACCGGCTCGGAGCGCGCGGGCGCGGCGGTGGCGGAGATCGCCGGGCGCAACCTCAAGAAGGTCGTGCTCGAGCTCGGCGGCTCGGACCCGTTCATCCTGCTCAGCACCGACGACCTCGACGCGGCGGTCGAGAACGCCGTCGCGGCCAGGGTCGACAACACCGGCCAGTCCTGTAACGCGGCCAAGCGCTTCATCGTGGTCGACGACCTCTACGAGCCGTTCCTGGAGAAGTTCACCGCCGCCATCACCGCGGTCGAGCCGGGCGACCCGACGAAATCGGACACCGAGATCGGCCCGCTGTCGTCCACGACCGCGACCGAGCGCCTCGCCGATCAGCTGCAGCGCGCCCTCGACAAGGGCGCGACGCTCGTCGCCGGCGGCGAGCACGACGGGAACTTCTTCAAGACCACCGTCCTGACCGACATCGGCCCTGACAACCCCGCCCGCCACGAGGAGTTCTTCGGCCCGGTCGCGCACGTCTACCGCGTCAAGGACGAGGAGGAGGCGGTCGAGCTCGCCAACGACACGCCCTACGGCCTCGGCTCCTACGTGATGACCACTGACTCCGAACAGGCGCTGCGCGTCGCGGAGAGGATCGAGGCGGGCATGGTGTTCGTCAACCTGGTCGGCGCCGACGGCGCCGAGCTGCCCTTCGGCGGCGTCAAGCGCTCCGGGTTCGGCCGCGAGCTGGGCCGCTACGGCATCGACGAGTTCGTCAACAAGAAGCTGATCCGGATCGGGGGCTAGGTACTAGTCGGCGTCGGGTCTGCGGCGCGCGCGCTTGACGTCGGCGCGGCGCCGCTTGGACTCGATCCGGCGGCGCTGGGAGGCGCGGGTGGGCCGGGTCTTGGTGCGCGGGCGCCGGACCTCGAGCGCCGCGGCGAGGCGGTCGGCGAGCCGCGCGAGCGCGAGATCGCGGTTGCGGTGCTGCGAGCGGGTGTCCTGCGCGGCCGCGGTCACGCGCGGGCCGAGCCGTGCACAGATCCGTGCCTTCTGGGCCTCGGAGAGGGTCTCCGAGGCCTGCACGTCGAAGACCGCCTCGACACGCGAGGCCGTCACGTTCGCGTGCTGACCACCCGGTCCCGAGGACCGGCTGGTGCGCAGCTCGATCTCGTCGAGCGGCAGTGAGAGATCTTCGCGAATGGGCAGGATCGACATGAGCGCACAACTTCGGGCCGCTCGAGAGGTTAGAGTCGCCAGGACCGCAGCCCGCGACTGGAGCTGATTGAAGTGGAAGCATCTGCCTTGCGCGCCCCGGCGGGACTCTCCCGTCTCTCGATCTCGCTTCCTCTGCTGCGCCTGCGGTCGGACGATCAGCTGCTCGCGCTCTTCCGCGCCGGCTCGGACGAGGCGTTCAACGTCCTCCACGACCGCTACCGCCAGCGGCTCTTCGCCTACGTCCGCCAGATGCTCTCGGCGCAGTCGCGCCAGGACGCCGAGGACGTGCTGCAGGACGTCTTCGTGCGCGCCTTCGGGGCGCTGCGGGCCGACGCCCGGCCGGTCAACGTGCGCGCGTGGCTGTACCGCGTCGCCCACAACCGCTGCATCGACCATCTCCGCCGCCCGGTGCCCGCGCCGTCGGACGTGTTCGAGATGTCGCGCACCCCGCTGCACGACCCGCTCGAGGACGCCCAGCGCCGCGAGGACCTGCGCCGGCTGGTGACCGACGTCGGGCGCCTGCCCGACCAGCAGCGCTCGGCGCTGCTCATGCGCGAGATCGACGGCATGTCCTACGCGGACCTCGCCACGGCGCTCGACGTCACGGTCCCGGCCGTCAAGTCGCTGCTGGTGCGCGCCCGGCTCGGCCTCGTCGAGGCGGCCGATGCGCGCTCGACCGACTGCGCGGTGATCCGCGAGGACCTCACGTCCGCCTATGACCGCGGCGTCAAGGCGTCCGGCCGCGCCCGCAAGCACATGCGCGAATGCTCCGGCTGCCGCGAGTACCGCAGCGCGCTGCGCAGCGTGCGGTCCTCCTTCGCCGCGCTCTCGCCCGGCGTCGGCGGCGCCGCCGCCCTGATGGCGAAGCTGTTCGGGATCGGCGGCAGCGGCGCGGCCGCCGGCGGCGCCGCCGCGAGCGGCGGCGGCGCGCTGGCCGGCGGAGGTGTCGCCGTAGGCGGCGCGACCGCCTGCAAGGTCGCCGCGGTCGCCTGCGCC
>JBDTMF010000335.1:0-3195 GCA_039934455.1 Solirubrobacteraceae bacterium
GGCGGGACGGCAGCGGCCGCGGGCGCCGCGACAGCGAGCGGCTCCGAAGCGGTCGGCGCCCGAGCGGCCGACCGCGCCGCACCCGGCGCACCACGCGCCGGCACCGCGCCCCGTCGCGCCCACCTTCCGGCCCACGGACCCGGCGACGACCGAGTTCTCCTTCGAGCGCGGCTGACCGGCGACCGGGCCGCGGGCCGAGCGCAGGGCTGCCGGCGTTCCCCCACCCCACCGCCGCCGTCGCGGCTGACCGCGATCCCCTAGCCGCTCGTCGCCGCCATGCCGCGCGCCTTCTTGCGGATGTCGGCGATCTGGTCGTCGATCCAGTCGCCCGGATCGCGAGAGGTGACGATCTCCTTCAGCCCCTGCGCCCGCCGCGCGCGCTCCTCGCCTGGCATCGTCAGCGCAGTGTAGATCGCGTCGGCGAGCTCCTGGACGTCGAACGGGTTGACGCTCAGCGAGAACTCGCCGAGCTCCTCGTGCGCGCCGGTGTTCTCGCTCAGGATCGAGACGCCGTCGCGCTCGTTGACCAGCGGACCCTCCTTCGCCACGAGGTTCATGCCGTCGAACATGGCGTTGACCATCATCACGTCGTAGTGCTTGTAGTTGGACATCGCCTCCTCCAGATCGTCGCGGAGCTTGAGGTCGATCGGCATCCAGTCCGGCGTCCCGTGGCGGTGGTTGACGACCGCGACGAGCGCCTCGATGCGCTCGAGGTACTCGGCGTACTCCGGTACGTCGGTCCGTGACGGCATCAGCTGGGCGGTGAACGTGATCCGCTCGGAGAACTCCGGGTGCTGCTCGAGGAAGATGTCGAAGCCGGTGAAGCCGCGCAGCACGTTCTTGGAGAGGTCGGCGCGGTCGACGCGCAGGATCGAGAACTCGCGCCGGCGCTTGAGCAGCTTCTCCTCGAACTCGCCGACGCGGTCGCTTGCGGCGGTCGAGCGTGTCGCCTCGTAGTCGATCGGCAGCGGGTAGGCGCGCACCCACACGTCCCGGTCACCGAGGTGGACGACGCCCGCCTCCATGTCGATGTCGAGATCCATCAGGTCGCGGCAGCACTGGAGGAAGTTGCGCTGGTAGGAGCGCGTGTGGAAGCCGACGATGTCGTTGGCGAGGACCCCGTTGAAGATCTGGTTGCGGATGTCCTTCGGGAGCACGCGCCAGGCGTCGGGCTGCGTCCACGGGATGTGGATGAAGTGGTGCAGGAAGACGTCGGGGCGCTCGCGGCGGATCATGCCCGGGAGCGTGTAGAAGTGGTAGTCGTGGACCATGACGACGGGCTCCTCGTCGTCCTCGATCTCCTCGAGCACCGCCCGCGCCAGGTCCTCGTTGACGGCGTTGTAGCCGTGCTCGAAGGCGTCGACCTCCTCGCGGCGGATGTCGGGCGCGTTGCTCTGGTCCCACAGGTAGTGCTGGATGAACCACAGCATCGGGTTGGCGATCACGCTGTAGAAGGCGTCGTAGGCCGAGGTGTCCGACTCCACGAAGCGCACGCTGAACGTGCCGCCGTGCGGCGCGTTGATCTCGAAGGAGTGGTCGCCGTGCTCGCGTGAGACCTCGACGTCGGCGTCGGTCATCGCCGAGGCGATCCAGATCGCGTCGCGGTGCGAGGCGAGCCCGGTCAGGGCGGTCACGAGGCCGCCCGTGCCGCGCTTGACGGAACCGTCCTCCTGATACGTGACGGGCCCCCGGTTGGAGACCAGGACGAGCGGCCGCTCGCGATCGGGCATCTACAACACCTCTTGGAAGATCTTCAGGTAGTCGCGGAGGTAACGGGGGGTGAGGAAGTGTTCTCGGACGTGCTCCTTGCCACGCCGTCCGAGGGCCTTGCCGAGCGCCGGGTCATTGAGGATCTCGAGCGAGCGCTTGGCGCAGTCCTCGACCGAGGAGACGAGGAAGCCGGTCTCGCCGTCGGAGACCTGGAGCGGGATGCCGCCGACGTCGCCGCCGATGAAGGGCCGGCCCTTCCACAGCGCCTCGGAGACGGTCAGGCCGAAGCCCTCGCGCGTGGACTTCTGGATGACGACGTCGGACAGCGACTGGAACGCGTTGACCTCGATGTTCCCGACGTTGTTGAAGTTGTTGAGGATGTGGATATCCGGGTCGCCCTCGGCGTGGGCGAGCGTGGAGTTGTAGAAGTCCCAGCCCTCGGGGTCGTCGGAGGCCATCGAGCCGACGAGCGCGAGCTGGACGTCGGGGCGCTCCTCCTTGACGATGCGGTAGGCGTCGATCACACCGAGAGGATCCTTCCACGGATCGAAGCGCGAGACCTGGCACATCATCGGGCGGCTCGTGTCGATCCCGAACTGCTTGCAGACGAAGGTCGCGTCCTCGAGCGAGAGCGCCATGTTCTTCGGCGCGAGCGGGTCGATCGCCGGCGGCACGATGTGCACACCGCCGTCCATGCCCTTGGGCACGTAGTTGTCGACGTGGAAGAGCGAGGCCGGATAGCGCTGGAGGTAGGGCAGGAGCCGCTCCATCGTCGCCGGGTTCGGCGTCGAGACGTCGATGTGGCAGCGCCACACCCACGCCTTCGCCTTCTCGGGCGCCAGCGTGATCATCGCGGCGGGCTGCGGGTCGTGGACGAGGCAGACGTCCCACCCGCGCGAGAGCTCGCGCGCGTTCATCTCGTTGTACTGGAACCAGGTCGCCCACTGCTCCTCGGTGAGGTCCTGGGGCGCGCCCTGGAGCGCGTTGTGCATCAGCTTGGTGGAGTTGAAGAACTCCTCGCGGCCGTAGATGACCTGCCACTCGACCTCGAGCCCGACGTCGCGCATGAGCGGGATCAGCGTGTAGAGGATCTCCGACACGCCGCCGCCGAACGCGGTCGCGCTCAGCTGGACGACGCGCTTGCCCTTGAGCGGCTCGGCAAGCTCGCGGATCTCCTCCACGAGGGGCCGGCCGACGATATGGGTGTAGTCCGCCAGGCTCTTGTGGGCCAGCGCGACGGGCTGAAGCACTTACGGGCCTTCCTGGTCGGGTTGAGGCGGGGCCACGATATCCAACGTGCGCAAGCGCTCCATGCCCCGTTCGACGGCGTCGAGCAGCATCTCGTGCAGGCCGGACGAGGCCGCCGCCACGCAGGAGATGTGGAAGCCGGGATCGGAGCCCAGCAGCCGGTACGGGCCGATCGGACCGCCCGCCGCGTCCGTCATCACCGCGCCACCCTCCGTCAGGCACAGCGCGGCGGCGGCG
>JBDTMF010000336.1:0-3174 GCA_039934455.1 Solirubrobacteraceae bacterium
GGATCGTCGCCCGGCTGCGGGGGCGCGGGCACTCCATCGACGAGATCCGCGAGGCGTCGCGCTCGGGCCGCCTCGCCTACGGCTACATGGACGAGCTGTTCCCGCCCCGGTCGGACACCTGGACGCTGGAGCAGGCGGCGGAGGAGTGCGGCCTCGAGCCCGCGCTGCTGGAGCGGATCTGGAGCGCGGTCGGCTTCCCGGCGCCCTCGCTGAACGAGATCACCGGCGACGACCTGGAACTGCTGCGCTCGATCGTCGCGGCACTGGCAGCCGGCTTCCCGCTCGTCGCCCTGCTCCAGCTCGTCCGGGTCTACGGCCAGTCGCTCGCCCGCATCGCGGACGCCGAGGTGCGGCTCTTCCATCTCTACGTCCACGAGCCGCTGATCCACGACCGGGTCGACCACCTCGAGATGGCGGAGGAGATGCGTGGCCTGGCGGGCGAGCTGCTGCCGCTGGCCGCGCCGATCATGGACCACGTCCACCAGCGCTTCCTCCAGCACTTCCTCGACCAGGACGTCGTCGGCCACATGGAGCTCGAGGTCGACTCGGACGGCGACCTCGACCTCGGCCGCCTGCGGGTGGCGATCGCCTTCGCCGACCTCGCGGGCTACACGCGCCTGACCGAGGAGGCGGGGGAGGACGAGGCGGTCGACATCATCGAGCGCTTCGTCGAGGCGGTCGGCAACACGCTCCCCGACGACGCCCGCATCATCAAGACGATCGGCGACGAGGTGATGATCGTCGCCTCCGACGCCGCCGCCCTGCTCGACTGGGCGGTGGGCTTCCAGACGCTGCAGGGTGAGCGGCCGCTGCCGCGCATCGGGATCCACCAGGGCCTCACGCTCTACCGCGACGGCGACTACTTCGGGCGCGAGGTCAACCTCGCGGCGCGGGTCGGCGCGCGCGCCGCGGGCGGCGAGGTGCTCGTCACGCGGCCGCTGGTCGAGATCGCGGGCCGTCACCTCGAGTTCGAGCACATCGGCGACGTTAAGCTCAAGGGCTTCTCGAAGTCGACCGAGCTGTTCCTCGCCCGCCGCGCCGAGGAGGACGGCGCTTGAACGTCGAGGCGCACGTGCGCGAGGGCGACCTGCTGCAGCCGGGCCGCGCGGTCGTCGTGCTGGTCTCGGGCGGGCCGGACTCCGTCTGCCTGCTCGACCTCGCCGTCCGCGTCGCGGGGGCGCCGGCGGTCAGCGCGCTGCACGTCAACTACGGCCTGCGCGACTCGGCGGGGGAGGACGAGGCGCTGTGCCGCGCGCTGAGCGAGCGGCTCGGCGTCCCGCTCGACGTGTACCGGCCGCGCCGCCCGGAAGGGAACCTGCAGGCGTGGGCGCGCGACCAGCGCTACGGCGAGGCGACGCGGCTGGCGCTGGCGCGAGACGCCGACGTCGCCGTCGGCCACACCGCCTCCGACCAGGTCGAGACCGTGCTCTACCGGCTCGCCGCCTCTCCCGGCCGGCGCGCCCTGCTCGGGATGCGCGAGCGCGACGGCCGGCTGGTGCGCCCGCTGCTCGCGGTCTGGCGGCCCGCCACCGAGGCGTGGTGCGCGGAGGCCGGCCTGCCGTGGCGCGAGGACCCCTCCAACGCATCGGACGCCTTCGCCCGCAACCGCGCCCGCCACGGGCTCGTGCCGGCGCTCCGCGCGCTCCACCCGGCCGCAGAGCAGAACGTCCTGCGGACGCTCGCTCTCCTGCGCGACGAGGCCGAGGTGCTCGACGCTGCGGTCTCCGGCGTGCTCGCCGAGGCCGGCTCGCCGCCGTCGCTCGACCACCTGCGCGCGCTGCCGCCGGCGCTCGCCCGCCTGGCCGTGCAGCGCCTCGCCGACGAGGCCGGCGGCCCCGCCGTCTCGCACCGCACGGACGAGATCCTCGGCCTCGCCGAGCACGGCGCGCTCGACGTCGGCGGCGGGCTGCGCGCCAGGGTCGAGCAAGGCCGGCTCGCATTCGCGGCCACCCCGCCCCGGGTCGCCCAGGGCGCCTAGACTGCCCCGCTCGTGCTCCGAGACGAAGCCATCGGCGAGATCCTCGTGCAGGCGGACGAACTCCAGCACCGGGTCCGCCAGCTGGGCGAGGAGATCACGCGCGACTACGCCGGCCGCGACCTGCTCCTGGTCGGCGTGCTCAAGGGCGCCGTCTTCTTCCTGTCCGACCTCATGCGCCACATCGAGGTGCCGTGCGAGGTCGACTTCATGGCCGTCGCGTCCTACGGCTCCTCGACCCAGTCCTCGGGCGTGGTGCGGATCCTCAAGGACCTGGACGCGGCCATCGAGGGCCGCGACGTCCTGATCGTCGAGGACATCGTGGACTCGGGCCTGACGCTCTCCTACCTGCTGCGCAACCTGCAGGCGCGTGGGCCGGCCTCGCTGGAGGTCTGCGCCCTGCTGACCAAGCCCGAGCGGCGCGAGGTGGAGCTGCCCACGCGCTACGTCGGGTTCGAGATCCCGGACAAGTTCGCCATCGGCTATGGCCTCGACCACGCCGAGCGATTTCGCAACCTCCCGTACGTCGCGGCGTTACGGCAATAGACCTGATGTCAGGAAGGGGCCGGAAGCTGGCCGGTGAACCCTCCTTGACGGCAGTAACCCCCTGGTAGCCTTCTCTTTCCTGTGAGCCGCTTCTTCAAGAGCGCCCTGTTCCCGATCCTGATCGTGATCGTGCTGGCGTTCTTCGCCTCCAAGCTGATCTCCCGCTCCGACCAGGCCCCGGCCCGGTCCTTCGCCGGGTTCCTCGAGCAGGTCGAGAACGGCCAGGTGCAGACGGCGACGCTGAAGACCAAGGACAACTCGATCGACGTCCGCCTCAAGGGCACCGACAAGAACAAGTACCAAGTCGGCTACCCCCTCGACTACTCCGACGTCCTCGTCACCAAGCTGCGCGCCGCCAAGGCGGACGGCCTGATCCGGGA
This sequence comes from Solirubrobacteraceae bacterium, assembly GCA_039934455.1. Lineage (GTDB taxonomy): Bacteria > Actinomycetota > Thermoleophilia > Solirubrobacterales > Solirubrobacteraceae > DASQFQ01. The sequence continues at coordinate 2,902 of JBDTMF010000336.1, forward strand.
TTTCGACGTCAAGCCCGCCCGGTCGAGTGTGATCCTCTCGCTGCTGACCTACGTGCTGCCGTTCCTGATCTTCATCGGGTTCTGGATCTTCCTCATGAACCAGGTGCAGGGCGGCGGCTCGAAGGTGATGTCGTTCGGCAAGTCGCGTGCCAAGCGGATGTCCGTCGACTCGCCGAAGATCACCTTCCGCGACGTCGCGGGTGTCGACGAGGCGGTCGAGGAGCTGCACGAGATCAAGGAGTTCCTCGAGAACCCGAAGAAGTTCCAGGCGCT
>JBDTMF010000337.1:0-3128 GCA_039934455.1 Solirubrobacteraceae bacterium
TGAGGATCAGCAGCACGACGCCGATCACCCAGTTGAGCTCGCGCGGGTACTTGTACGCGCCGAAGAAGAAGGTGCGCGCCATGTGCAGGAAGATCAGGATCACCATCACCGTCGAGCCCCATTTGTGCATACCGCGCACGAACTCGCCGAGGAAGACCTCGTTGGTGATGTAGCGCGCTGACTCGTAGGCGCGCGTCGGCGACGGGTCGTAGTACATCGCCAGGAAGACGCCGGTGACCGCCTGGTTCAGGAAGGCGAACATCGTCGCCGAGCCCAGCGTGTAGAACCAGTTCGTCCCCTTCGGGACCTTGCGGAACATCAGCCAGCGGCCACCGCCCGAGAGCGACGTGCGCTCGTCGATCCAGTTGACGCTCGAGATCCCGGCCTCCTTGGCCTGGTCGAGTGGGCCGGGGCTGGACTCGCCGGGGCGCTTCGGGCGCGGCAGCAGCCAGGGCGGGAGCGGGGGGAGCGGGGGCTTGGGAAGTCTCATGGCTACTGCTTGGGCGTCGAGAAGCGGGGCGGGTAGAGGTACTGGCCGATGCCGTCGAGCGGCTGGGCGGGATCGCGGTAGGAATCGAAGCGCTTGAGCTCGCTGTTGACCGAGTAGCGCGGGCCGATCTCGACCTTGCCGCTGCGCACGCGCGTGTAGAAGCGGTCGAGCGGGCGCACGGGCGGGCCGCCGACGACCTTGCCCTGGAAGTCGTAGACGCCGCCGTGGCACGGGCAGATGAAGCGCTGGGAGGCCTGCACGTAGCGGACGGGGCAGCCGAGGTGCATGCAGCGCGTCGACACCGCGACGAACTGCTCGTCGTAGCCCGGCGGGTTGGGCTTCTGGTCGATCTGGTCGTTGCGGGCGCGCATGTAGACCGTGGACTTGCCGACGTCGCCGATGCCCGTCGTCTGGGTGATGACCTTGGGCACGTAGGTGTCGTTGGGGAAGTCGCCGGGGGCGCCGACCGCCTGCCAGCGGACCGGCGGGCGCTCGAAGATCGCCGAGCCGACGGCGAAGCCCAGAGCGGGCAGCGTGAAGGCGGCCGCCGCGGTCGCTCCAGCGCCGTGCGCGGTGAGGGTCATGAAGCGCCGGCGGGTGACGGTCTCGCCCTCGAAGGCGCCCGGCATCAACCGGTCGGCGGTGTACTTCGACTTGGGCTCTTTGCGGGCGGAGGCCACGACGGCGGGAACAATACCGACGGAGGGGGGTCTTCAGGCCTCAGCTGGCGCTCTGCCACGCCCATGGCCGACTGCGCGCGCGCCCGCCTCCCATGCGGCCTGCGCCGCCTCGGGATCGCCCTCGGCGTGCGCCTGCGCCGCGCGCGAGATCACGCCGGCGAGAACCTCGACCGCGTCGAGGTCCCCGAGCTCGGCCAGCTCGGCCAGCCCGAGCGCGTACAGGCGGTCGCCCGCGAGCAGCGCGAGGTCGGGGTCCTGCGGCCGCAGGACCCTCCCGTCGCCGTAGTGCTGGAGGTAGCCCTCGTAGATCGCCTCGACCAGCTCGGCGTAGCCGGGGCCAGCGAGCGCACCCAGTGACCCCTCCTGTGTGGGATCGGTCACGGTGTCTGCCAGCAGACCACCGCTGGACCGGACGGTCGCCGCCAGCGCCTGCAGCGCGCTCACTCGACCTCCGCGAACGCCGCGGCCGCCGCTTCGAGCGTGCGCTCGACATGCTCGGAGGTGTGGGCGAGCGACGGGAACCAGGCCTCGAACTGCGACGGCGGCGGGTAGACGCCGCGCGCCAGCAGCGCGCGGCACCAGGCCGCGTGGGCCTCGGTGTCGCAGGCGGCGGCGCCCGCGTAGTCGCAGACGGGCTGCTCGGAGAAGAAGACGGTCAGGAGGCCGGGCGCCTCGGCGACTTGAATCGCCGCCCGCCCATCCGCGGCCTCGCGCAGGCCGGCGGCGAGCGCGCGCGTCGTGTCGGCCAGGCGCAGGTACGCCTCCTCGTCCAGCACCTGGAGCGCGGCGAGACCGGCGGCGACCGCGAGCGGGTTCCCGCTCAGCGTGCCCGCCTGGTAGACGTCGCCGGCCGGCGCGATGCGCGACATCAGCTCCGCGGGGCCGCCGTACGCCGCGGCCGGCAGCCCGCCGCCGATCACCTTGCCCATAATCGTCAGGTCGGGCATGACGCCGGTCAGCTCCTGGGCGCCGCCCGGGGCGACCCGGAAGCCGGTGATCACCTCGTCGAAGACGAGCAGCGCGCCGCTCTCGGAGGCGAGCTCGCGCAGGCCCTCGAGGAAGCCGCTGGCCGGCGGGACGAGGCCCATGTTGGCCGGGTAGGGCTCGGCGAGGATCGCGGCGGGCGCGTCGGCGGCGACCGCGGCCGTCACGGCATCGAGGTCGTTCCAAGGCACGATCGTCGTCGCGGCCGCGACGGTGGCGGGGACGCCCGGCGAGGACGGGATGCCCTGCGTGGCGAGGCCGGAGCCGGCCTCAGCGAGCAGGCCGTCGACGTGGCCGTGGTAGGCGCCCGCGAACTTGATCAGCCGGTCGCGGCCGGTGGCGGCGCGCGCGAGCCGGATCGCGCTCATCGACGCCTCGGTGCCCGACGAGGTCATCCGCAGCATCTCGACCGACGGCATGCGGTGGGCGACCAGTTCGGCCAGCTCGACCTCGGCGGCGGTCGGGGCGCCGAACGTCGTGCCGCGGTCGGCCGCCGCGTGCACGGCCTCGAGCACTGGGGCGAAGGCATGGCCGTGGATCAGGGGACCCCAGGAGCAGACGTAGTCGACGTAGGTGTTGCCGTCGACGTCGGTGAGCTCCGCCCCGGCGGCGTGGTCGACGAAGACCGGGTCGCGCCCGATCGACCCCATGGCGCGGACGGGCGAGTTCACGCCGCCCGGAAGGACGCGGACGGCGCGGCGGTAGAGCTCCGCGGAGCGGGTGTCGGTCAGCGAGGCGGACACGGGCGGGTCAAGCGTTCTCCCGCTCCCAGTCCCGGAAGGCGTCCGTGAAGTAGAGCATCCGGATCTTCTTGAACTCGGTGCTCGAGTACAGCGTCGCGCGCTCGGTGATGCCCTCCTGCTCGGCGATCGAGTCGAGGATCGCGTCGCACTCCTCCTTCGAGCGGCCGTGGGCCATCGTGAAGACGGAGTAGGGCCAGTCGGCGTAGGTCGGGCGCTGGTAGCAGTGCGAGA
>JBDTMF010000338.1:0-3044 GCA_039934455.1 Solirubrobacteraceae bacterium
CCGCCGACGACGAGCGCGATCTCGCCAGCCCGCCAGTGCTCGGTGCCCGTCGTCACCTCGACCGTGAGGTCGGGGTGATCGGCGAGCGGCTGCGGAACCTCGAGCGTCATGTCGGCTGGTGCGACACTACCTGCGTCGCCCAACGCCCGCGCGCGATCATCTCTGTATGAGCGAAGAGACCGACGACAGCGCCCCGCCCCTCCCGCCGGCGCCCCGCGAGGCGACCGCGGCCATGGCCGTGCACGCCCCCGCCGAGCGCAACCGCAAGCTGGCGGGCCTGCTCGCGGCGGCCAACGCCATCGACAAGCTCAAGGCCCGCTGGCACGCCCAGCAGGTGACGGCGCAGCGCCTGGGCATGAGCGACCACTCGTGGGTGCACCTGCAGATCGTGCTCAACAGCGCGCTGCGGATCTTCCGCCTGCTGCACCGCGCGCGGGTGGCCTCCGCGATCGAGGCCGACTACGCCATGAAGTCCTCCGACGCCGAGGTCGTGATCGCCGGAGCGTGCCTCCTGCACGACCTCGGCATGTCGATCCACCGCGTCGACCACGAGGAGTTCAGCCTCTTCCTGGCCGCCGACCTGCTCGACGACCTTCTCGCTGAGGTCTACCGCGAGCCCGAGCGGACGATCGTGGCGTCGGAGATCATGCACGCGATCATCGGGCATCGCCGGGGGGGGCGGCCGCTGACGCTCGAGGCCGGCGTCGTCCGCGTCGCCGACGCGCTCGACATGGAGCACGGCCGCTCGCGCGTCTCGCTCGAGACGCACCTGCCGAACATCCACTCGCTGTCGGCTGCGGCGATCGACGAGGTCCGGATCGTGCCGGGCGAGCAGCGCACGATCCGGGTCGAGGTCGACATGAACAACTCCGCCGGCGTCTTCCAGGTCGACGACCTGCTGGGCCAGAAGCTGCGGGGCTCGGGCCTCGAGGACCACATCGAGGTCGTCGCCCGCATCGACGCCGAGCACGAAAAGCGGCTGCTGACCGTCTACCGGATCTAACCGCTGGTCCATGTAGGATGCCGCGCTTCGATGCGACGGGCAGCCGCCACGATCATCGGCAGCCTGTTGGCGCTGTCCCTCCCCGCCGCCGCGACCGGGCAGACACCGGTCCCGCCGGCTCCGACTCCGACCCCCCCTCCCGCACCCGCGCCGGCGCCCGCGCCCGCGGGCGGCGCGATGTCGATCAAGCTCGAGCGGACGCACCACGTCGGCCACGATGACGTCGTCCTGCGCGGCGACCGCGTCCGCATCCGTGGCGTGGTCGCGCCCTTCGTCGCCGGGCAGACCGTCGTCGTGCGCCTGTACGAGGGGCCGAAGAAGCTCAAGGCGAAGGCGGCGGCGGTCACGCCGGTCGCCGGCACGCCGAACGGCGGCTTCGTCGTCTCGCTCAAGCCACGCACGGGCCGCCTCACCGTCCGCGCCAGCCACCGCGCCACGCCGGGCCAGGTGACCATGAAGGCGAAGGCCCGACGCATGCTCGTCGTCACGCCCTCCGCGGCTCCCGGCGCCGGCGGCCCGATCGTGCGGCTCGTGCAGAGCCGCCTGGCCGCGCTGCGCTACGTCGTCTCGCGGTCGGGGACGTTCGACGCGTCGACCGCGCGCGCGGTGATCGCCTACCGCAAGATCAGGGGGATGAGCCGCGTCGCGAGCGTCACGCGCGATGTGGTGAAGGGGCTGCTCGCCCGCCGCGGCTCGTTCAAGCCCAGGCACCCCGAGCACGGCAAGCACGTGGAGGTCGACCTCTCCCGCCAGGTGATGGCGCTCATGCGGGGCCGCCGCGTGGACCGGATCTACACCGTCTCGTCGGGGAAGGCATCGACGCCCACGGTGCTCGGCAGGTTCCGCGTCTACTCCAAGACGATCGGGACGAACGCGAAGGGGATGGTCGACGCGAGCTACTTCATCGGCGGATACGCGATCCACGGCTACGTCGACGTCCCGACCTTCCCGGCCAGCCACGGCTGCGTGCGCGTGCCGATCCCGAACGCGCTCTCGATCTACAGCTGGCTCCGGCTCGGCGACCGGGTCGACGTCTACCCGTAATCAGGCGGCGAGGAAGGCGGGCGGCACGGCGGCCTCGCCCTCCGTGGGGTCCGGCAGCACGGTCAGGAACGCCTGCACGATCTCCGGGGGCAGCTCTCGACGCATACGAGGTGCATCGACTGCCCGCCCGCACTCCGTGAACGCACGCTGCATTCGCGCACGCGCTCGGCGACCGCTCCGGCGGGCGCGCTAGTGGGGGAGTGCGGTCACGGCGGGAGCGGGCGCGCCGTGGCGGCGCGCGGACAGGCGCATCCGGGGGATCCGCCAGATCGCCTCGGCGGCGATGGCCGGCGACATCTTCGACCGGCCGGCCTGGCGCTCGCGGAAGACGATCGGGACCTCCTCGACGCGCAGGCCCGCGCGCTCGGCCCGGAACGTGGTCTCGACCTGGAAGGCGTAGCCGTCCGCCGTGAGGTCGTCGATGCCGATCACGCGCAGGGCGTCGGCGCGGAAGCACTTGAAGCCGCCGGTGAGGTCGCGCACCGAGGAGCCGAGCACGACGCGCGCGTAGAGGCCACCGGCGCGCGAGAGGATCTGCCGGTCCGCCGACCAGCCCTCGACGCCGCCGCCGGGCACGTAGCGCGAGCCGAGCACGACGTCGGCGCCCGCGCCCGCGGCCTCGAGCAGCCGCGGCAGGTCGGAGGGGTCGTGGGAGAAGTCGGCGTCCATCTCCAGCACGTAGTCCGCGCCCTCGACGAGCGCGCGCTGGAAGCCGGCCGTGTAGGCGGCCGCGAGCCCGGCCTTGGCCGGGCGATGGAGCACGTGGACGTCGGGGACCGAGGCCGCGAGCACATCCGCGAGGCCCCCCGTGCCGTCCGGGGAGTTGTCGTCGACCACGAGGATCGTGGCGGCCACGGCCGCACGGATCGCAGCGACCAGCGCCCGCAGGTTCTCGGCCTCGTTGTAGGTGGGGATGACGATCCAGGTGCGGGAGGCGGCGACCATGGGCGGACGGTGACGGCCCGCCGTGAAACCAAGATGAGCGGGGGCCTAGGAG
>JBDTMF010000339.1:0-2982 GCA_039934455.1 Solirubrobacteraceae bacterium
ATCAGCACCGCGAGGCCGACCGCGGTGAGGATCAGGGCGGCATCGACGGCGGGCAACAGGCAGGACGGCCAGGGCGATCACGTTGCCGAGCAGGCTGAGGATCCACGCCGCGAGGGTGCCTCGGAAACAGGAAGAACCACTGCACTAGGTTGATGAGGACCGCCGCAGAGTTCACATCGTCCTCCTTGCTTTCCGCGGCGGCTACGAAGCCGGCCAGCTCACGGTCCCGTAGGCGATCAGTGACGAGGGTGGGCGGCGCACCGCCGGAGCGTAGAGCCGCGCGTCGCGGAGGGCGCGGGTTCGCGCGCGGGGGCCGGGCGCCACGAGGACACACCTGAGAATCGCATCCTTCCCGAGAGGAGCGGCAATGCCCGCAGGGGAGACCCTTTCCTTGGCCACCACGACGCTCGCGCAGCCCCCACTATCGTCGGCACGGACAGCCTTGATCTAGCTGGAGTCACTCGTCTCCGACGTGCCTCGATTCCACGCTTGACTGCGTCCGCGCACCCTGATCGAGACCGCTGTATGACGCAGCATCCGGGCGCATCAATCAGCGCCGGGCTTTCACTAGCTCCAGCTCAGCGGACCCGCGCGAGGTTGGTCTATGGACTCTCGCCGTTGCTCCCGTTTCACTGTTCGTCGCGCCGCCGTGGTTGTTGCGGCGCTCGCCGCAAGCGCAACAGTCGGAGGGTCGCTCGCCGACGCACAGGAGAATCTTGGCGACAACGGCCCTAAGGACACGTACTTCACCTACGCGTTCGCCGCGGGTCAGAAGCTCTCGACCCGGATGCAGCTCAGGGTCGCGACGGTCGCTGGCCCGCAGACCCCCGAGGCGGAACTGGAGTTCAGCCCCAGCGTCTACGCCGTGACGCTCTCCTATGGGATCGAGAGCCCGCGCGGGAGGCTCGAGTCCGTCTTGGCCGTCAGGACCGACACCCGCGAGGCCGGCGCGACAAAGACGGTGACGGCGACCCTCGGCCGCCGTCAGGTCGCCAGGCTGCGAGCGGCCCGAAAGGCCGGGAAGAAAAGCGTGTTCGTCGTCCGCGAGGGTCTGGCGAAGCGACTCAACGGCGGCAATCCCGGAACCGTCAAGCGCGGCACGCGCCTTTTCCTCTAACCGGTGCGCCAGGGCAACCGGCGCGGCGGGCTCACATTGGGTGGCTACGGGCTCGTCGTACCGATGGCGCGGCTCCAGTCTGCGTTGTCCACGAGCGCGTGTGGGACGCCCAGCGTGTCGAGCGTCTCGCGGATCGTGAACACCTGATCTCGGACCGACACGAGCCGGTCGGGCTCACCGGGATGACGGCGCGCATCGTCTACCAGTTTCGCCAACGTCCCGGCCTGTTCGCTCAGGTGGGTGAGAAGCCATGCGCGATCGTCTTGCGGCATCGACTCACCCTACGCCGTACCCCGTCGTCCGCTGGACATCCGGTGAACTCCATGCCCGGCGCGGCCACCCGCAGCGGCGGCTGGGGTCTCGTTCACTCCGTGACGACGTGGACAGCGCAGCAGGTGTTGGGTCTGGCGCCTGACGCGGCGTCGCGAGTGCGGGCCAGGCGCTCGGGACGGCGCGCCCCTTTAGTGAGCTCGGCCAGGACGCGACGGCGGTGTGCGGGCTGTGTCAGGGCAGCGGGAAGAAGCCCTACCAGCACCGCGTCCGGCTGCAGCGTCTCCAGGGCGCGCGCCAGCGAGCGCGCCGATCCCGGCCCGTGATGGCGGACGCCGAAGACGGTGACGCTCACTCGCCGGGCTCCCGCGCCGCGCGGTACGGAGCCGCTCGTTAGCGGAGGCCAGCTCGGGGAGTTCGGCACGCGCTGGCTCACCGACGTGGCGACCGCCGCAGAGATCGCACAGCATTTCTTTGGGCATGAGCATGGGCAAGCGCATCCCGGCTACGCGTGGGTTCGAACTTGGAATGACGTCGGCCGGACTCCTCGCGCGCGTCGCGCGGGGCCGCCTGGGCCAACTCAGTGGCCGGTGGTTGCGGGTTCGTCCCACCCGCGCGGGGGAGATCGGCGTAGCGTCGGAGGGCGTGGTCCTCGACGGCTACGTTCGCGTTTCGCAGGTGCGCGGCCGCGAAGGCGAGCGGTTCATCTCGCCGGCGGTGCAGCGGCAGCAGATCGAGGGCTGGGTGGCGCTGCGCGACGCGCGGCTGGGGGAGGTCTTCGAGGAGCTCGACGAATCAGGCGCGCGGGCGGACCGGCCGCTGCTCGAGCAGGCGCTGGCACGGATCGAGGCGGGGACGAGCCAGGGGCTGGTGGTGGCCAAGCTCGATCGCTTCGGACGCTCACTGGTCGACGGTCTGGCCGCGATCGAGCGCATTCAGCGCGCGGGCGGGACGTTCGTCTCGGTCGCCGACGGCTTCGATCTGACCACGGAGACGGGGCGGCTGATCATGCGGATCATGCTGGCGATGGGGGAGTGGCAGCTCGATCAGATCCGGTCGAGCTGGGACGCCGCCCGGGAGCGCGCGGTCGCCCGCGGGGTGCACTGCGCGTCCAAGCCGCCGACCGGCTACCGGCGCGGCCCGTCGGGGCGGCTCGTGGTCCACCGTAAGGACGCCGCGCTGATCGGCGAGCTGTTCGAGCGTCGCGCCGCGGGAGAGTCGGTGATGGGGCTGTGCCGTCACTTGGAGGCGGCCGGTGTGCGCACTCCGTACGGCAACACGGTCTGGAACCCGGCCAGCGTGCGGCGGATCCTCTCCAACCGGGTTTACCTCGGGGAGGCGCGCTCGGGCGAGTTCGTGCATCCGGGTGCACACCCGACTGACCGACGCGGTGACCTTCCAGCAGGCCCAGCAGCCGCGGGAGATCACGGAGCGCAAGAGCCGGGAGCCGTCGCTGCTGGGCGGGCTGGTGCGCTGCGCGGCCTGTTCGATGGTGATGCGCGCGTGGACCGCGACGCTGCCCAACGGCCGGCGCCGGCGCTACTACGGCTGTCCGCGCCACTGTGCCGGGGGCGCGTGTCCGGCGCCGGCGTCGA
>JBDTMF010000340.1:0-2951 GCA_039934455.1 Solirubrobacteraceae bacterium
GCGGTAGCCCGAGTGCGAGGCGATGACGGGGTGGTCGGTGGGCGCGGCGCCGCGGTCGCGGTCGAGCTGGTTGAGCAGCTCGAAGGTCTCCTCCAGCGCGTCGCCGCGCATGTGGGAGACGTCGATCAGCATGCCCTCGCGGTACATCGCGCGGACGGCCGCCTCGCCCAGCTCGGTCAGGCCCGCGCCCGCCTTCTGGGGGAAGAGCATGTTGTAGAGCGCGTCGGGCAGGAACGGGATCGCCGGCGCGTTGGCGGCGACGCGGCGCCAGAACAGGTGCGCCAGGGTCACGTAGCCGACCTCGCGGGCGGCGAGCGCGGTGACGTCGGCGTCGACCTCGGCCGGCGTGGGGCCGAGGTGGAAGCCGCCCTCGACGCAGTGGACGAGGCCGACGACGCCGTCCTGAAGCGCCTGCTCGAGCTCGGCGGCGTCGTGCACGACGGTCGCCCCGGCGTGCTGCGCGAGCTGCGCCTCGACCTGCTCGAGCTGCTCGAGCAGGCGGGCGAAGTACCCCGGCTCCGGCAGCGCGCCATAGGGCTCGTCGAGGTCCATCTCGTCGAACGGCGAGTAGAGCACCGACAGCGCCACGCGCACGCCGCCCTCGGCCAGGAAGTCGACGGTCACCCGCGGCCCGGAGTCCCAGCTGCGGTAGTTCAGCAGCCGGCTCGCGACCCACAGGATCGCGCCGCGGGCCTTGTTGCCCGCGCCCTCGCGACGCCGGATCCGGACCATCCGCCCGAGCGTGACGTCGCGGTCGCCCGAGAGCACGTGCATCGGGTAGTGCACGTGCAGGTCTGCGACGAGCTCGCTCACTGCCCGGGGGGCACGCGCACCACGCGCGTGCCGGCCGCCCGGTCCTGCAGCCCGCGCCGCTCCGGGTCGAAGATCGACCAGACGCCGTTGACGATGGCGGGCACGAACACCAGCGAGGCCGAGCCGGTCCAGAAGGGCGCCTTCACGAGCAGCTCGCGCGCGGTCGCGCGGCGCGGGCTCACGGGGCTGCGCTCGCGGTCGCCGCAGACGACGCGCAGGCGGAAGAGCTGCTTGCCGAGCGTCTGGCCCGCGTGCCTGCCCTTGCGCACCATGAACGGGGTGGTCACGGCGGCGAACGCGAGCGGCATCCCGAGGAACCAGAAGAGCGTGAGCTCCACGTCGTCGGACCGCGCCAGCGTTGCGAGCGGCCACAGCACGCTCGAGGCCACGAGGCCGAGCGTCGTGTCGACCGCGAACGCGCCGAGGCGGCGGCTCGGGAGGCAGAGCTCGTCGCGCGTGAAGCGCTCCGGCGGATCGGCACCGGTCGCGTCGTCGACGCGCCGGTTCCAGATGCCGAACAGGTGGGCCAGGCGGCCGAGCGGCACGACGAGGAACAGCCAGGCCAGTGCGGCGAGCTCACCCACCGCGCCGGAGGTCGTGCCGCCCACCGCGATGATGTTCTCGAGGTTGACGACCGCGAACGAGAGGCCGAGCAGCAGCGGCAGCAGCATCAGCGTCGCCTGGGCGATCAGGTCGAACGGGATCTCGCGCGGCGCCGGGACGCCGAGTGACGAGAACGCCGCGAGCTCGTCGCGGTAGATCCCCCGCGAGCGGGACACGTGGTACATCGCGGTGGTGTCCCCGAGCTTCTGCGCGTCCGTGGGGGTGAGGTTGAGCAGCATCCGCTTGAGCCGGAACGAGGTGATCGGCAGCGCGCCGATGACGTAGAGCGCGAGGCTGATGACGATCACCGCGGCGACGCCGCTCGCAACGTCGAACTTGCCGGCCGCGTCGATCAGGCCGCTGGTGTCGACGGAGATGATGGCCTGGACCGAGCCGCGCAGCGCATCGGAGGCCCGGCTCAGCGGGCCGGGCGCCAGCGCCGTGGCGACGTTCGAGATCGCGATCGCGCTGAACACGACCGAGATGGCGAACCACACGAAGATGCGGCGGACGGGCACCACCGGCACGGCCTGCTCGAAGTGCTCGATCGCGGCCAGCTCGCCCATCCGGTCGACGCCGAGAGCGGCGTCGGCATGGAACGCGCGCTCGAGGTGCGCCAGGCGGCGGGAGATGTGCTGGTTGAGGTAGTAGCGCAGGAACAGGCGCAGGCGCGGGACCTGGATGCGCCGCGTGAGCTTCCCGTCGCCGGCGCGGACCGTCAGGACCGGCGGCAGCTTGTCCGCGACCTGGAGCGCCGAGCGGAAGCTCTCGAGCAGGTCCGTGAGCGCGACCGGGGCGGGCGGCGGGATGAAGACCATGAGCGAGCCGGAGTCGGTCCGCTCCGGCGGCGCCAGCGGCAGGGTCTCCCTGCGGAATCGTTCCTGAGTGCTCGAAGCCATCGCGGGGATTGTCTTCGAGCCGCGCCGGGCGGGGCAATGGATCGGTCGATCCATGCTCGCATGAATCCTGAGATCCATTCACAGCGCGCCTCGTGCGCGGAGAGAATCGCCTCAGTGCTCGTCGCGCAGCATCGCCGCCGCCTGACCTCGCCGGCTGGCCTTCAGCTTGGTGAGGATGCTGTGGACGTGGTTCTTGACCGTCGGCAGCTCGATCTGCAGGCGCGCGGCGATCTCCTTGTTGGACATGCCCAGCTCGAGCAGCCCCGCGATCTCCCGCTCGCGCGAGGTCAGCGGCGAGCTCACGGGGCGGTCCTCCTCCGAGCGCGCCAGCCGCTGGAGCAGCAGGGCGGCGAGCCGCGGCGAGCAGACGGTGCCGCCGCTCACCGTCGTCTGGACGGCCTGCGCGACGTCGTCGAGGTCGACGTCGCGCGCCAGCAGCCCGCCGACGCCGGCCTCCGCCCACGCGATCAGGCCCGGCTCGTCGCGGTCGGAGACGTTGAGCACGATGATCCTCGCCGTCGGCACGGCGGCGCCGAGCTGCTCCAGGCCCTCGAGCCCGGCGGGCGCCGGCACGTCGAACAGCACCGCGCGCGGCGGCTCGTCGAGGGCGGCGACGCGCTCGAGCGCGCCCGGCAC
>JBDTMF010000341.1:0-2936 GCA_039934455.1 Solirubrobacteraceae bacterium
ACACGCTGCTGGTGACCTCGAAGTCGACGAACACGTTCTCGATCGTCAAGGCCTCCACCGGCATCGTGACCCGGAGCTGCACGCGTCCGAACACCAAGGGTGGCTGCCCGACCAGCCTCGCCTGGTAGTCCGGCGGCGCACGAGGCGACCGGCACCGCGTGGACGCGACCTAAAGGCCCGCGGTCGGCCCAGGTTGGGGAGCGCAGCCCATGGCCTCGCCGCGGCGGATTGGGCATGATGGTCGCGTGTCGTTGTTCTGGCGCGTCGTCGCGATCAACACGGCGGTGCTCGTCGCTGCCGCGGTCGCCCTTGTCGTCTCTCCCGCGACGGTCAGCTCGAGCGTCCACCTCCACGAGGCGGTCGTGCTCGCGGGGGGCGTCGCGGTCGCGCTGGCCGTGAACGTGGTGCTGATGCAGCGTGTGCTCGGCCCGCTCGGGCGCTTGGCCTCGTTGATGCGCCGGGTCGACCCGCTCGCCCCGGGCGAACGGATCGAGCTCGAGCGGCCGGTGGCCGAGGTCGCCGAGTTGAGCCTGGCGTTCAACGACATGCTCGACCGCCTCGAGCGCGAGCGGCGCGACAGCGCGCGGCGCGCGCTCGACGCCCAGGAGGAGGAGCGCCGGCGCATGGCGCGCGAGCTGCACGACGAGATCGGCCAGACGCTGACCGGCGTCGTGCTGCAGCTCGAGTCGCTCGGGCGCACGGCGCCGCAGGAGCTACGCGGGCCGCTGCGCTCGCTCGAGGCGTCCGCGCGGGCGGCGATCGAGGAGGTGCGCGAGCTCGTGCGGCGGCTGCGCCCGGAGGCGCTCGACGACTTCGGGCTGCGCTCCGCGCTCGTCTCGCTCGGCTCCGAGCTCGCCGAGCACAGCGGCCTGCGCGTCTCCCCGCACCTCGACGGTGCCCTGCCGGCGCTCAGCAAGGAGGACGAGCTCGTCGTCTATCGCGTCGCCCAGGAGAGCCTGGTCAATGTGGCGCGCCACGCGCGCGCGACGCGCGCGGACGTGAGCCTCGCGGCGGAGGATGGCTCGGTCGTCCTGCGCGTGCGCGACGACGGCCGCGGGATCGACGCCGCGGGCCTGCGCTCCGGCCACGGCGTGCGCGGCATGCGCGAGCGCGCGCTGCTCGTCGGCGGCGAGCTCGAGGTCGCGCGGGTCGTGCCGCACGGCACCGAGGTGCGCCTGAGCCTGCCGGTCAAGGGACGCCAATGAGCGAGCATCCGCTGAGGATCCGGATCCTCCTCGCCGACGACCACACCGTGGTGCGGCGCGGGCTGCGAATGGTGCTCGAGGCGGCGCCCGACCTCGAGGTCGTCGCCGAGGCCTCCGACGGCATCGAGGCCGTCGAGCGGGCGCTGCGCGAGGACATCGACCTCGCGATCCTCGACGTCGCGATGCCTCGGCGCACCGGGCTGCAGGCCGCGCGCGAGCTATCGCGCCGGCGGCCCGACCTGAAGCTCCTGATGCTCTCGATGCACGAGGTCGAGCAGTACTTCTTCGAGGCGCTGAAGGCGGGCGCGTCCGGCTATGTGCTCAAGACCGCGGCGGGCCGCGACCTGGTGGAGGCATGCCGGTCGGCGATGCGCGGCGAGCCGTTCCTCTACCCGCCCGCCGTGCGCGGGATCATGCGCGACTACCTCGAGCGGGCGGCCGACGGCGACGGCCTCCGCGAGGAGCCGCTGACCGCACGCGAGCTCGACGTGCTCAAGCTCGTCGCCGAGGCGCACACCAACGAGGAGATCGCCGAGTTCCTGACGATCAGCCCGCGCACGGTCGAGCGCCACCGCGAGAACCTGATGGGCAAGCTCGGGATGCGCGACCGCGTGCAGCTCACCCGCTACGCGATCCGGCGCGGGCTGGTGGAGCCGTGAGCGCCGCTGTGCATCGCGGACCGAGATGGGCAGTGGCGCCTATGGGCGCGCGCCCGGCCCGTGCGTAGCCTCGGGGGCACGGGTCCACGACGCTCGGAGGAATGGCGACATGAGCTTCTTGCAGCGCTTTCGCAGCCACGACGAACCGCAGGAGCAGACCTGCCCGAGGTGCCGCGTGCCGGCGCCGGCCGACGCGGACCAGTGCCCGGAGTGCGGCTGGGACCTGCACGAGGCCTACCGCGCGCCGGAGCCCGCCCCGCAGGCCGACCGGGTCTGAGGCTCGGTGCCCATAGCCCCGTGACGAAGGGGTCAGCAGTTCGAATCCGCCCGCGCTAGGCGGCTAGTGTCCGCGGAGATGGAGTCGTTCACCGCCGCCGAGGTCGTGGGCCGCACGCTGGTGGCGCTCGGGGTTCGCGACGCGTTCGGCGTGCTGGGCAGCGGGAACTTCATCGCCACCCAGGCCCTGCACGCGGCGGGCGCGGCGTTCCATCACGCCCGCCACGAGGGCGGGGCGATCTGCATGGCGGACGGCTACGCGCGGGTGAGCGGGCGTGTCGGCGTGTGCAGCGTCCATCAGGGGCCCGGGTTCACGAACGCGATGACGGGCCTCACCGAGGCGGCCAAGAGCCGCACGCCGCTGCTGCTGCTGGCCGGCGAGGCGCCCGCCGCGGCGCTGCGCTCGAACTTCCGGCTCGACCAGGCGGCGCTGGCCACGACGGTCGGCGCGGCGGCCGAGCGCGTGCACTCCGGCGCGAGCGCGGCGGACGACGTGGCGCGGGCGCTGCGCATCCACATCACGCAGTCGGCGAACGGGGCGTGGAACTACGAGCGCATCTTTCCGCGTGAAGGCGGTGCGCCCGGGGACACGTCCTCGGGGCTCGGCGACTGGATCAACGTGCACAACAAGTGGGGCGGAGGAGCGCCGAGCAAGGCGCAGGAGACCACCGCCGGTCGCGAGCAGCGAATTCTGGCCAGTCGCGCAGGCGGCATGTTGCGTCCATCTACCGATATCTACGCCGTCGCGGCGAACTGTTTCGAGTGCCACACGGTGCCCGTCGAAGACCTCGTGAAC
>JBDTMF010000342.1:0-2934 GCA_039934455.1 Solirubrobacteraceae bacterium
CGATCGCGATCACCGCCCCGGAGGACGGCGCCTCGCTGCCGAAGGGGCCGACCGGTTTCACGGCCCAGGCGAGCGACCCCTACGACGGGCCGCTGTCAGGCGGGTCTCTGATCTGGCGAGACCGCTACGCGCCCGACGGCGGGGCGGTGGGCGACCACGCCCTCGGCACCGGCGAGCACGTCACCGCCACGCTCTACGCGGGCAAGACGGGGACCGTGCACACGATCACGGCGACGGCGACGAACAGCGCCGGCGCCACACGGTCGGCGACCATCACCGTCACCGCTCACTGACACGCGCGTGGCGGGCGGGGCGCAGGTGCGCGAGCCGGGACGCGGCGGCACGAGCGAGCGCGATGACGCGACGGCGGGCGACGAGGCCCCCGACCACGAACGCGGCCACGGTGAGCTCGACGATCAGCGGCGTCGCGGTGGGCGTCGCACCGTCGGCGTTGGCGGCGAAGGCGGAGGCCGGCGCCGTGAGGACGGCGATCGCGCCGGTGAGAGCGATGCGGTACGCGAGCATGAGCCTCTCCTGGCTTGAGGGTGGTGGGCGGGCAGCGCAGCGCTGCTCACCCGGTCAGAGGCGCGTGCGGTCGCGGTGATACATCGCTTGACCGGCTCACGGCTCGCGGCGTAGGTTCAGCGGCGTTGGCCTCCCCGGTCCCCTCGCCGAACCCGAGCCGCGCCCTCCCCGACCTGGGCGGGCGCCGCCGTCCCCGCGCGCAGCACGAGTCCTCGCGGGAGCTGCTGCTGCGCGCGACCGTCGACGAGATCCGGGCCGACGTGCAGGCGCTGCGCGTCGAGCTGATGGACATCCTGGCGATCGAGGGGTCGCGGAGCGCAGCTCGAACCGCGCTCGAGCGGGAGGTGCGCGACGCGGTGGCAGCACTCGAGGCCCGGCCGCTCGCCGGCTTCCAAGCGCACCTCGCGCGCGCCATGCCGGAGGACGGCAGCGCACTCCACGCGGCCGTCGGCGACACGCTCCGCAAGCTCCTCAACGCGCTCGACCGCGCCTACCGCTCATGGCCGCACGACCCGGCGACGGCGCGCGAGGCCGCGCCGGCCGCGGTCGCGGCGCTCGATGACGCGATCCTGCAGGCCGGCTACCTGACGATCCCGCAGCGCCTCGACGAGAAGCTCGCCACGAAGCATGTCGGTGAGCACGTCGACTTCGCGGCCGAGTTCGGCGATCAGCTCGCCTCCCCTGAGCAGTGCGCCGCGATGCTCAAGTGGCTCGGTGAGCACCCACGCGACATCCAGGGTCTCGTCGACCTGCGCAGCGGCCGCGTCTACCGGCTCTCGCAGACCAGCCGCGGGCGGGTGGCCCGGGTCGGCGTCCTGGTGTGGGCGCCCGTGCTCTCCGCGCTCCTGCTGTGGGCGGCGACGAGTCTCGGGGGCTGGTTCGACCTCGCGCAGTGGCCGTCGACGCGCGCCGGCCGGGTGATCCTGCTCTACCTGCTCGTGCTCGGCGGCGCGCTGGTGCACATCGGGATCACGAAGAACCTGATCACGAACATCCGCTTCGATGCGCCGTTGCGCGTCCACGTCCCGTCCCACGGGCTGAGCTGGCTCGAGCTTCGGTGGGTCGCGGTCGGGATGCTGTTCCTGCCCGTGCTGCTGACCGCCGGGATCCTGTGGGCGACGGGGCTCGAGCTGTCCGACACGCACGACCTCGCGACCGCGCTGCTGGCCGGCTACAGCGCCGACTCGCTGTTCGCGGCCGCGCTCACGCGCTTCGCCACGACCGCGCAGGCCCAGCAGGAGACGATCGCCGCCCGCCTGGGCTAGGGCCCGAACCACTCCTCGAGCGGCAGCTTCGCGCTGAGCGAGGCGAAGCTGCCGGTGTCGCGGATCTCCTCCGCCGCGTCCGCCATCGCCCTGATCGCGACCCAGGCCAGGGCCCCGCCGACGCTCACCCGCGTGCCGCCGGCCTCGACGATCTCCTGCATCGTCAGGCCCTTGTGCGCGAGCACGTTGAGCGGCTTCGTGGTCGCCTCGGCGATCGCGCGGATCTCACCGCCGTTGCGCAGGCCGGGCGCGTAGATGACGTCGGCGCCCGCGCGTTCGTAGGCCTGCAGGCGCGCGATCGTGTCGTCGATGTCGGGGTTGCCGCGGATGTGGTTCTCCGCCCGCGCCGTGAGCGTGAACGGGAAGCTCAGCGCGTCGGCGGTCTCGCGCGCGGCGGCGATGCGCGCCTCCGCGTGCTCGAGGCAGTAGAGGTGGCCCTCGGGGTCGAAGTCCTCGATCGACCCACCGACCGCGCCGGCGCCCGCCGCCTGCGCGATCGCCCGCGCGGCGTCCTCCGGTTCCGGGCCGAAGCCGTTCTCGAGGTCGACCGAGACCGGAAGGGCCGTCGCCTCGTCGAGCGCACGCACGTGCTCGGAGAGCTCGTCGAGCGTGGCGCTGCCGTCGAGGCGGCCGAGCGTGAAGGCGAACGCGGAGCTTGTGGTGGCGAGCGCCTTGAACCCGAGCGCCTCGAACACCCTGGCCGAGCCGGCGTCCCACGGATTCGGGATCACGAAGGCATCACCCTCGTGCAGCGCCCGGAAGTCGGCCGCCTTGCGTGCCTGGGTCGTCACGGCGTCGTCGGTCGTCACTCGGGCTCGCTTTCGGGTCGCGGTCGGGGCCGCCTCCACGGTAACCGCTACGCGGGGATCAGCGCCGCCGCGACGAGCAGCAGGACCGACGGCACGAGCAACAGCGCCACCACGAGCTGAACCTGCGGCGCGGCCCGAGCGGCGTGCTCGGCGTGGGCGCGGGCGGCGCGCGAGCGCGCCCGCGCGGCCTGCGCCGCGAGCGCCGGCCCGAGCGGCGCGCCGAGCCGGGCGGCGCGGCGGACTGCGGCGCTGAGCGGCGCGATCCCAGCGGCAGGGCAGCGGCGCTCGAGCCGACCCAGGGTGTCGGCCGCGGGCACGCCGAGCGCGGCGGCGTG
>JBDTMF010000343.1:0-2934 GCA_039934455.1 Solirubrobacteraceae bacterium
TACAAGTACCCGCGCGAGCTCAACTGGGTGATCGGCGTCGTGCTGCTGATCCTCACCTTCGTGATGTCGCTGACGGGCTATCTGCTCCCGTTCGACCAGCGCTCCTACTGGGCGACGATCGTGGCCGCGAACATCACCGCCTCCGGCCCGCTCGCCGGCCCCTACCTCGGTGACTTCCTGCGCGGCGGGGCGGAGTTCAATGCGACCACGCTCTCGCGCTTCTACTCGATCCACATGCTGCTCGTGCCCGGCCTGATCGCCGCGCTGATCGGCGCGCACCTCTATCTCGTCGCCCGCCTGGGCACCACGGCGCCGCCGTGGATGAAGCCCGCGCAGCCCGAACAGCTCACGCGAGAGCGCGTATGAACCGCGCCGAGAAGGAGGCCTACCTCCGCGAGTACTCGCTGATGAAGTCGGCGGGGAAGCCGTTCTTCCCCTACGCCGTGGCCAAGGACTCGGTCATGGCCTGCATCGTGATGTTCGTGATCATCCTGTTGTCGCTGGTGCTGGGCGCCGAGCTCGGGCCGAAAGCCGACCCGACCACGACGACCTACGTGCCGCGGCCCGAGTGGTACTTCTTCTTCCTCTTCGAGCTGCTGCGCGTGATCAAGCCGTCGGTGCTGACGCCGCTCGCGACGATCGGCATCCCGACGATCTGCATGATCCTGCTGCTGCTGCTCCCGTTCTACGACCGCGGGCCGGAGCGGCGCCCCGAGCGGCGGCCGCTCGCGACCACGGCGGGCCTGCTCACGATCGTCGCCATGGCCTACCTGACCTTCCTGGGCGCCAACGCCGGCTCGCCGAACGAGATCGATCTGAAGGTGGCCAAGCAGTACGAGCCCGGCAAGTTGGTGATGGCCCAGTCGGGGTGCCTCGCCTGCCACAAGGTGGGTGAGAACGGCAACGACGGCCCGGGCCCGCGCCTGACGGACATCGCCGACAGGCTGCCCAAGCCGGCGATCCGGCGGACGCTCGAGAACCCGACCGCGCCGATGCCGTCCTACCGAGGCCTGCCCGAGAACAAGAAGGCCGCGCTGGTGGACTTCCTCTCGCAGCTGCACAAGTCCGGTCAGTAGCCGACCATGCGCTCAGCCCCCGCGTCCTCGGGGACCCTCGAGGAGGGTCAGGTCCGGGCGATGTTCGACCGCATCGCCGGCTTCTACGACGTCATGAACTCCGTCATGACGGCGGGCCTGCACCACGGCTGGCGTGAGCGCGCAGCCGACCTCGCGCGGGTCGGGCCGGGCAGCCACGCGCTCGACGTCGCCACCGGCACCGGCGACCTGGCGCTCGAGCTCGCCCGGCGGGTGCGCCCGGGTGGCGAGGTGGTCGGCTCGGACTTCTCGGAGGGGATGCTCGAGCGCGCGCGCACGAAGGCCGGCGGCGAGCCGGGCGTGCGCTGGGAGTGGGGCAACGCGCTCGCGCTGCCCTACCCCGACGATGCCTTCGACGCCGCCACCGTGGGCTTCGGGGCGCGCAACTTCTCCGACCTCGAGCAGGGGCTGCGCGAGATGGCGCGCGTGGTGCGGCCGGGCGGGCGCGTGGTCGTGCTCGAGATCACGACGCCGACGAAGCCGCCGCTGTCCACGTTCTTCTCGCTCTGGTTCGATCGCGTGGTGCCGACGCTCGGGCGCTTCGCCGCCGACCCCGAGGCCTACACGTATCTGCCCAAGTCCGTGAAGCGCTTCCCCGGGCCCGAGCCGCTGGGCGGCGCGCTCGCGCGCGCCGGGCTGACCGACGTGCGCTGGATCCTGACCGCCGGGGGCATCATCGCGCTCCATTCGGGAACGGTGAGCCAGGTGGTCCACTGATGGCGTCCGCCGAGTCCGTCGCCGCTGTCATCGAGGCGGGTGGCGTCCACGTCCCCGGAATGCTCGAGCGGCTCGAGGCGCGCCTGGCCGAAGTCGCCGCCTCGCACGGCCGGGTGCTCGGCGAGCACGCGGGCGCGACGCTCGCCGCCGGCGGCAAGCGCCTGCGCCCGCTGCTCGTGCTCGCGGCCGCCGGCGCGCCCGCCGGCGGCGAGGGCGCCGGCATCCTGCGCGCCGCGGTCGCCGTCGAGCTCATCCACTCCGCGACGCTCGTGCACGACGACGTGCTCGACGGCGCGCACCTGCGCCGCGGCCGGCCGACCGTGGTCGCCGTGGCCGGGCGCGGGATGGCGACCGCGACGGGCGACCTGCTGTTCTCGCGCGCGTTCTCCGAGCTCGTCGCCAACGGTCGGCCGGAGGAGATCCGGGTGCTGTCGGCCGCCTCGTCGGCGCTCGCCGAGGGCGAGCTGATGCAGCGCGCCGACGCCTGGAAGGCCGAGACGACGCGCGAGCGTTACCTCGCCCGCTGCGATCTCAAGACCGCGCGGCTGTTCCAGGCGGCGTGCGAGCTCGGGGCGCTCGAGGGCGGCGGCCCGGTCGAGCTGCTCGGACGGTTCGGGCGGCGCATCGGGGTCGCCTTCCAGCTGCTCGACGACGTGCTCGACGTCGCCGGCCCGGCCGAACGCACCGGCAAGCATCGCGGCACTGACCTGCTCGACGGCACGGTGACGTTGCCGCTCATCGTCGCGCGCGAGCGCGACGATGAGCTGGCGAAGCTGGATCTGCGCGCGGTGCGCACGCCCGAGCAGGCCGAGGCGGTGTGCGACGCGATCGCGGCCACGGGCGCATTGGAGACGGCGCGGGCCGACGCGTTGGAGATGGTCGCCGAGGCGAAGGCCGACCTGCCGGCGCTGCCCGACGCGCAACGGGGCGCGCTCGAGCTGGTGGCCGACGGCGTGGTCGACCGCTACAGCTGATATGGACGTCGGTTTGTCAAGCGCGCAGCACGAAGGACCCGCTTACGCGGGTCTTCTCGTTGGTCGAGGGGGCGGCGGTTCGGCCCGGGTGCGTGACGCGCGGTCAGGCTGATATTCGCGGATCCGGGTGGCCGCAGGACCGGGTTTCG
>JBDTMF010000344.1:0-2906 GCA_039934455.1 Solirubrobacteraceae bacterium
CGTTCGTCGGTCGCGGGCAGGAAGCCGACGATCGGCATCAGCAGCGCCGCGGCGTCGAGTTCGTCACGGTCGAAGGCCTGCGCGAAAGCCCCGCGCGCAGGGCTCCAGCCGCGCTCGAGAATCGCCTCGCGGATGCGGTCGCGCTCCACGGCCCAGGACTCGGCCCGAGCGAACTCCCCGAGCGCGGGCGCCAGCTTGACCGCGCGGTCGAGCGCCACCCAGCACTGGACCTTCGACGACACGTGGTGGCGAGCCTCACCGCGCATCTCCCACATTCCGGCGTCGGGCTCGGCCCAGCGAGCCGCCGCCGCATCGGCCAGCGCGGCGGCGAAGCGTTGGATCTCGGGATGCAGCTCGCCGAGCCGCTCGCGGTACAGGTGGATCGCGTCAAGCAGCTCCCCGTAGACGTCGAGCTGCGTCTGATTCCACGCGTCGTTGCCGATCCGGACCGGACGTGAATCCCTCCAGCCGCGCAGGTGCGGCAGGACCCGCTCAGAGAGGTCGTGCTCGCCGCCGATCCCGTACATGATCTGCAGTGCATCCTCGGATGCCGCGCCGCCCCCGGCAGAACTCGTCATGAACGACACGAAGTCGGTGACCTCGTCCGGGCACGTGCCGACATAGAGGGCCTGCATCGTCAGGCTTGCGTCGCGGATCCAGGCATAGCGGTAGTCCCAGTTACGCTCGCCGCCCAGCTGTTCGGGCAGCGAGGTCGTCGCCGCGGCCACGATCGCACCGGTGGGTCGATAGCTGAGGCCCTTGAGCACCCGCGAGGACAGACGAATCAACTCGCGGTGGGGCCCGCCGTAGGTGTCGTGGTGTGACTCCCACGAGCGCCAGGCCTCGACCGTGTCCGCGAGCCTCGCCGGAACGGCGTGCGCCGCGCAGGTCTCCGGCGCCCGACTCTCGGCGGGCGCCCACACCATGCAGAACGCGGTCCGCTCACCGGCAGCCAGTGTGAACGCGGCATGCACCGTCGCGTCATCGACACTCAGCGGCACGGCGCCGGTCAACGCGATCTGGTTGGGCCCGCCGAATGTCCGCACGCCAGTGTCGGTGACGCGCAGGAGCGGCCGCACGAGACCGTACTCCGGTCGCGGCGCGAGTTCCATGACGAGATCCACCATCCCTGTGAGCCCCTCCACCGATCGCAGCAACTCGTGCGGGGCATCCAGTCCGAGCTCGTGCCCGCGCTGGCCCTCGGCGAACGCCAGCGCATCAGCGAGGCGGACCGATCCGGAGGCTGTCGTGAACGTCGTCTCGACGACAAGCGTCCCCGGGAGGTAGCGGCGCGTCGCCTCGAACGGTCCAGCCGGTCGGATCGACCAATGGCCGGCGGCCGGGTCGAGCAGGCGAGCAAACAGCGCAGGTGAGTCAAAACGCGGCAGGCACAGCCAGTCGATCGATCCTCCCCGACTCACGAGCGCCGCCGAGCTGCAGTCCGAGAGCATCCCGTAGGACGCAACCGGTTGGAAGTCGCAGGTGGAGGTCGTCATGCGCTCGTGCCCCTTTGAAAGTAGATGACGGGCCGGCCGGTTGCATGGCACCTTGCCGCCGCGGCCGAGTCGTCAGGATCCACCACGATGAGCGCCGCAGCTGCGAAGGAGGGGGGTCCCGCGTTCCCATCCGTCGAGGCCGACGCGGTGCCGTGGATCACGGTGGCGCAGATGCGCGAGATCGACCGGATCGCGATCGAACTGGGCGTGACGCTGCCGCGCATGATGGAGAACGCTGGCGCGCATCTCGCACTGGTGGCACTCGCGCTGCTCGGCGGCGATGTCACAGCCCGACGGATCGCGATCCTGGCCGGACGGGGAGGCAACGGCGGCGGTGGGCTCGTGGCCGCACGCCGCCTCATCGGCTGGGGAGCGGAGGTCGGTGTCCACGTGAGCGACGAGCCGGACATGCTCGCGCCGGTCCCGCGCGAGCAGCTCGAGATCCTGCGCGCCACCGGCGCAAATATCACGATCGGCGCGGATCGTCTCGAGGCACCTGATCTGGTCATCGACGGGATCCTCGGCTACAGCCAGCGAGGCGACCCGCGGGGCGGCGCGGCCGAGCTGATCGCCGCAGCTGCCGGAGCGCGCGTGCTGTCGCTCGATGTTCCGAGCGGCCTGGCACTCGAAGACGGCGCCGCCGGCGAACCTGCGATCACCGCCGAGGCGACGCTGACACTCGCGCTGCCCAAGGCGGGGCTGCGGGCAGACGCCGCGAGCCGGCTGACCGGCTCGATCTACCTCGCTGACATCGGGATACCCGCGTTCGTCTTCGAACGCTCTGGAATCCGGTACCGCTCGCCGTTCTCGCGCGGCCCCGTGGTCCGGCTCGTCGGCCGCTGACGCTCCGGATGGCCGTCCCTGCGAGGGACGGCGACCTGCCCGGTGGGCGACCTGGCCTTTTGGCGTCTGGGTTGTGGAGTTGTTGTGGGTCGTTGTGCTGGGGTTCTGAGTTAGCGCGCAGCCGATCTCGACGACTTCCTCGAGTTCAGCACGCCGACGGCGATCTTCCCAAGCATCGCGGTGCGATCCGACGCTGTTGATGGAGGGGTGAGGCGAGATCGTGATGTGGTCATGGGATCTTCACCGTGGCGATGGCGACTACGGTCGTGCGCTGGGCGATGTAGGACGGCAGCAGTTCCAAGGCTTCGGCCTCAGAGGCCGCGTTGACGTCCCACCAGATCGCGTGTCCGCCGAAGAGGCACGAGCCGATGGTCGGCTGGTGGCGTAACGGGCTGGCGTGGCCGGCGAACGACGCGAACACGGCCCCGCACTCGGCGGGACCGTGCTCGTGGTGGAGGAGGTAGCGAGGCATCGCCTGGCTACTTCGCGGCTTGCTTGCTGCGGACCGCGACGACGATGTCGCGGATGGCGCGGCTGGAGGCCGCGGCGTCCTTCTGATCGTCGATG
>JBDTMF010000345.1:0-2790 GCA_039934455.1 Solirubrobacteraceae bacterium
CGGTGGTCACGATGCAGAACGTCGCCTGGAAGGCCATGAACAGCAGGTGCGGGATCTTCGTCCCCTCACGCGGCTCGAAGGCGACGCCGCGCAGCAACGCGTGGTCGAGCCCGCCGATGATCGAGCCGTGGCCGTCGAAGGCGAGCGAGTAGCCGACCAGCGCCCACGCGACGGTCGCGACGGCGAGCGCGGCGACGCACATCATGAACGTGTTGAGCGTGTTCCGCGACCGCACGAGGCCCGCGTAGAAGAGCCCCAGCGCGGGCGTCATGAGGAGGACCAGCGCGGTGGCGGCCAGCATCCACGCCGTGTCGCCGGAGTCGATCACGTCCGCACGGGCGTGACGGCGGCGTCGTCGGCCTCGGCCGTGCGGATGCGCACCACCCGCTCCAGCGGCACGACGAAGATCTTGCCGTCGCCCACCTCGCCGGTCTGCGCGCCCTCGCACAGCGCGTCGATCGTGGGCTGCACGAACGGGTCCGAGACCGCGATCTCGAAGCGGACCTTCTCCGACAGGCCCATCTGGACGCGCGTGCCGCGATAGGTCTCGACCCGGTCGAGCTCGCCGCCGTGGCCCTGGACCCGGCTCAGCGACACCCCGCGCACCTCGGCGCGGTACAGGGCCTCCAGGACGTCGTTCGCCTTCTCCGGCCGGACGATGCCGATCACGAGCTTCACGGTCCGCTCCCCTCAGTTGCGCGCCAGGACGGCGGGCGACCCTACCGCCCTCAGGCGAGCGTGAACGCCGCGAGGTGCTCGGTCAGCCTCGCAGCGACGCGCTGGGCCTCCCCCAGATTCCCGGCGGCGTGCGTCGTCGTCACGGCCCACACGGTCATCCCGGCAGCGCGCGCCGAGGCGATGCCGGCGGGGGCGTCCTCGAACACGAGGCAGGCGACCGGGTCGGCGCCGAGGCGCTCGGCCGCCAGCAGATACGGGTCCGGCGCGGGCTTGCCGCGCGCCACCTGGTCGCTCGTGACGAGCACGCCGGGGACGCGCAGACCCGCCGCGGCGAGCCGGGCGCGCGCCAGCGGCGCCATGCACGAGGTGCAGATCGCGACCCGTCCCGCCGGCAGGGCGAGCACGTCCGCCGCGCCCGGCAGCGCGATGACCCCATCGGTGTCGGCGGTCTCGGCGCGGGCGAGCCAGTCGGTCTCCGCTTCGAGCTGCTCGGGGCGCACGTGCTCCGCGATCACCGCGCGGCCCGGGCGCCCCTGGTTGGCGGCCTGGATCGCCGCGCCGTCGAGGCCGTGGCGCTCCCCCCAGGCGCGCCAGGCGCGGACCGTCGGGGCGGAGGAGTCGACGAGCACGCCATCGAGGTCGGAGATCACGGCCGCGAAGCGCACGGTCAGTCCACGAGCAGGATCACGGCGACGATCGTGCCGCCGACGATCACGATCCGGCGCAGCCAGCGCTCGGGCAGCCGGCGGCCATAGCTGGAGCCGATGAAGCCGCCGACGACCGAGCCGCCGGCGATCAGCGCGGCGGCCCCCCACGCGACGTGGGCGACCGCGATGAACAGCACGGCCGCCACGCCGTTGGCGATCCCCGCGAGGACGTTCTTGATCGCGTTGAGGCGCTGCAGGTCGTCGTCGAACGCGAGCCGCAGGGCGGCGAGCAGGATCACGCCCTGCGCGGCGCCGAAGTAGCCGCCGTAGATGCCGGTGAAGAACGTGCCGACGGTGCCCGGGACCAGGTGGGCGCGCACCGGCGCGTGGTCCTCGCGCGGCGTCGGCTTGAACGCCATCAGCGCGACCGCGAGCAGGATCAGCAGCGGCACGACGGCGTCGAACACGTCGTCGGGCAGCGAGAGCAGCAGGACGCCGCCGACCAGCGCGCCCACCGCGGAGCCGGCGCCGAGCGTCAGCACGCGCCGCCGCTGGCCCTCGAGCTCGCGGCGATAGCCCCAGGCGCCGCTGATCGAGCCGAACACGAGGCCGACCGTGTTCGACACGTTGGCCACCACGGGCGGGTAGCCGATGGCGAGGAGCGTGGGGAAGGTGATGAGCGAGCCCGATCCGACGATCGTGTTGACGGCCCCCGCCACCACACCGGCCCCCGCCACGGCAAGCATCTCCAGCACGGTCACGTGCGGGACGCTACCCGTCGAAGCGCGGTCAGCCCGAGGTCATTCCGCGCGCAGCGCGGGTGCCGGGCGGATGCGCGTGGCCGCACGCGACGCGAGCGAGCTGATCGCGGCGGTCAGGGCGACCGCCCCGGCGACCGCGATCGGATACCACCACCACCCCGGCAGAGTCCGCACCTCACGCCCGTCGGCGGGATCCGTGACGCCGATGACGAACATGAAGATCGAGGCGCCGAGCGGCAGTCCGAACACCGCCGCCGGGAACGCCAGCGCGGCCCCGCCCGCGATCACCGTCGCGCGGACCTGGGGCGGCGTCGCTCCCACCGAGGCGAGCACGGCGTAGTCGCGCTCGCGCTCGCGGATGGCGAGCCCGAGCGTGGTCAGCAGGTTGAGCGCCGCGATCACGATCAGCAGCGCGACGGCGCCGTAGACGACCGGGCGCATGTCGGCCGCCTCGCGCTGGAGCGACTCGATCGGGCGCTCGGCGCTGAGCCGCCCGCCTCCCTCGCGCACCAGGGCGGCGGCGGTCGCGACCGGGTCCGCGCCCGCGGAGAGGCGGATCGCCCAGTACGGGTCGTCAAGCTTGGCGGTTCCCGCGGGCAGCCCGCTCAGGCTCGTGACCGCGCCGCGGCCCTCGTCGTCGGGCTCGACGTGCCGGCCGACCACGCGCAGCGAGACGGGTTCCCCGGCGGAGCGCAGCGCGATCC
>JBDTMF010000346.1:0-2757 GCA_039934455.1 Solirubrobacteraceae bacterium
CGCCGCCCGCGCGCGGACCGGGATCCGGACCGCTCGTAGCAAGCAGTTGCCCGAGCATCGCCTGACCGAGCTGGACTCGGGGCTGCGGATCGTCACGGAGGTCATGCCTTCGATTCGATCCGCGGCCCTGGGCTTCTTCGTGGGCGCCGGGTCGCGAGGGGAGACGGAGGCCGAGGCCGGCCTCTCGCACTTCCTGGAGCACATGCTCTTCCGCGGCACGGCGCGCTACGGGTCGACCGAGATCGACCAGCTCTTCGACGGCATGGGCGCCGAGCTCAACGCGGGCACCGACAAGGAGGGCACGACCGTCTACGCGCGGCTGCTCGACCAGCACCTGCCCGTCGCCTTCGACGTGATCGCCGACATGGTCTGGCGGCCCGCGTTCGCTGACGTCGACCCCGAGCGCCAGGTCGTGCTCGAGGAGATCGCGATGTACGAGGACGACCCGCAGGACATCGTCTTCGACGTGCTCGGCAAGGCCGTCTACGGCGAGCACCCGCTGGGGCGCCCGATCATCGGCCGCGCGCCGGTGATCCGCGACACCCCGGTCGAGGAGATCGCGGCCTTCCACGCGCGCCGCTACGTGCCCGGCGCGGTCGTCATCGCGGCGGCCGGCTCGGTCGACCACGATGCGATCGTCGAGCTCGCCCAGCGCACGCTGGGGAGCAACGGCGCGGTCGTGAACCCTCCTCCCTCGCTCATCCCTGCACCCGCGACGCCGCAGTCGACCCTGCGCTTCCAGCGCAAGGAGACCGAGCAGGTGCACGTCTGCCTCGGCGCGCTCGGGCTGCCGCGCCACGACGATCGCCGCTTCGCGTTGCGCGTGCTCGACGCCATCTTCGGCGGGCTGTCCTCCTCGCGGCTGTTCCAGGCCGTCCGCGAAGAGCGCGGGCTCGCCTACTCCGTCTACTCGTTCTCGGCCCAGTTCACCGACACCGGCGAGATCGGCCTCTACGTCGGCACGCGGCCCGACAACCTCGCCCAGGCGATGGAGGTCGTCGCCGCCGAGCTCGGGCGCCTGCGCAGCGAGGGCGTCACGGAGGAGGAGTTGGTGCGGGCGCGCGAGAACGTCAAGGCGCGCATCGTGCTCGGCCTCGAGTCGGCCGGGGCGCGCATGAGCCGCCTCGGCGCCTCGGTCCTCTACGGGCTGCCGCTGCTCGAGATCGACGAGATCATGGCCCGCATCGACGCCGTCAGCCTCCCGGACCTGAGCACGCTGGTCGAGGAGCTGTGGGCGCCCGGGTCGCTCTCGGCCGCCGGCATCGGGCCGGACGAGGCCGCCTTCGCCGACGCCGTCGCTCCCGTCTGCCCGGCGGCGGAGCCCCTCGCGGCGTGACGCGGGTCGCCGTCGCCGGCGCTGCGGGACGGATGGGCCTGGCGGTGTGCGCCGCCGTCGAGGGCGCCGAGGACCTCACGCTGAGCGGGCGGGCCGATCCGGCGCTCGGCGTCGCCCTCGCCGACGTGCTCGGCGAGGCCGACGTCGTCGTCGACTTCACGGTTCCGGACCAGGCGCTCGCGAACGCGCGGGCGTGCCTGGAGGCCGGCGTCCACGTGGTGATCGGGACCACGGGCTTCGACCTCGACGCGCTGCGCTCGGCGGCGGCGGGCGCCCGCGCACATGCCTTCGTCGCCCCCAACTTCGCCATTGGCGCGGTGCTGATGATGCGCTTCGCCGCCGAGGCCTCCCGCCACATGGACGCCGCCGAGATCATCGAGTACCACCACCCGGGCAAGCTGGACGCGCCGTCCGGCACCGCCGCGCGGACGGCCGCATTGATGCGGCCCGCCCTCCCTGACGTGCCGATCCATTCCGTGCGGCTGCCCGGCATCGTCGCCGACCAGGACGTGATCCTGGGCGGCCAGGCGCAGACGCTGACGCTCCGCCACGTCACCACGGACCGCACGAGCTTCATGCCCGGGGTGCTGCTGGCGGTCCGCCGTGTGGCCGACCTGCCCGACCCGCTCGCCGTCGGCCTCGAGCGCCTGCTCTGGCCGGACGCGTGAGCACGCCGCTCGTCGCCGTCACCGACCACGCCGTCGAGCGCTACCGCCAGCGCGTGCGCGGCACCCTCGACGCGAAGCCGGAGATCGCAGGCCGGGTGTCGCGGGCATGGGCGGCGGGCGAGGTGTCCGCCGCGCCGCCCGCGGGCGCCGCGGCCCAGCGCGGCTCGGTCTACGTGCGCGACGGCGACGTCACCTTCGTGTGCCTGTGGGACCGGCCGCGCGGGGAGCTGCTGGTGGTGACGCTGTGGGAGGCGGGGGAGGACCCGCGCGTGCCGCGGCGCTTCACCGACGCCTTGAAGGTGCGGCGCCGGTCGGGTTGACTGTCGGTTTCGGAGGCGATGAAAGGGACACCGATGGGGTTCATGGACAAGGCGAAGAAGATGGCCGAGCAGGCCCAGGCCAAGCTCGACGAGGCGCAGAGCAAGATCAACTCCAATCAGTCGGGTCAGCAGGCGGGCGGCGGTCCCGTGGTCGAGTACGACAAGCACGGCCGGCCGATCCAGTCCACCGCCCCGGTGCCCGACGCCGGCGCCCCGCCGGTGGCCACGCCCGGCGTCCCGCAGACCGAGCCTGCATCGAGCGCTCCGCCGGCATCGGCCGGGCCGACGCCCGACCCGGGCGCCCCGGCTCCGGCCACACCGGCCGTGCCCGCGCCCGCTCCGCCGCCGCCCGCGGCCGCCGGCCCGGCGCCCGGCGCCGCGGCGCCCGGCGACCGCAACCGTCCCAGCACCGAGGCGCCCAAGATGTCGAGCG
>JBDTMF010000347.1:0-2754 GCA_039934455.1 Solirubrobacteraceae bacterium
CGCCGCCGGAGGCGCCTACGCCGACGCCAAGGGTGAAGCCACGGCCGACGCGAAGGACGGCGCCGCCGCCGGAGGCGCCTACGCCGACGCCAAGGGTGAAGCCACGGCCGACGCGAAGGACGGCGCCGCCGCCGGAGGCGCCTACGCCGACGCCAAGGGTGAAGCCACGGCCGACGCGAAGACCGACGCCGGCTTCCAGATCGACTGGCTCTACGAGCTCAAGACGAGGAAGCCGCGGCCGTAGAGCCGCCGCAGGCTCGGCAGCGACCCCGCCGCGAGCCACGCCTCGTCGAAGCCGCGCTCGGCGGCGACGGCGCGCACGACCTCGCCGAGCGCGCGGCCGTCGAGTGCCAGCAGCACGTGGATCGCCGGCGGATCGACAGCCCCGTCGACCCCGATGTCGTCCTCGAGCACGAGCCGGACGTCGGCGAGCTCGTAGCCCTCGCCGTCCCAGTCGAGGGCATGCACGAGGTGGTGGCGCGCCGCGGGGACGAGCGCGCACTCGAGCAGTGCGTCCTCGGGCGCGCCCGCGAGCGCGTCCTGAGCCGCGAAGATCCGCTCGAGCTGCGGACCACCGGGCCGGCGCGGGGGTCTCGTGGCGTCGAGGCCGGCGAACCATTTGTCGCCGCCCGAGCGCCGGCGGAGGATGAGGGCTCCGAACCAGATCGCCTCGATGCCCGCCTCGGCGTAGAAGCGAACCCAGCGCGCGATCGCCTCCGCCTGCGCCTCCGCCCCCAGCGCGCCCGCCGAGAGCGGGGTCCAGCGAGTCGCGTAGTGGACGACGTCCTCGGGGCCGTAGCTGATGGCACAGGCGTCGCAGCCGTTGCCCTCCACCCACTCGCGCAGCCTTTCCCAGCGACTGCTTCCGGCGCTCGAGCCCCAGCTGCAGAGCACGCTCGCGACGCCGCCCTCCTCGAGGTGCTCGCCGGCGCCGCGGATGATGCGCCGGCACAGCTCGCCGGGCGCGAGACCGCTGTCGCGGAAGAGCAGGTCGGCGTCGGGGGAGATGACGTAGGGCGGGTTCGAGACCAGCAGCCCGAAGCGCTCGCCGGCCACGGGCTCGTACAGGTCGCCGACGCGGGCCTCCACCGTGCCGGCGCCGTTCAGCCGCGCGCTCAGCCGTGAGAGCGCGGCGGCCCGCGGGTTGATGTCGGTCGCGACGACGTGCTCGGCGTGCCGCGCCGCGAGGAGGGCCTGAGGCCCGCAGCCGCAGCCGAGGTCGAGCACCGTCTGCCCTGGACGCCGGATGGTCAGGTTCGCGAGCGTCTGCGCCGACTCGCGCGCTGCCGGGACGACGTCGGGCCGCGGCGGGCCGCCGCCGGCGTCGTGCGCCATCAGCAGCCCGTTCCAGACGCTGATCCGCAGCCGGGCGCGGACCCGCTCGCCGTCGCGCTCGAGCATCCCTTCCGCCTCGAGCGCCGCGGCGTCCACGAGGGCGGAGCCCGGCACCGCCGAGCCGAGCCCGAACAGCGCCGCCAGCGTGGCGAGCGGCTCGGCGGCCCCGAGCGCCTCGGGCAGGCTCGTGGCGAGGAACCCGCAGCGCTCGAGCTGCTCGCCGAGCGCCCGGACCGCGTCGGGAGACGAAGCCTCGCCTCCCGAGGTCATCGCGTCAAGCCCCACTACGCGAGCGCGGGAGCGGGCTCCTCGACGCGCCGCGGGAGCAGCGTCTCGCGGGCGATCACGAGCCGCTGGATCTGCGACGTGCCCTCGTAGAGCTGCATGATCTTCGCGTCGCGCATCAGCTTCTCGACGGGGTAGTCCTTGATGAAGCCGTAGCCGCCGTAGACCTGCACCGCGTCGGTGGTGACCTCCATCGCGGTGTCGGCCGCGAAGCGCTTCGCGTGCGAGGACTCGAGCGTGTTGCGGGCGCCCTGGTCGAGCAGGACGGCCGAGTTCCAGGTGGCGAGGCGCGAAAGGTGCACCTTCGTCGCCATGTCGGCGATCATGAACTGGATCCCCTGGTGCATGGCGATCGGGACGCCGAACTGCACGCGCTCCTTGGAGTAGTTCGTCGCGAATTCGAACGCCGCGCGGGCGATGCCGGTGGCCATCGCCGCCACGCCGGGGCGCGTGCGGTCGAGGGTCATCATCGCGATCTTGAAGCCCTTGTTCTCCTCGCCGATCAGGTGGCCGGCCGGGATCTCGGTCTCGTTGAAGGTGATGGTCGCGGTGTTGGAGGCCCGCTGCCCCATCTTGTCCTCCTTCTTGTCCACCGTGACCGTGTCGTCCTTGGGCACGAGGAAGCAGGAGATCCCGCGGTGGCCCGCCTCCTTGTCCGTCTTGGCGTAGACGGTGAACCAGTCGGCATAACCGCCATTGGTGATGAAGCACTTGGAGCCGTTGATGACGTACTTGTCGCCCTTGCGCACGGCGGTCGTGCGCATGCCCGACACGTCAGAGCCGGCGTCCGGCTCGGTGAGGCAGAACGAGGCGAGCTTGAAGTCCTCGGTCAGCATCCCGAGGTAGGTCTTCTTGAGCTCCTCGGAGCCGGCCACCGACAGCGGCGCGGAGGCGAGGCCGTTGGCGCTCAGGGAGGTCGTGATGCCGGAGCAGCCCCAGGAGAGCTCCTCCTCGATGATGCAGCCGTCGAGGTAGGAGGCGCCGGGGCCGCCGTACTCCTCGGGCACGTGCGAGTTCATGAGCCCGACCTCCCACGCCTTGCGCAGGACGCCCTCGGGCCAGGTGCCGTCCTTGTCGTACTCCCAGGCGACGGGGCGGATCTCCTTCATAGCGAAGTCGTGCGCCATCTCGCGC
>JBDTMF010000348.1:0-2658 GCA_039934455.1 Solirubrobacteraceae bacterium
CGCCGCGCGAGGCGAGCGTCTCCGCTCGCTGCAGCTCCGCGATCGCCGCGTTGTACGGCCGCTCCACCGCTCGCCACGCCGCGGCCGCGGCGGCGTCGAGCTCGGCGTCGGCCTCGCCGCGGGCGCGCGCGAGGTGGGCGCGCGACGACGCGAGGCGGGAGACCTCGACCGGCCGGCCCTCCGAGGCCGCGCAGGCCTCGGCCCGCATCACGAAGCCCTCCCCCCGGGCGATCGCCTCGCGCTCGGCCTCGGCGTCACCGAGGTCGCGGGCGCGCTGGGCGGCGTCCGCCTCGATCCAGGCGCCCGTCTCGGACAGCCGCGCGATCCGCGACAGGTCCTCGGAGCAGAACTCGATCGCGTCGAGGGCGTCGTCGACGGCGGCGCGCGCGGCGACGAGGTCGCCGCCAAGGCGCTCGAGTTCCCCGCGCAGCGATCCGGCCAGTCCGATGAACTGAGGTTCGCGCGAGCCCATCACGAGGTCGGTGACCCGGTCGAGCGACGCGCGCACGGCCTCGTGCTCGGCGTCGGCGAGCGCGACCTCCGCGCGCTTGAGTTCGACGTAGGCGAAGGTGATGCCCACGTGGCGGCGGTCGCCGGGCGGCAGCCGCCGGCGCGCGGCCGCCCACTGGCCCAGGTCCCAGCCGATCTCGCCCAGCGTCATCGTCAGCCAGTCGCTCCCGCGGCCCGGGCCGGTGGTGTCGGCCAGGCCCTGCTCCGCGGCCGCGTAGCCCTCGCGCGAGCGACCGACGAGATGCAGCGCGTCCGCCAGGTTGGCCCAGGCGCTGGTGCGCTCGAAGCCGACCGGGGAGATCTCGATCGCCTCGCGCAGGTTGGCCCTCCCCTCCTCCACCTCGCCGAGCAGGACGAGCGACAGGCCCATCGCGTTGAGCGCGTCGGCGCGCGGCCCCGCGTCCGCCTCGGTGGCGGCGGCGAGCGCGGCGCGTGCGGCCGGCAGCACCTCGCTGAAGCGCCCCTGCAGCATCGCGATCTTGGCCTGCCGCGAGAAGATGCGGGCGCGCTCGGGGCTCTGGGCCTCGTCCGCGGGCAGCAGGTCGACGGCGCGGGCGACGGACGCGCGCGCATCCTCGGCCCGGCCGAGCGACCACTGCGCTCGCGACAACAGCTCGAGCAGGCCGGCCACCAGCCGCGGGTCCTGCTGCTCGTCGATGTCGCCGAGCGCCTGCTTGAGCAGCGCCTCGGCGCGGGGATGCGAACCGTCGTTGATCAGCGCCCGGCCCGCCCGCCGCACCAGCTCGACGCGGTCGCAGCCGGTCTCCTCCATCGCGTCGGGCACGCGCGACCACAGGTCGAGCGCGCGCTCGAGCAGCGCGCCCGCCTCGCCGTGGGCGTGCACGCGCTCCGCGGCGTCGGCGGCGCGCACGGAGGCGACGAGCGCCTCGCGCTGGCAGCCGGCCGACAGGTAGTGGTGGGCGATGCCGGCGGTGATGATCGCGTCCTCGCCGGACACCGCGACCTGCGCCTCGAGGGCGCGCGCCAGGGCCAGGTGCAGCTCGGCGTGCTCGCCCGGCAGCAGGTCGTCGTGGACGACCTCGCGCAGGAGCGCGTGGCGGAACTGATAGCGCCCGCGGGCGTCGGCGACGATCACGTTCGACTCGGCCGCCTCGCGCACGACGGTGCGAAGCTCGGCGCCGCCGAGGCCGCTGGCGTCCGCGAGCACGTCGTGCGAGATCACGCGCGCGGCCGAGAGCAGGCGAAGCACCTCCTGCGCCGGCTCGCTCAGGCGTTCGATCCGCACCATCAGCGCGTCGCGCAGCGTCGTCGGCAGCCCGCCGCGCCCGTCGCGCCGGGCGGCGAGCAGCTCCTCGGTGAACAGCGGGTTGCCCTCGCTGCGGGCGTACAGGCGCTCGACGAGCTCGGCGTCGGGCGGCCCGCCGAGGATGTCCTCGAGCAGGTCGGTGAGCTCGTCGTGCGTCAGCCGCGTCAGCTCGATCCGGCGGGCGCGGGTGTCGCGCTCGAGCTCGGCGAGCAGGGGACGCAGCGGGTGCCGGCGGTGCAACTCGTCGGAACGGTAGGTCGCGATCACGAGCACACGCTCGGTCCACAGGCTGCGGCCGAGGAAGACGAGGAAGGCGCGCGTCGAGCGATCGGCCCAGTGGATGTCCTCGAGCACGAGCGCGAACGGCTGCTCGCGCCCGAGGTGGTCGAGCAACGTCAGGAGCGCCTCGAACAGGCGCGGCTGGCCGAGCGTCGTCTCGTTCGCCCGCAGCGGCTCGGGGCCGGCGGCCCAGGCGCCGCCGCCGAGCTCGGGGAGGAGGGTGGCGAGCTCGGCGCGGACGCCCGGGGGGAGGGTCTCGAGGACGGCGTCGCCGTCGCGCGCGAGCGAGCGCAGGACGCTCACGATCGGCGCGTAGGGCAGCTCCTCTTCGCCGAGCTCGACGCACTCGCCGATCGCGACGCGCGCGCCGCCGTCCCGCGTGCGGCGCGCGAACTCGGCCACCATCCGCGACTTGCCGACGCCGGACTCACCCGCGACGAACGCCAGCGAGGGCCGGCCGGCCGCTGCGTCGTGCAGCGCGGCCTCGAGCTCCGCGAGCTCCGCGACGCGCCCGATCAGTCGGCTGCTGGTCATCCGTGTGGCCACGGGCTGAGTATGAGTGTCCCGTCCCGAAGGCGCGGGCGGAGGCGAAATGGAGGAGG
>JBDTMF010000349.1:0-2611 GCA_039934455.1 Solirubrobacteraceae bacterium
ACGGACCGAGGGCCGGCGGAGCATCGCTTCGCCGAGGTCTGGGCGCGCGTGGTCCACGCTCGACGGTAAACCTCACGTGCCATGCTCATCGTCGGAGTCAGCTCCGCGATCGCCCGCGGTCTCGCGGACTTCCTGGACGGCGTCGAGAACCGCCGGCGCGACATCCGGACCGTCGGCCTCGCCAGCCAGTTCGCCGCCCTGACGATCTGCGCGCGGGCACCGGTCATCGCCCCCGCCCGGGCCCGGGCGAGCGCGTGATTCTCTAGGGCGTGTTCGCGGGCGTCGCCAATGCCGTCGGGCTCGTCACCTCCTACGCGCACGCCACCCAGCAGACCTTGCTGAGCATCGCGACCGTGCTGGCGTCGAGCACCCCGGCCGACGATTCTGAGCGTGCGCGTCGCCGACGAACGACTGCATCGCATCCAGAATGCAGCGTGGCGTCGCAATCCTGGGAGTCCGCCTGATCGTCGGCCTGACTTGAGCGTGCGCGGCGAGCGATCCGACCGCGGATCTCAGCGTGCTCATGCGGGTACGCCAGAATGAAGCCATGTTCGAGCGGACGGCCCGGGAAGCGCTCCGCAGGAAGCGCGAGCTAAAACAGTCGCGACCACGCGCAAGCGAGCCTCCTTCGCACTCGCGGGACTCGAACGAGCCACGCGGAATCAAGGCGGCCCTCAAGCACGCGGCGATTCGGTTGACCGGCGGAACGCGTCCGTAGCCGCGAAGGCTCCCATCAATCACGAGCACGCGGGGTTGCGCGGCTGTCAACGCCCCTACGGGAACTGCGGCAGCGTTTCCTGACGTCGGCGTTCCTTTCCCATGGTGCGAACCTGAGCCCGCCGCTTTGCGATACGGCGGCTCGAGTTCAACGTGCGCTTGGGAGGTGGACGGTCCTGATCAGATCGCACGGCCCGCGGCCAGGCCCCCTCGTAGCGATGCGCGACGTTCCACGCAAACGACGCGGTCGCGCCAGTGCTCAGCGGGTGGGCCGCGTCGCCGACGCCGACGCCGACGCCGAGGACGATTCGGCCGCGCACGAAGGTCAGCGTCTCGCAGACTCCGGCGGGGTGCGGCTGGCGCTCGTAGCGCTCACCGGGATGCAGGCGCCAGCGCCACTCAACGGGTGTCGGGCGAGGTTCGTGAGCACCAGTCGCGCGCTGCCGCCCGCTGGACCCGTCCACAGAGGCTTGACCCCCCGGCGGCATCGACCACGACGACACCGGCTTCTCGGGCGTGCCCATGAGCGACGAGACCCACCGAGTGCGTCGGCGAGACGAACGAGCGGGCGAGGTTCGGATTGCCGTTCGCCCGCTCCAGCGCGACCAGCGCGCCCTTGCTGACCTCCGCGCGGGCGGCCAGAGCCTCGAGGACAAGCCCGCTGCCAGGGGAGCGGCACGGGCATGCGGAGCGACGATCTGAAGCGCAGGGTCGGCCACCGCGGTCAAAGCACTGTGCCGTACGGTCGATCTGATGACCGCTGCGTTTCTCTTGGCCCTTGCCAGCTCTCTCGCGTACGGCGGCGCCGACTTCCTCGGCGGCGTGGCGGCCAGAGGCGCCCACGTCCTGCGCGTCATCGTCGTCGCCGCGCCCGCGAGCCTCGCTGTCGAGGTCGTGCTGTGGCCGGCGCTTGGGGCGCAGTTCCCCCTCGGCGCAGTGACGTGGGGCGCGGCATCCGGCCTCGCGTCGGCGGTTTCCTTCGGGCTGCTGTACCGCACGTTGGCGCTGGGACCGATGAGCGTGCTGTCGCCCATGACCGCGCTCGTGTCCGCGGCCCTCCCTGTCGCCGTCGGCCTCGCCGAAGGTGAACGGCTCGGCGGTCTCGCCGTCCTGGGGATGGTGCTCGCCCTCGTGGCGATCGTGATGGTCAGCGCGGGCTCGGACGCGCGTGGCGCTCGACCAAGCCGCGCGGCGCTCATCATGGCCTTCGGCGCAGGCGCTGCGATCGCTCTCCAGCTCGTCTGCCTCCATCAATCCCCCTCGGACAGCGGCGTGGCACCCTTGCTGATCGGCCGTGCCGTTTCCTCCGGCGTGGTGCTCAGCGCGGCCCTGAGCCTGCGGTCGCGACTCGGCCAAGCGCGACCGAGCCTCCCCAAATCCGCAGCCGCCGGCGCGCTCGACTCCCTGGCGAACGTCGCGTTCCTCCTTTCAGTCCGCGATGGTGACCTGGCCGTCGTCGCCGTCATCACCGCGCTGTACCCCGCCGGCACTGTGCTGCTCGCGCGCGCGCTGCTCGACGAACGGATCGGACGAGTCCAACTGGCCGGCCTGGGAGTCGCTGCTCTGGCCGTCAGCCTGCTTGCCCTCGGCTAACTGCTCCCTCGATCGCATCGCAGCCGCGCTGGCGAGAGGGAGCCTCCGGAATCTGGCCGCAGCCCGTGCCGACCGAGCCGGAGGGTGAGCGACCGCCGTCCGCTCATCTTCCGCCACCCAGCTTGTCCTCCAGAGCCGCGCAGGAGCGTCCGGCCGTGCTGGACACTCTGGCCGATTCCGTGGCCAGCGGACTTCTGGATCTTGCGGCGGGCCGACCCACGCATTCCCAGGAGTTCAGTCGCACCGGGTCAAGTCGGTAGAAGTGGTGTAGCGGCCCTCGCTGCCCGGCCCTGAAGGTGGG
>JBDTMF010000350.1:0-2606 GCA_039934455.1 Solirubrobacteraceae bacterium
AACCTCGCCGGCGACGGCCAGTTCTTCGCGATCTTCGACGACGGCCACCACCGCCAGCTGCCGCGGCTGACCGGCGGGCCGTTCCGCTACAAGACCTTCGCCTCGGAGTTCGTCGAGAAGAACAAGGCGATCGCCTCCAAGCCGGTCAAGCAGGCCGTGATCGCGCCGTCGATGCTGATGCTGCTCTACCCGCTCGAGGGCGAGATCGAGGGCTACTCGCGCGAGCAGTTCCTCGACGACCTCTGCGACGAGGTCGAGAAGGACATCCGCGGCGCCTTCGCGGCCGGCGCCAAGCGCGTGTCGATCGACTTCACCGAGGGCCGGCTCGCGAACAAGAACGACTCGCGCAACCCCTGGACGAACAAGGACATGCTCCAGGAGTTCATCGACCTCAACAACCGCGTGATCGATCGCTTCTCCGCCGAGGAGCGTAAGAACATCGGGATCCACACCTGCCCCGGCGGCGACATGGACTCGGTGCACTCCAAGGACGTGCCCTACGAGAAGCTGCTGAGCAAGATGTTCCAGCTCAACGCCGGCTACTTCCTGATCCAGTGCGCGAGCGAGGACGACAAGGAGAACGTCTACAAGCTCGTCGGCCAGTACAGCCGCGACGACGCCAACGGCGTCCCGCAGGTCTGCTTCATGGGCGTGGTCAATCCCCTCGACCCCGAGGTGGAGACGCCCGAGCAGGTGCGCGACCAGCTCGTGGCCGCCGCGAAGCACATCCCCGTCGAGCGCCTCGGCGCGACCGACGACTGCGGCTTCTCGCCCTTCAGCCGCGACGAGAAGCCGAAGCACGGCTCGCCCGACTTCGCGCGCGACATCGCGATGCAGAAGATCGCCAACCGGGTCAAGGGCGCGCAGATGGCGTCCGAGGAGCTGGGCGTCTGAGCGAGCCGCCCGACATCTCGCTCGCCGCGTCGAGCGCCTTCGTCCAGGGCGCCGGCCTCGAGGTCGACGCATACTCGGGCTCCGAGGTCACCGGCCACATCGACGCCGGGCCTGGGCACCACACGCCCTGGGGGATGGTCCACGGCGGCGTCTACGCCGCCGCCGTGGAGACCGCCTGCTCGATCGGCGCCTCGACGGCGGTGGAGGAGGCCGGCCAGTTCGCGGTCGGGCTCTCCAACACGACCGACTTCCTGCGCGCGCACCGCGGGGGCCGGCTCGACGTCCGAGCGATGCCGGTCCACCAGGGGCGGACCGGCCAGCTCTGGCAATGCGACATCACGCGCGAGGACGGCAAGCTCGTCGCGCAGGGCCGCGTGCGGCTGCAGAACGTGCCACGGCCCTAGGCGGTCTGCGAGGTCTCCTCGGGCACGCGGTCGAAGCGCCGGCTCCTGACGGAGTCGGTGTCGATCGAGGCGTAGAGCGAGCGCTCGAAGTCGACGTAGACCTGGTAGACGCGCGGCTCCACGAACGGCAGCGTCTGGGTGTAGATCGCGCCGGTCACGCCGGACGCGGGGTCGACCCAGAAGTGGGTGTTGAAGATGCCCGCCCACGACCCGCTGCCGGCCGCCCGCATGCCGGGCTGCTGCTCGCTGTTGAGCAGCAGGCCGAGGCCCCACTTGAAGCCGGGTCCGGCGTTGAAGTCGGCGGTCGAGCCTGGGTCCGCGGTGCGGATCTCGGCCGGGAAGTCAAGCTCGCCGATGTGGTTGGCGAACATGTCCTCGACCGTCGCCCGCTCGAGGATCTTCGTTCCGTCGAGCGTCCCGCCGCCCAGCAGCATGCGCTGGAACCGCAGGTACTCGCGGGGTGTCGAGTGCAGCCCGTGGCCGCCGGCCCACCACTCCGGCTCCTGGGACCAGTCGACGTCGGGCGCCGCCTGCCACGCGCCGTCCTCGCCGTGCAGGTGCACCGGGACCGACCGCGCGCGCTGCTCCTCGTTCATCAGGAACGTCGTCGAGGTCATCCCGAGCGGCCCGAGAATGTGCTCCGCGAAGAAGAGATCGAGCGACTGGCCGCCCGCCGCCTCGATCACGAGCCCGAGCCAGTCGGAGTTGATGCCGTACTCGTACTGCGCGCCCGGGTCGGCGACGAGCGGGGCGGCGAAGATCGCCTTGGAGCCCGAGAGCACGTTGGGCGTGCCGGTCGCCGCCTCCCAGCGGACGATGTCGGCGTTGAAGAACCAGTACGCGAGCCCGCTGGTGTGCGTCACGAGATGTCGCACGGTGGCGCGGGTCGCGGGCGCGCGCAGGCGCGGCGTGTCGCCGTCGAAGCCATCGAGCACCTGGAGGCCGGCGAACTCGGGGAGGTACTGGTCGACGGGCGCGTCGAGGTCGAGCTTCCCGCGCTCGACGAGTTGGAGCGCCGCCGTCGTCGCGATGATCTTCGTCATCGAGGCGATCCGGAACATGGTGTCCGGCGTCACCGGCTCACTCGAGCCAACCGCACGCGGCCCGGCCGCCCCCTCATAGATCGGGCCGCTCGCGTCCGCCGCCATCGCCACGACGTTCGGCACGGCTCCCCCGTCGACTGCCGCCTGCAGGACCGAGTCGATCCCGGCGCTCATGGGCTACCTCCTCCAGCTCTTGGATGGAGCCTCGGAGTCTCCTCCCGGGCGCGCCGGCGGTCAAACCCGCCGGCGCGCCGGCCGTCGGTCG
>JBDTMF010000351.1:0-2599 GCA_039934455.1 Solirubrobacteraceae bacterium
GCAGCCGAGGTTGCCCATCACCATCCCGAAGCAGTGGTAGAAGGGCACCGGGATGCAGACGCGGTCCTCCTCGGTGTAGCGGCAGAACTCGCCGACGAAGTAGCCGTTGTTGAGGATGTTGTGGTGCGAGAGCGTCGCGCCCTTGGGCGCGCCGGTGGTGCCGCTCGTGTACTGGATGTTGATCGGCTCGTCGAAGTCGAGCTCCGGCCATTCGATCTCGGCGGGCGCGCTGCGCACCAGCGCGTGGACCTCGTCGCCGAGGAAGAAGACGTGCTCGAGTTCGGGAAGGTCGTCGCGGACCTCGTCGACGATCGCCCGGTAATCCGAGCCCTTGAACTCTGGCGCGGCGATCAGCGCCCTGCAGCCGGACTGGCGCAGCGCGTACGCGAGCTCCGTCGTGCGAAAGGCTGGGTTGATGTTGACGAGGATGATCCCGAGCTTCGCGGTCGCGAACTGGACGTGGACCCACTCGCCGCAGTTCGGCGCCCAGATGCCGAGCCGGTCGCCCTTGCGCAGCCCGAGCGCGTGCAGCGCCCGCGCCGTCCAGTCGACGTTCTCGCCCAGCTCGCCGTAGGTCAGCCGCAGGCCCTGGTGGCGCACGATCAGCGCGTCCCGCTCCGGGAACGTCGCGACCGCGCGATCGAAGTTGGCCCCGATCGTCTCGCCCAGCAGCGGGGTGGTCCCGGTTCCCTGCGAGTACGACAGTGCCATCTTCTCCTCCTCAACGGCCGGCGAGCAACCTCCTGCGCAGCAGCTTCTCAGCCGGGCGCAGCGGCCACAAGAGCCCGAGCCGGGCGGCGGCTCCGAGCCCTTGGGCCATGGCGGACATCGGCGAGCGCTGGGAGTCGTCGAAGGCGCCGCTCTCGATCAGCTCGAGGTACCACTCGACCGTCGCCGTGACGGTCTGGGCCAGCGGGCGCGGGCGGTAGCCGAGCTCCCGCTTCGCCTTGGCCGAGGTGAAGCGCCAGTCCTGCCCCATCAGCCCGAACGCCTCGGCGGAGATCGCGCCCGGGAGACCGAGTCGCTCGCGCAGGTCCGCGATGACGCCAACCTCGGAGGGGATGACGAGCAGCGGGTGGTGGATGCCGGCCGCGCGGGCGACCATGTCGATCAGCTCGGCCCACGGGCGGTTGTGGCCGCCGAGGATGTAGCGCTCCCCCGGCTCGCCCCGCGCGGCGGCGAGCAGGTGCCCGGTGGCGACGTCCCCGACGTCGACGAAGTTGATCGGCGCGTCGAGCACGGCGGGCAGGCGGCCGCGCAGGTAGTTGCCGACGATCCGGGTCGAGGTCTCGCCGGGCTGGGTCCGGTCGACGGGGACGCCGAGCACGTAGGCGGGATTGACCACGACGACCTCGACGCCGAGCCGCTCCCCGGCGGCGATCGCCTCGCGCTCGCCGGCGCGCTTGGCGTCGGCGTAGACGAGCCCGAGACCCTCCTCGGGGTACGGGTTCTCCTCGTCGGCGGGACGGCCGTCGGCGGTTCCGACGGCCGAGATCGTGGAGGTCACCACCACCCGCCCGACGTCCTCCATCGCGGCCGCCTCGACCGCCGCGAGCGGCCCGCGCTGGTTCATCTCCCAGACCTTGCCGACCGGCTTGGAGCCGACCATTCCCGCGACGTGGAAGACGGTGTCGCAGCCGCGCATCGCGCTGCGCATCGCGTCGAGGTCGAGCACCTCTCCCTCGACGTGCTCGACGTCGAGGTCCCCGAGGCGGTCCAGCCGCTTGGGGTTGCGGTAGCCGGCGCGCACGGTGTCGCCGCGCTCCACCAGCGCGCGCGTGACGTGGGCGCCGACGAAGCCGGTGGCGCCGGTGACGAGGACGGTCATCAGCGACCCCTACCCGT
Organism: Solirubrobacteraceae bacterium; assembly: GCA_039934455.1. Taxonomy (GTDB): domain Bacteria; phylum Actinomycetota; class Thermoleophilia; order Solirubrobacterales; family Solirubrobacteraceae; genus DASQFQ01. The sequence continues at coordinate 1,846 of JBDTMF010000351.1, forward strand.
CGTATCATCCCCCGATGCCCCGGATCCTGGCGTTCGATGTCAACGAGACCCTCCTCGACCTCGCCGCGCTCGACCCGCTGTTCGAGCGCGCGTTCGGCGACCCGGCGGTGCGGCCGCAGTGGTTCGCCCAGATGCTCCAGCTCGCGTTCGTCGGCGTCATCACCGGCCGCGACATCGACTTCACCACCGCGCAGCACGGGGCGCTGCGCATGGTCGCCGCCCGCACGGGCACCGCGCTGAGCGACGCCCAGGTGGACGAGATCGTCGCCGCGATGCGGACGCTGCCGCCGCACCCCGATGTGGCGGGGGCGCTCGACCGCCTGCGCTCGGGCGGGCTCACGTTGTGCTCGCTCACGAACTCGTCGCTCGAGGTGTCACGGGAGCAGCTCTCCCATGCGGGCATCGACGACCGCTTCGAGGCGACCCTGTCCGCCGACCAGGTCGGGCGCCTCAAGCCCGCGCCCGAGCCCTACCGGCTCGTGGCCGACACCTTCGACGCCCCGATCGGCGACGTCCGGCTCATCGCCGCCCACGCATGGGACTGCGCCGGCGCCATCGCGGCGGGAGCGAAGGCCGCGTTCGTCGCGCGCCCGGGGATGGTGCTGAGCCCGGTCGGCGAGCAGCCGGACATCGTGGGCGCCGACCTCGACGAGGTCGCCTCGCTCATCCTCGCCTGACTGCTCGCTATTCTCCGCTCACCACGCGGCTGTAGCTCAGTTGGCTAGAGCGTCTGCTTGCCATGCAGAAGGTCGAG
>JBDTMF010000352.1:0-2589 GCA_039934455.1 Solirubrobacteraceae bacterium
CGACGGCGATCGCCTGCGCATCCGCCGCGGCCTGTTCCAGCGCGCCGACGCCGTCGTGCCGGTCCCCCGCATCCACGCGGTGCGGGTGGTCGAGGGGGTGCTGCGGCGCCCGTTCGGTCTCGCCACCCTGCGCCTCGAGGTCGCGGGCGACGCCGAGGAGCGCTCGGCCGCCCGCACGCTGTACCCGCTGCTGCCCCGCGCCGAGGTCGCCGCCTTCCTCGCCGAGCTGCTGCCCGAGCTGGCCGACGAGCTCGACGGCCTCACCGCCCCGCCCGCACGCGCGGCCCGTCGCTACGCCCTGCCGCCGGCGATCGTCGGCGCGATCGGCGGCGGCGCGGCGTGCCTGCTCTTCCCCGGCCTCGCGCCGTGGCCGCTGCTCGCCGCGCCGCTGCTCGCGCTCAACGGCTGGTGGACCTTCCAGGCCGCGGGCTGGCGCCTGCGCGACGGCCGCCTCGCGATGCGCTCCCGGCTGCTCGCCCGCACCACGTTGCTCACCCCGGCGGCGCGGCTCCAGCAGCACGCGATCGCGCAGAACCCGTTCCAGCGCCGAGCCGGCCTCGCGGACCTCGCGGTCGCGGTCGGCAAGGGCGGCCGGGCCCGCGTCCGCCACCTCGAGGCGCCGGTCGCCGCCGAGCTGTGGGAGCGTCTGCGGCGATGAGCGCGACCGTCTACCTCGACCTCGGCTCGCCCTAGCTGGGTAGGAGGCGGGTACGTGCGCGGGCGCGCCGGCTACGTGATCCCCAGCCGGTCGAGCAGCGCGTCGTCGGCGCGCCAGCTCCGGCGCACCCGCACGGACAGGTCGAGGTGCACCTTCAGCCCGAGCTCGCGCTCGAGCTCGCGTCGCGACGCGGTGCCGATCGCCTTGATCATCTTGCCGTGCGACCCGATGACGATCCCCTTCTGGGACTCGGTCTCGACCCACAGCAGCGCGCGCACCGTCACGAGGCCGTCGTCCTCGCGCTCGAGGATCTCGTCGATCTGCACCTCGACGGCGTGCGGGACCTCCTGGCGGGTGCGGTGCAACACCTGCTCGCGCACGAGCTCGGCGAGCCGCACGTGCTCGGGCTGGTCGGAGATCTCCTCCAGCGGGAACAGGAACGGCCCTTCCGGCGCGAGCGAGACGAGGTGCTCGAGCAGCGGGCCGACGCCCTTGCCGGTGCGGGCGGAGATCGGGAACACGTCGGCGTCGAGGCCGAGGTCCGACGCCGCCTGCAGCGCGGCCACCGTGCGGATGCGGTCGAGCCGGTCGATCTTGTTGACGGCCACGACGGTCGCGACGCCGGCGCCACGCAGCGCCTCGACGATGAAGCGGTCGCCCGGCCCGCCGACGCCCTGCTCGCCGTTGAGCAGCAGGAGGCAGGCGTCAGCCTCGGAGAACTCGTGCTCGACGCGCTTCTGCATTCGCTCGGTGAGCGCGTCCCGCGGGCGCTGGACGCCCGGGAGGTCGGTCAGCACCAGCTGCCAGGGATCGGGGCCGGCCGAGTGGGTCGCGACGCCGCGGATGGCCCGGCGGGTCGTCTGCGGCTTGTCGGAGACGATCGCGACCTTCTGGCCCACCATCGCGTTGACGAGGGTCGACTTCCCGACGTTCGGCCGCCCGGCCAGCGCGACGAAGCCGGCGCGCGTCACTTGATCCAGGAGACGATCTCGGCCTGCAGGGCGAGCATCTCGCCACTGTCGGTCTCGTGATCCATGCCGACGAGGTGCAGCGTCCCGTGCACCACCGCATCCGAGATGTCCTCGGTGTGCTCAGGGCAGATGACGACGTCGCCGAGCTCGCGCAGCGCGGGCGGCCCGGGCAGCTCCATGTCCTCGTCGACCGGGAAGGAGAGGACGTCGGTCGGGCCCTCCACGCCGCGGTGCGCGAGGTTGAGCTCGGCGATCCGCTCGGGGTCGACGAACTCGACCGCGAGGTGGCCCTCCTCGATGCCGGCGGACGCGAGCGCGATCGCCACAAGGCGGCACAGCGCCTCCTCGGGCAGCAGCGAGCTGCCGATCACCTCCACGTCGAGCATCCGCTAGGAGGTCCGCCTGCGCGAGGGCGCCGGGCGCAGCTCGGGAGCAGCGCGCGTGGAGTGCTCGTCGTAGGCGGCCACGATCCGCTGCACGAGCTTGTGGCGCACGACGTCCTCGCCGCCGAAGCGGATGAACTCGACGCCCTCGACCCCGGAGAGGATGTCGGCCACGACCACCAGCCCCGACTTCTGGTCGCGCGGGAGGTCGACCTGGGTGATGTCGCCGGTGACCACCATCTTCGAGCCGAAGCCGAGCCGGGTGAGGAACATCTTCATCTGCTCCGGGCTCGTGTTCTGGGCCTCGTCGAGGATCACGAACGAGTCGTTGAGCGTGCGGCCGCGCATGAACGCGAGCGGCGCGACCTCGATCACCGAGCGCTCGAGGTGCGCGGCGACGCGCTCGGCGTCGAGCATGTCGTGCAGCGCGTCGAACAGCGGGCGCAGGTAGGGGTCGACCTTCGCCATCAGGTCGCCGGGCAGGAAGCCGAGGCGCTCCCCGGCCTCGACCGCGGGGCGCGTGAGGATGATGCGGTTGACCTCGCGGCGCGAGAGCGCCGCGACCGCCATCGCGATC
>JBDTMF010000353.1:0-2586 GCA_039934455.1 Solirubrobacteraceae bacterium
CACGAGCCGGAGGTGCTCGAGCGGATTGCCGCCGCCGCGCCGGACGGGCTGGTCGTGTGCGCCTACGGCGTGCTGATCAAGGAGCCGCTGCTGTCGGACCACGAGATCTTCAACGTGCATCCCTCGCTGCTGCCGCGCTGGCGCGGGGCCGCCCCCGTCGAGCGGGCGATCATGGCCGGCGACGAGGAGACGGGCGTGTCGATCATGCGCCTGACGGCGGGCCTGGACTCCGGGCCCGTCTGCCTGCAGCAGCGCGCGCCGATCCGGCCCGGCGACGACTACGGGACGCTGTCGGCGCGGCTGCGTGAGCTCGGCGGCGAGCTGCTGGTCCGCGCCCTCGACGAGCGGCCGCCGTTCGAGGAGCAGGACGAGGCCGCCGTCACCTACGCACACAAGATCGAGGCGCGCGACCGGGCGCTCGACCCCACGCGCCCGGCCGAGGCGGTGGAGCGCGTGGTGCGCGCGCTGCGCCCGCACATCGGGGCGCGGCTCCCGTTGCCGGACGGCTCGCATCTCGGCGTCATCGCGGCGCAGGTCGACGGGGAGACGCTTGCGCCCGCCGGCGGCCGCGTACGCGCCGACGGCGAGCGCCTGCTGCTCGACTGCAACGGCGGCGCGCTCGAGCTGCTCGAGGTGCAGCCCCCCGGCGGCCGCCGGATGGCCGCGTCGGATTGGCTGCGCGGCCGACCCGACGCCGGCCTCGTGAACTTCTGGCTCGACTCGCGGCTGCCTGACCGCTCGCTCGAGGAGCTCGTGGAACTGGCGATCAGCGAATGGGACTCGGACTCCGAATGGGCCCCGTACCTGGCCGCGCTCGCGTGGCGCGCCGACCAGACCACGCTCGACGCCGCGCGCGCGCTCACACGCAACGTGGAGCCACGCGCCCGCGCCGCCGGCGCCTATGTGCTCGGCCAGCTCGGCGTGCCCGAGCGGGCCTTCCCGGCCGAGAGCGCGGCCGCGCTCGAGGAGCTCGAAGGGCGCGAGGAGGATCCCGAGGTGCTGGCGACGATCGCGAGCGCGTTCGGCCACCTCGGCTCGCCGTACGGGATCGAGACGCTGCTGCACCTGCGCCGCCATCCCGACGCGCGCGTCCGCGAGGGCGCGGCCGACGCGCTGTCCGGCAGGGATGACGAGCGCGTGTTCGACGCGCTCGTCGAGCTCACGAGCGATCCCGAGCCGAGCATCCGCGACTGGGCGACCTTCGCGCTCGGCACGCTCTCCCCGCAGGACACGCCGGTGCTGCGCGACGCGCTCGCCGCGCGGCTCGACGACTCGAGCGACGACACGCGCATCGAGGCGGTCCACGGGCTCGCGCTGCGCGGCGACGCGCGCGCGCTCGACGCGGTGCTCGACCTGCTCGGCGAGGTCGGCCCGCACGACGACGGCGGCAACGCCGCCGACACGATCTGGAAGCGCTACGCGCTCACGCAGGCCACCGTCCGCCTGGCCGCCCTCACGGGCGACGCGCGGCTGAAGGAGCACCTCCCGGCGCTCGACGAGCGCCTCGTCGGCACGGCGATCGAGCCGGAGCTGCGCCGCGCCTACGAGCGCACGGACTCCTAATCGGGGGAGTGGGTGCCGTGGCCGCCCTGGTCGGCGTGGCCCCAGCCGCGGCCGGGGCCGCCGCCGTCGCCGGTCGGCGTGGGAGCGGGTGCGGCGGCCGGAGCGGGGACCGCTGCGGCGGTGGGTGCGGCCTCGACCGGCGCCGGGTCGCTCGCGGGCGGCGCGGGCGCGGGCGCGGTCTCCGGGGCCGTCGCGGCCGTGGGCGCCGGGTCGGGCGACTGGTCGGTGGAGGCGGGCAGCGGCGTCCCGGTGTCGCCCTCGACCACCGCAGGCCCCGGGTTGGCATCGGTCTCGGCCGCCGGGGGCACGTCCTCGCCCGAGCCGGGGTCGGTCCCCGCCTGCTGCTCGGACAGGTTGATCGCGCCGTCGTTGTCTGAGTCCTCGTCGCCGTCGCGGATGCCGTTGTGGTCGGAGTCGGCGCCGTTGGGCGTCGTGCGGATCCGCAGCTCGGTCAGGTTGTCGAGGCCGTCGCCGTCGGGGTCCGCCGTCGCATCGGCGGCGTTCCCGGGGTCGAGGCCGTAGCGGCGCTCCCAGGTGTCGGGCAGCCCGTCGCCGTCGGTGTCGAAGGTTGAGCCCGCGAGCGGCGCGGCGCGGCGCGGGCCGTCAGCCTGCGGAACGCGCTCGGTGACGCCGAGGCGGCCGCTCAGGTGGAGGGCCGGGCCGGCGGCCCGGCGCTCAGCCGCGGTGCTGAGCGTGCCGGCCGAGACGAGCCGGCCTGCGGCGCTGGCGGCCATGTGGATCGCGGCGCGGTCGGCGGAGAGCACTGCGGGGGTGGGGACGCGCGTGCCGGGCTTGCTGAGGCGGATCGTCTGGTCGCGCTCGCGTGCGTTGGGCGCGGGCGAGCCGTTCCAGGCCAGCACGGGCGCGAGCAGCGCGGCGAGGGTCAGGACCGTGGCGATCATGCCCGCGGAGACGAGGCCGGCAAAGCGCAGGTCGGACCGGCGCTGATGGGACGCCGTGAGACGGGAGCTTTCGATAGGCGACATGCGATGCCGTCGGTGTTCGTCGAGCCGGCCGGCGCGG
>JBDTMF010000354.1:0-2542 GCA_039934455.1 Solirubrobacteraceae bacterium
AGCCGCGACGTCGGCGAGCTTGGTGCGGAGGTAGGCCAGGAACGGCTCGGGCTGCAGCGACTCGCCGGTCACCCGGCGCAGCAGCTCACGCGGCGGGAACTTGCGGCCGTGGCGGTGGATGTGCTCGCCGAGCCATTCGCGCAGGGGCGCGAGCTCACCGCGGCCGACCTGCGCCTCGATCTCCGGCAGGTCGGCCTGCAGCTTGGTCCAGAGCTGGGCGGCGACCAGGTTCCCGAGCGTGTAGGTCGGGAAGTAGCCGAACAGGCCGGCGCCCCAGTGGACGTCCTGCAGCACGCCCTGGGCGTCGTCGGGGACGTCGACCCCGAGCAGCCGCTGCATGCCCTCGTTCCATGCCGCTGGGAGGTCGTCGACCTCGAGCGTGCCTTCGATCAGCGCCAGTTCGAGCTCGAAGCGCAGGATGATGTGGAGGTTGTAGGTCGTCTCGTCGGCGTCGACGCGGATCAGCGAGCGCTGGACGGAGTTGACCGCGCGGTAGAGCGCTTCGGCGTCGATCGAGCCCAGCGCCGCGCCGAGGTGCTCGCGCAGCGTCGGCAGCACCCAGTCGCAGAACGGGCGCGAGCGGCCGACGAGGTTCTCCCACAGCCGGCTCTGGGACTCGTGGATGCCGAGCGACACCGGGGTGCCGAGCGGGCCGCGCGCCAGCTCGGGCGCGATGCCGGCCTCATAGAGGCCGTGGCCGAACTCGTGCAGGGCGGAGAAGTGCGCGACGCCGAAGTCGTGCAGGTCGTAGCGCGTCGTGATCCGCACGTCCTGCGGGCCGAGCGACTGCGCGAACGGGTGCGGCGCCGGGTCCAGGCGCCAGCCGTCGGGGTCGACGCCGACGGCCTCGAGCACAGCCATCACCGCACGGCGCTGGTCGTCGACCTCGAACGGGCCGGAGAAGGCGCCGTCGTTGCGCGCCTGGCCGCCGCCCGCCGCCGCGCCCGCGACGAGGTCGTCGAGCGCATCGCGCAGCGTCGTGAACAGCGGCCGCAGCTCCGCCGTCGTCAGCCCGGGCTCGAAGTCGTCGAGCAGGATGTCGTAGGGATGCGCGGCCGGCTCGAAGCACTCGACGTAGCGGTGGCGCAGGTCGACGTGGCGCGCGAGGGCGTCGCGGAAGTGCGAGAAGTCCGAGGCCGCGCGCGCCTCCTGCCACGCCTGCTGGCCGAGCGCGGCGGCGTGGCTCATCTCGGCCGCCAGCTCGCCGGGCACGCGCACCGCCTTCTCGTGGTCGCGGCGCACGGCGGCGAGCATTCGCACGGCATCGGAATCGGGGTCCTCGCCCTCCGCCCACGGCGCGAGCGTGTCGAGCAGGCGGCCGACCTCGGGGTCGGTGAGGCGGCCGTGGCTGATCAGCTCGAGCGTCGAGGCGTGGTCGGCGCGGCCGGCCGCCCCGCGCGGCGGCATCATCGTGTTCTGGTCCCAGAACAGCAGCGAGTGGATGCGGCCGAGGTCGCTCAGCTCCTCCATCCGCTCGCGGAGCGCGTCCAGCTCGGGTGGAGCTGAGCTCACGAGCCGGCGAGCGTGTAGACGTCGTCCAGCAGCTTGTCGGCGTTGCTGAGCGCGTAGTGCTGCGCGAGGTACTGCTCGGTCTCCTCGCGGGGGGTGCCGCCGAGGGCCATGTCCAGCGCGACGAGGCGCGCGGCCTCCTCGTCGTTGACCCGCGTCGAGCCGGTGGGTGCCGCGATCTCGATCTCGAGCTCCGGCTCCTCGTCCTCCGCCGCGGGCTCGGGCTCGGGCTCGGGCTCGACCTCGTCGTCGTCCTCGTCCTGCGGCGGCCCGAGCTCGCCCACGTCCCGCTCCAGCGCGCGCAGTTCGGAGGAGAGGCGCGCGGCGTCGTCGTGCAGGCGGCCCAGGATGCCGCCGAGCTCCTGCTGCAGCGTGCCGATCTGCTGAAGCAACTCGCGGGCGGCGGTCGACACGCGCTGAACGTGCTCGCGCGCCTCACCGCCGGCCTCCGCGCGCAGCTGCTCGGTCTCCTCGCGCGCCTCGGTGCGCAGCTGCTCCGCCGTGGTCTCGGCCACCTCGATGATGCGCTGGACCTGCGACGACGCCGCGGCCGCCACGGGCTGCGCGGCGGCGCGGCGCACGCCCTCGACCTGGTCGGCGACCTCGCGCAGATGCGCGTCGACCGCGGCGGGCTCGTAGCCGCGACGAGCGGTCGGAAAGTCGGTGCGCTGAATGGAGGATCGGTCGAGGGCCACGCCGGGATCCTACGTGTTGATCTCGCGGAAGACCGCGTAGGCGACGAAATGCGCGACGCCCTGATCGAAGTCCACCGTCATGGTGACGGTCACGCGGCCGCGCACCGGATGGGGATCGAGCGGTGCGTCGACGCGCCATTCGAGCCGGTACGGCTCGTCCGTGGCGGCCTCGTCGGCGGCGCCGCCGATGATCTCCCAGCGCGGCGGGACGGGGTGCAGCGCCCGCGCGAAGACCTGCAGCGAGTCCTCGAGCGGCCGCACGTCGAGCCGCAGTAGGCCGGGGACCAGCAGGATGGTCGCCCGCGCGGCGTCCTCGATCAGCTTGTGACACGAGAGCC